>JASJEG010000122.1 GCA_030064765.1 Acidimicrobiia bacterium | reverse complement strand
GCCTTCATCATTGCCGGACTCGGCGAGGCGTTGGTCAATCCGGCATTGAGCGCTGCCTACCTGGACATCACACCAGAAGAACATCGTTCACGGGCGATGGGCATCAAGACGGCAGTCGGGTCCTTGGGCAGCCTGTTGGCCCCTGCCTTGGTGACCATCTTCATTGGGTCACTTTCGCCGCAAGGCGCCTTCTTCGTCTCTGCGGCATTGATCCTGCTGACCGCGCTGGTGGTACTCATCGCCTTGAGGCTGCCTGATCCGACCTACGCAGCCCGTGATGTGGCGTGGGAGGCTTCCCAGGAGCGGGTCATGGCTGCTCAAACCGCTCTGCGCAATCTGACGGTCAGCGCGACAACCGCGCGCAGACTGAGAAGCGCGGCTTGATCCTGGGGCTGTCGACCACCGGCAGGCGCCGGCGCACAGGGAATCAGCTGCAATGCGAGCTAGCGCACACGAGGCTGACCCGGTCGCCTGTCCGTCTCCTTTCGGATTGAGCGGAGCGAAACCATGCTCGAGTCGCCCGCAGAGCGTAGGAGATCACCCGCGGCATTCTGGCTAGCCTGGAGTTCAGGCAGAGCCGCAAGAGATCGCTTTGACGGAACCCTGGGAGTGGGTCACGGTGTCGAAGAGGGCCGATGCGAAGCCACGGAGCCCACGATGGGAGGCTGTAGCGCGTTTCGTGCCCATCATGCAGTGGCTGCCGGAGTATCCCCGCAGCCGACTGCGTGGCGACATCCTGGCTGGGGCGGTTGTGGCGGCGCTCTTGGTGCCGCAGTCGTTGGGGTACGCTCGCATTGCGGGCGTACCGGTCCAGGTCGGGTTGTACGCCATACCGCTTGCCTTGCTGGCCTATGCAGCCTTGGGTTCGTCGCCGCAACTGATTGTCGGTCCCGCCTCCACTGTGGCCATTGTCTCGGGGTCGCTGGTCGCCGATATCGCACGGGACAACCCGGAGGACGCCGTTGCGATCACGTCCGCGTTAGCCATCGCCGCCGGAATCGTCCTAGCGGCCATAGGCCTGTTGCGGGTCGCCTGGCTAGCCGAGTTCTTGTCTAGACCCATCGTTACGGGGTTTGTCTTCGGTCTGACGGTGACGATCATCATCGGGGAACTGCCCACGCTGCTCGGCATTGCGAAGCCGCCCGGCGACCTGATCGGGGTACTGATTCGAACAACCCAGAACATTGCCGAGACCCATCTTCAGACTGCCGTCATCGGTGGTGTCGCACTCGTCCTGCTCTTTGGCGGCCGCAAGCTCTTCCCTACTGTGCCGTGGGGCCTTGTGGCTCTTGTCGTCGGCGTGGCTGCGTCGCAGTTACTCGATCTCGAGGGGCACGGAGTGGCGGTCGTCGGTGACGTGCCGGGCGGCCTCCCCCCGATCGGCCTGCCGCTCATTCCCCGGCTCGATCTCGGTCCGGTTGTGGTTGGTGGCATGTCGCTCGCACTGGTCGCGCTGGCCGAGGGACTTGCTGCGACCCGCCTATTTGCGACGCGTGGCGGCTATCGGGTGGAGACCGAACGAGAGCTGATTGGCATGGGTGCCGCCAACATCGCGGCCGGCCTGTCCGGGGGACTGGCGGTCGCGGGCAGTTTGTCCAAGACGGCCGCCGTCGAACGGTCAGGCGGCAACAGCCAGATAACTGGCCTCACCGCGGCCGTGTTGACTATCGCGGTGTTGATAGCGTTCACACAGTTCTTCACCCAACTGCCGCTCGCGGTACTCAGCGCCATCGTCGTGGCCGCCGTGTGGGGCCTCATGGACGTCGCCGCCATGCGCCGCTATCGCCATGTCCGCACCGCCGACTTCGTTGCCGCGGTAGTTGGGGCCGCATCCGTTGTGCTGTTCGGGCCGCTCTACGGACTGGGTATTGCAATCGTTGTGTCGCTGCTGGCCATCATCTACCGGTCGAGTTCGCCTCGTATCGAGGTGCTCGGCAAGATCAGCGATGAGAAGGCGGCATGGGGCAGGGTCCGTGGCCATCCCGAACGCCTGCCGGTCGCAGGCATTGTGGTTGCAAGGCTCGACGCGCCGCTGTTCTGGGCGAATGCAACATCAATCGAGGATCGCCTGATCGCCGAGGTCGCGAAGTGGCCCGAGACACGTGCGTTGGTGCTTGATCTCGAGGCTACGACGCACCTCGACACCACGAGTGCGGACGTTCTCCGGCATCTCGCTGATGAGCTAGAGGAGCGCGACATCAAGCTCTATCTCGCCCGCGTCCTGCATCATGTCGAGCACGTTCTGGAGCGGTCCGGCTTCGTCGACGTAGTCGGTCAAGAGAGCCATTTCTGGCACAGCATCTCCCAGGCAGTTCGCGCCGCCCGCCGGGACACCGGGCTCAAGGGAGCTGGGTCCTTCGCACGCGCTTCAGATCAGGTGGGCGACACAGCAGAAGGCGACGCCCAGGATCCATCAACGGATGACGAAGCTGGCGAGACCGACGATGGAATTGAGGTCGAGGTGCTCGATGAAGACCTCGGCGACCCCAACGCGTCCGACCGGACGACCTGACAGAGCGGGGCGATGGTCTTGTGTAGGCCAGTCGAGCAACTCGAGCCCGGCTGCGATCGCAAACATGTCTTGCTTCGTGCCTTCCTGCGCCTTGGTGTCCGACACGCCAGCGAACCACGCTCGGATTGTTGCGACGGTGGGCAACCTGGCAGAATCGTTGCGGCATTGATGGCGCAACGCACAAAACGTGGTGCCGTAGACAACCGACGCATTCGTCAGCCACTTCGTCGAGGAGGACGTCGTGACGCTAGGACCAATGAGGCAAGCTGGCTATACCCCATCGGCTCCTAGTCGGTCTGTCCCATTCATCCGCGCAATGGCAACTCCTCGACTCCGACCGAACGGATGCGCTCCGTGGATCAGCTAGCTCCCGAGCCCGTAGCGTCCGACGAGCAGATCGAGGACCGATTCCCCACCTGGGCCCGGGTGCTTGTTGTTGTCGGACTGCTCTACCTCTTCCTGGTTGGGATAAAGGCGCTCGAGACCGGCATCAAGGCGTTTGGCTCGGAGTTCACCGATGGACTCTTCGAGACGGTTGCCAATCCGATCGCCGGTGTCTTCGTTGGAATGCTCGCCACCGTGCTCGTTCAGTCATCGTCGGTGTCAACATCAACAATCGTCGGGCTGGTCGGCGCAGGGTCGCTGTCCCTAGAGCTGGCGGTGCCGATGATCATGGGCGCCAACATCGGCACGACGGTCACCAACACTCTTGCCTCGCTCGGATTTCTCCGCCGTACTAAGGAGTTCCGCCTGGCGTTCGCCGGTGCCACGATGCACGACTTCTTCAACGTTTGCAATGTTGCGGTGATGCTGCCGCTCGAGCTCGCCACCGGGTTCCTCACCAAGATCTCCGAGTGGATGGCGGAGGTGATGACCGACATCGGTATGAGCGGTTTCGCCGGCGGTGATACGCCTATCAAGACTGCGGTAAAGGCGCCAGTCAAGCTCTTCGAGGGGGTCCTCGAGGACATGGGGGCTAACTCCGACATCACCGGTATCGCAATGTTGGCGTTCGGCATGGCCCTGATTTTCTTCGCCCTTGCCTACGTCACCAAGAACATGCGGCTGGTCATGGCAGGGCGCATCGAACGCTCCATCAACGCAGTGCTCATGAAGGGTGGCGGCGTCTCTGCGATCCTCATCGGTACGGTTATGACCGTCCTCGTTCAGTCGTCCAGTATCACAACCTCGGTGCTGGTTCCGATGATCGCTGCCGGGGTAGTGACACTCCGCAGCGCATTCCCGATCACCCTGGGAGCCAACATCGGAACGACGATCACCGCGTTGCTGGCGTCGTTGGCCACCGAGTCGCCAGCGGGTCTGATAATCGGCCTGCACCATTTCCTGTTCAACGCGATTGGGGTCGCGTTCTGGTACTCGATACCCACCCTCCGCAACATCCCACTGGCGCTGGCTCAGCGTCTGGCTGTGTATGCCGAGGTCCGCAAATCAATCGTCATCGTCTACGTCGTCGGGCTGTTCATCATCTTCCCGATATTCGGCATCCTCGTTCTGCAGTAGGAGAGCGCAATGGTTATGGAATTCTTCAAAGGCGGATCAGACAAACCGCTCGAGGAAATCGAAGCCCTCATCGTTCAGATGCTTCAAGACGACCGGCATACCTTCGACTTGGCCATCAACGCCCTTCTGGGAGGCACCGACGTCGGAGTTGTTGGCAAGGAGGTCAAGAAGAGCGACAAGCAGGTGAACCGTGCCGAGCGTGAGGTGAGGCGGCGGTTGATAGTCCATGCGGCGATTGCCGGCGAGAGGGTCGACCTTGCCCGCGTGCTCATCGCAATGAGCGTCATCAAGGACGCCGAGCGCGTGGGAGACCAGTGCAAGAACATCTGGGACCTGGCCAACGAAGGCATCGATCTTTCAACCGCCGAGGACTTGGAGTGGCTGATCGGCTTGAGAGACCAGACGTCGCGCTACATCGTTGCGGCATCGCGGATCTACCAGGAGCGTGATAGCGAGGCGGCCCACATCTTGATCGCCGAGATGGACGAGGCTCAGGATCGTTTCGACGAATGTGTCGCCGCTCAGCTCAAGTCGACTGCACCCGCAGGTGACGCTGTGCCCCGCGCACTGTTGTGCCGTTATCTCAAGCGCATCACCGGACACCTCATGAATGTGATCACGGCATTGGTTATGCCACTCGAGCGTCTCGACTACTACGACGAGAAGAAAGCCGATCGGGACTAGAGAAACTCGTGGCGCATACAGAAGTGTGCAGCTAGGCCGACTGGTTCTTCTCGGCCCATATCGACGTGGTCACGAAAAGGTCCTCGGAGACTGTCCTGTTCGGTGCCGAAACGGGAGCGCTCCTTTGTCGACAGCCCGTTGAATGCTTCGGTCTACGTCGCCCGATCGCGACCGGCCTCCATGATCTCTTTGAGCCGCTCCAGATCGGCAACGTCTTGTTTGAGCAATGTTGACCGCAAGAGCGGCTCGGTGAGCTTCACCCAGATGCTGTTCGATCTGGGGTTCCCGCCGATGTTGAAGTGACAGCCATCATCGACCGGGACCCACTCCATGAATGAGTCCATGAGCACCGGCCCCTGCTTGCTTGCGTAGCCGAAGAAACGTGGTGGCTCCCACCGCGTCACCTCGAGTTCGAACTCGAAGGTGTACCCGAGCGCCTTGGCTGCAAGTTGGATCTTGCTGCCCACCCCTGGCTCGCCCTCGGTTGTCCACGAAACCCCGGACATCCGCGGTCGCCACTCGGGCGTGCGCTCAATGTCGAGGACGTAGTCGAAGACGTCCTGCAGGGGTCGGTTGATGTAAATGCCTAGGTGAGGGGTGTCGGCCATTGTCGCTCCTTTCCTCTGGTCTCTTGAACCAATTTGACAGTATTACTGTCGATATGACAGTATAACTGTCACTATCTGAAAGGAGACAAGTGGATACCCAAGCCCAGCCACTCGAGAGGGAACCCATGACGCTGGAACTCACGACTACGGAGGAATCGCAATGAACGAAGCTGCGTATCGCGCTGCCGAGTCCGCGCTGTGGAAGTCGGTGGGCGTTGTCCCCACGGAACGGAGCATCCGATTGGCGACGATCGGTACCGACGTGCGAATCCAGGAGGTCGGGTCGGGGCCGACAACCCTGCTGCTTCACGGCAGCCCGAGCAGTGGTGCGGGCTGGGCCCACTTGGTTCCGCATCTGGCGGATCGCCGCACCGTGATGATCGACTTGCCGGGGACCGGCCTATCCGAGCCACTCGGCTCGAGCGTCACCGCATCGGAGTACTTCCGTCACATCGTGGTCGACTGCCTGGACGCGCTCGATGTTGACCGGGCCCTGGTCGTCGGCTCGTCCTCCGGTGGGTCGATGGGGCTGAAGGCAGCTGCCGAGCATCCGGCCCGCGTCTCGGGACTGGTCATCATGGGTACACCCGGGTGGCTCGAGGAGTTGGGAACCCCGTTTGCGGAGCGCCTCATGCTTCTGCCCGTGATCGGGGCGCTCATGGGCAGGATGCGGCCCGGCGCGAGAACGCAGCGAAAGATGTGGCGTTCTATTGGTCACGGGGCAAGCCTCGACGAAGGTCGTCTCGACGATTCGTACCTCGAGTGGTGGGGAGCGTTGCTGAAGCACACGGACTCCCTCCGCAACGACATGGCTGTGATGCGCCTGCTACGCGGCCGAGCGGGCGCATATGCACGGGAGCACCTGATCTCCCCGTCGGCGAGATCTCGCGTTTCCGCGCCGACTCTCCTCATCTGGGGCGAACACGAGACCTTTGGCGACCGAGCCGTTGCCGACGCGCTAGTTGCCTCCATCCCCAACGCTGACATGAAGCTGATCAACGGAGGCGGGCATCTGCCTTGGATCGACGCACCCGAGGAGGTCGCGACAATGATCGAGGAACTCGTGGCAGTATGACTCCATGTCCTCAGAGCCCAGCCTCCGCGAACGTCAGGCCCGAGCTGTGCGAGCCAGGATCCGAGCTGCCTTTATCGCCCTGGTCGGGGAGCGCGGGCCCGACGGTTTCCCCTTGACTGAGGTCGCCCGTAAGGCGGGCATCGCCGAACGGACCCTGTACCGGCACTACCCCAGCCGGGATGCCATCGTGGATGGTATCGAAGCCAACGAGGTCGCCGAGATGGAGGCCGAGCTGCCCAAACACAGTGGCTGGGAGGCCATGCTCGAGTCGGGCTCGCATCCCATTGCCGAGACGTTCCACGTATTCGACCGCAACAACGATCTGGTCAAGGCTATGCGAGCGCTGCGAGCCGCAGGTGTCCGCAAGGAGGCGTCGTACGCACGGACCGCGCAGCTGCGGGAGATGGTGGCATCGATCGATGGAATACCGCCCGAGGCGGTTGATCAACTCGTCGGGCTCGTTCGTTTGCTTTCCGCATCCGATGGCTGGGCGCGCTTAACCGAACCAGATCTCGGACTCGGGGCGACCCGGGCCGGCGACGCTGCCGAGTGGGCCATCCGGGTTCTCATCCAGGCCGCCCGCAACGAGCAGGGTTCCCTGGGTGACCCGGATGTCGGATAACACAATTCCGGACATCGTGCCGCTCAGCGCAGCGTGGGACCGAGCTTCGGTCGGTGGGAAGGCCGTCGGTCTTGCCACCGGAATGCGCCTTGGCCTGTCCGTGCCTCCTGGCGTCGTCGTCCCGCGTGAACTGGCAAGCGGAGCAGACGATGGAGCGCAAGATCTCGATGGGCGCTTGAGGAAGGCAGCCGAGTCGCTCACTCCGCCGTTTGCGGTGCGTAGCTCGGGGGTGGAAGAGGACTCCGCACAGGCCAGCCACGCCGGGGAACACCTCACCCTGCTGTCGGTGGCCCCGGAGGATCTCCTGGCGGCTGTGGTCGAGTGTGCGGCGGATGGCGTTGCCGTGATCGTCCAGGAGATGGTTCGCGCATCAGCGGCCGGTGTTGCGTTCAGCGAAGATCCGGTCACCGGTCGACCTGGAATCGTCATCGAGGCAGTCAGCGGTCTCGCCGACCACCTGTTGGAGGGGACGGAGGACGGGGAGCACTGGGTTGCTGGTAGCGACAACGCGACCGGCCGGTCATTGCTCACCGATGACCAAGAGCGTGACGTGGTTCGCCTGGTGGAAGCACTCGAGCAAGCGATCGGTAGCCCGGTTGATGTCGAGTGGGCGTTCGACGATCAACGGCTGTGGCTGCTGCAAGCCCGTCCCCTGTCTGCGTTCGCCCACCAGCCGATCTTCGATCTCCCTGCTCGGCAGACGTGGACGCAGGAGCTGCGATTCCCGGATCCGATGAACCGGCTTTCCTTCTCGAACTGGTTTCCCATCCACTGCGATGCCTTCAAGCAGGTCTTTGCCGAGTTCGGTCTCCCTGCCGATACCGTCGACTACCGCCTGGTCGAGGGGAGGGTCTACTCCCGCGAAGTGCCGCTTGGGGGAGGGGCCAGAGACGGTGTTCAGCTTCCGGCTTGGGTCTTGGCCCTTGCCCTACGTCTTCCCCCACTGCGATCGAGGCTTGCCCGAGCAAGAGACTACGACGGTGACGCCCGCATCATCGATCTCATTGAAGAGTGGGAGTCGACAACGGGTCCGGAGGCCAGCGCTCAAACCAAACGTATACGTGAGGTGGATCTGAGCAGCCTCGACGGCCCGGGGTTATCGAGTCATATTCTCCGCATCCGGGGCCACATCCAGGAGCTGGCCGTTGCCCACTTCCGCCTGACTCTCGGCGCAGGGATGATCCCGACGGGAAGGCTCGGACTGTTCGTGCACGATCACCTTGGTTGGGATCCATCTGAGACAGTCGACCTCGTGGCCGGCTTTGGGGGGTCGACGTTCGATGCCGGTCGAGCACTTGCCGACATGTCTGCCTCTTTGTCAGATGAGCAACGGGCGATGATCCGGGATGATCGCAGCGCGGTTACCAGTGTGGAAGGTATCGATCACTTCCTCGATCGACATGGCCACCGGCTCAACATCGATCTGACCAAACCGACGCTGGCCGAAGACCTCGGGCGGCTTGTCCACCTGTTGTTGGCTGCCGACGTGAGTGCCGACGATCCGCGTGTCCGTGCCAGCGAACGTGAGGCGATGGCCCGCTCCAGTCTTGATTCTTCACTTCACGCTGAGTTCGACGCCCACCTTCGGCTGGCCCGACGTGGCAGGCCCTACCAGGATGTCAGTGAGCTGGCAGCCTTCGATGCGGTTGCGCTCATGCGCCCCGTCGCTCTCGAAGCGGGGAGACGCTTGGCGGCGACCGGACAACTACCTTTGGAAACGGACGTTTGGCACCTCGACATCGCTGAGTTGCAGCGGATGCTGACAGCCAGGGACGCAACCATTTCTGACCTCGTGGAGCGGCGCTCCGAGATCGCATGGGCGGCGACGCATGTCGGTGCCCGGCGGTACGGACCCGAACCTGTGCCGCTACCGGATATCAAGACCCTACCCCGGGGCCTCCGCGACACAACGGGCGCCATACTGTGGGCGGCGGCGCTCGAGACCCCGCCGCCTGTCAAGGAGGCAATTGACGGTGCCCTGGTCGGATTGCCCGGCGCACCGGGCTGGGCCGAGGGAGCTGTGCGGTTCGTGACGGGGGAGGTCGACTTTCTCGATGTCGGTGCCGGAGACATCGTCGTATGCCGGACCGCCGTGGCGGCTTGGTCACCGATCTTCACCGTTGCGGGAGGCATCGTGACCGAGTCCGGCGGAGCCCTCTCACATCCTGCAACCCTTGCCAGGGAGTACGGGGTCCCTGCAGTCATGTCGGTCCACGAGGCTATGGAGCGACTCACAGAGGGAGCGTGGGTGCGGATCGACGGCGGCGCCGGCACAGTGACAATCTTGTGAAGGCAAGGTGCGTCCCGAGCCGGTTGAGTCATCCCGCTAGGGGCCTTGCACCGTACGACCGCGCCTGTCTGTCGTCTGGAGATTGAGGTATAGAAACTGTCCTGTGAGGCTCAACAATCCGACAACCTCCCGCTTACCCTTGCCCAAACGGCTCATTGCCGGCTGGCAACGAGCTTGTCGACGTAGATCGACTTCAGCTGCCGACGGGCCAGCGTTTGCTTGACCGGGGGTGCGTTCAGGATGACGCCCAGGATGGCCGCCATTGCCCGGTGGCTGGCAAGGGCGTGGTTGTCGAAGATCAGGTTCTGCAGCTTGCCGCGCTCGATGGCCATCATCACCGCCCGCCGTGTCGAGTCGACCGGGGTGATGAC
>JASJEG010000121.1 GCA_030064765.1 Acidimicrobiia bacterium | reverse complement strand
ATCTCCGTTGACAGCGTCGCCGCCTGGATCGACCAGGCGAATGACCACACCGGCTGAGTCTTGCAGAGCGCCTACCAGGTCGACCCGGATGAGCTGCAAACCCTGACCCAAGGGCAGCCTTCCTACCGCGCCCAGCAACTGCGCTCCTGGCTATATGAGCACCCAGTTCTCGATACCGCGTCGATGCTGAACCTTCCGACCGAAATGCGGGTCGCATTGGCGAACCGACTATGGCCATTCGAGTTGGAAGCCGCCCAGAGCGCTGACGGGGGCCGGACCCACAAGTGGTTGTTCCGCACCGCCGACCGGGCTTCCATCGAAGCCGTAGTGATGGGCTATGACAACCGAACGACCTTGTGTATCTCCTCGCAAGCCGGGTGCGCCATGGGCTGCACCTTCTGCGCAACTGGGCAATTCGGATTCGAACGACACCTGGACATCGGCGAGATCGTTGCACAAGTTGCCTATGCCAACGCCTTCCTTGCGGACAGCCCGATCGCGGGTTCGCCGGCAAGGGTGACCAATGTTGTCTTTATGGGCATGGGCGAGCCCCTGGCCAACTATGACAACGTCGTTGCAGCCCTGCACCGCATGATCGACGTGATTGACATGGCCGCCCGCTCAATAACTGTTTCGACGGTCGGCGTGGTGCCCGGGATGCGAAAGCTCGCCGAAGAAGGCCTGCAGGTGGGCCTTGCCGTCAGCCTGCACGCAGCAGACGATCAGCTTCGAACGTCCCTGGTGCCGCTCAACAAGAGATACCCGCTGCAGGAAGTCATCGCCGCCGCCGCCTACTACTTCGAACGTACCGGCCGCAGGATTTCGATTGAGTGGACACTCATGGCGAGTGTCAACGACACCGAGGAACAAGCGAGCAAACTGGCGGAGATCGCCCGAGCGCTGCAGGCTCATGTGAACGTCATCGCGCTCAACCCGACCCCATTGACCAGCCAGCAGGCGCCGGGACGATCTAGTGTCGACCGCTTCATGGAGGTGTTGCGCAACCACGGAGCACGCGCAACCTTCAGGGAGACCCGGGGTA
Organism: Acidimicrobiia bacterium; assembly: GCA_030064765.1. Classification (GTDB taxonomy): domain Bacteria; phylum Actinomycetota; class Acidimicrobiia; order Spongiisociales; family UBA5794; genus JAAETI01. The sequence goes on along the minus strand of JASJEG010000121.1, from coordinate 8,682 downwards.
AAGAGATTGACGCCGCGTGCGGGCAACTTCGCGTCCGCAGCGCAGCCGACATTGCCAAGGCTTCGACTTCCGAATAGGAGACGATCAGACCATGAGACTCGAACCCGGCATGCAACTACCTGATTTCGAGCTCGTCGACGACACTGGGACCACCCGCAGCAGCGGCGAGTTTGCCGGCCACGGCCTCGTCGTGTACTTCTACCCGAAGGCATTCACCCCCGGATGCACGACAGAGGCGTGCGACTTTCGCGACAGCCATGAGCGCTTCCAAGCCGCCGGCTACGAAGTACTCGGAGTCAGCCCCGACTCGTTCGAGCGACTAGCCGAGTTTCGTGCAGAACACTCGCTGCCCTTCTCGCTTCTCAGCGATCCAGACCACACCATGTCCGATGCATTTGGAGCCTGGGGGACCAAGAAGAACTACGGCCGGGAGTACAAGGGCATCATCCGATCGACGATCGTCGCCAACGCCGCCGGGATTATCGAGCACGCCTGGTATAACGTTCGGGCCAAGGCGCATGCCGATCGAGTGGCTCGCGACGTGCTGGCCGGCGGCGCCTAGGCACAAGGCAGGAACGGCTCAACGGCGGCTCTGAGCGCGCCGAAGTCAATCAGAGAACATATGAAGGAACAGCAGTGAAACCGGTTCGCAAGGCCATATTCCCCGTAGGAGGGCTGGGAACTCGCTTCTTGCCCGCTACGAAGGCGCTTCCCAAGGAGATGTTGCCCATCGTCGACAAGCCGCTGATCGAGTACGCGGTCGACGAGGCGCGAGCTGCGGGTATCGAGGAGTTCATCTTCGTGACCGGGCGGGGCAAGAGCGCCATCGAGGACCACTTCGATAACCACTACGAACTCGAACAGACTCTGGCGGAGCGAGGCAAACAGGACGAGCTGGAGCAAGTCAATCAGGCCAAGCTCGACGCAGGGCAGGTGGCGTATGTCAGGCAAATGTCACCGCTTGGCCTTGGCCATGCCGTGTGGTGTGCTCGCAACCTGGTCAACGACGAACCGTTTGCAGTGCTTCTCGCCGACGACCTGATTCAGGCCGACACGCCGACCCTTGCCGAGATGGTCGATGTGTATGAGACCCACGGCGGCAACGTGGTTTCGCTGATGGAGGTCCCCGACCACCACACCTCGCGGTACGGCATCGTCGAGCCTGGGGAAAGCAACGGAAGACTGGTCGAGATACGCGGGTTGATCGAGAAGCCGGCGCCGGCCGACGCCCCCTCCAACCTGGCAATCGTGGGCCGCTACGTGCTGCAGCCGTCGATCATGAATCACCTATCTGAAGCCAAGACCGGAGCCGGCAATGAGATTCAGCTCACGGATTCGATGATGGCGATGGTGGGTGAGGTGCCTTTCAACGGGCTTCGCTTGGAGGGGATACGCTACGACTGCGGCACCAAGAGCGGCTTCCTCGCCGCGGGGATTGCGTTTGCACTGATGCGCGAAGACCTGGCACCGGAGGTCCGGGAGCGTATCGGCCGTTTGCTCGAAGCGGAATAGCCCGCGACTGAAGCCGGATTCCTCGAGATTGCCGCTGCGTTAGTCTCGTGCAATACGCCGCATAAGGCGGCCGAGCGTCTTCTCGAGAGGTTGTTGATGGGTACGTTGCACGAGCTACATGATGCTGGACAGTCCGTATGGCTTGATTTCATCCGCCGCGACATGCTCGCTTCAGGCGAACTCGCCGGGATGGTGGAAGACGGCATTCGCGGTCTTACATCGAATCCCACGATATTTCAGAAGGCAATCGGCGGATCAGACTCGTATGACGCCGCGATTCGGGATGCGCTTTCGCTCGATCCCGTGAGCACGCCGCTTGCGGTCTACGAGGGCCTTGCCGTTGCCGACATCCAGGATGCTGCGGACACGCTGCGTGGAGTCTATGAGTCGAGTGCGGCTCACGATGGCTACGTCAGCCTGGAGGTGTCCCCGTATCTGGCGGCGGACACCGACGGAACGATCGAAGAAGCCCACCGCTTGTGGAACCTCGTTGCCCGTCCCAACTTGATGATCAAGGTGCCGGCGACCCCGGAGGGTATCCCCGCAATCGAGGAGCTGATTGCTGCGGGAATCAACGTGAACGCAACCCTGATGTTCTCACTAGCGGACTACGAGGCCGTGGCGTACGCCTTTGTGCGGGGGATTCGACGCGCCGCCGATCCCCAGCGCATTGCGTCGGTTGCATCGTTCTTCGTCAGCCGCGTCGACAATGACACAGATGCGGCTCTAGACAAGATCGGGACCGAAGAAGCTCTGGCGCTCCGGGGCCGCACGGCAGTGGCAAACGCCAAACTGGCATATGAGCGTTATCTGCAGATCTTCGAAGGCCCGGAATTCGCCGGCCAACTCGAGCGCGGAGCGCAAACCCAACGAGTGCTGTGGGCCAGCACCTCCACGAAGAACCCGGCCTACTCGGATGTGCTCTATGTGGAGCCGCTGGTTGGTCCGAGAACTGTCAACACGATGCCGCCGGCAACCATCGAGGCGTATCTGGATCATGGCACGGCGGATGGTTCGGCTCTTGTTGCGGGGACGGATCGAGCGCATGAAGACATCGCAGCACTTGGCGAACTCGGCATCGACTTCCCTGCGATAACCGCCCAACTGCAGACGGACGGCGTTCAGGCGTTTGCCGATTCGTTCAGCGAGCTACTGGCCACCGTCGAGGACAAGATGCGAGCACTCGGCTAGAGGATCACGCCTAGAAAGGCACTCCCACGGCCTCGCACAGGAACTTCATGAACGGAGCAGCGCGCCGGCAGTTGCCTGCAAAGTCCTCCATGAAATGATCCGAAGTAATCGACTTCTGCGTCACCCGGGTCGACGCGATGAAGTCCTTGCGTTTCAGATCCTCAATGAGCGGATGATCCTCGTCGAACCCGCGCGGCGCCTTCTTCAGTGAGTCCCCTCCGATCGCAAATACGTCGGTGAACTTCTTACCCCGACTTGTCCGCTTCCATCGTGCCGGATCATCAGCGATCGCATGCCGTATCTCGTAGGCGACCTTGGTCTCGGGACGCCACAAGCCGACGCCCATGAAACACTCGCCGGGCTCGATGTGGAGGTAGAAGCCGGGAGCATGGGCATCTTTACCCGCTATGTGGCGGAACTGCAGACCTGTGTTGGTCTTGTAGGGAGTCTTGTCCTTCGAAAATCGGGTATCGCGTTGGATTCGGAACAGGGATCCACCCACCGTACGAGAATCGGCGACGAAGTGCTGGCTGATCTTCTTCAGCGGGTCTGCAAAATCGTTGATGAACTCGAGCGCCGGCTCGCGCACGAATTCCTCATACGCATCCTGGTGGGCCTTGAACCACTCACGATCGTTGTTCTCGGCGAGATCTTTGAGAAACGCAAACAGCTTTGGGGTGAAGTATCTCTTGCTCATGGCATCAACCTACCCGGCGAAGCCGGTGGTTAACAGAGGTTTGGCAACCAGCCTGCTGAGACGCGTATGCTCCCGGCATGGCTCTACTTCGTAGACGGCCCGATCGCATCAGAGGTGTGGCCGGATCGCTGACCGGCAAGCGACTCCTGGTCGCCGATAGTGCGACACCGGCGGCGGCCGGGGTCGTGGAGGTTGCAGCGGAGGCCGGTGGCGATGTTGTTGCGGCGAGCGCCGACCATGTCGCCATAGACCTTCTCTTGCGCCGCCTGGCCAACAGCCCCGGCAGCGTTGCGGGAGCAGTTGCAGGAACCGCGTGGACGGTGACCGACTTGGGAGACTGGCGACAGCCCCCCGACGCGGTAGTGATCAGCCCGAGCCAATGGCTCCTCGGGGATGGCGACGAGGCGGGTCCTCTGACGCCGCCGCGAGCCGTACAACTCGCGGAGAGTGCCGCCGGCTTCATGCGCGATAGCGGGCGACTCGGTGCCGTGTTGTTCATCGCTACTGTGAGCAGCGCCCGCGAGGACGCCGCAGGTTCTTCCTACCTGCGAGCCGAGGCGCAGCGATTGGCCAGGTTGTTCTCCCCAAACGGGATTCGCATCAACACCGTTGCCGTGGGCCACGTCGCGACAAACCGACGGGGCAACCCCGTTCCAAGCCGCTCCGCTCCACTCGGTCACGTGTCCACCCATCCGGTGGAAGTCGGCAAGGCTGCCTGGTTCTTGATCAACGACGACCTGAGCGCGGGCTTCACGGGTGCTGAGTTGACTCTTGATCGCGGAGCTTCTCTGCTTCGCCCCGATTGGTGATTGGGCAGATCAGATCGCGCTTTTCACGGACCTCCCGCCAACCCACACCCTCCTGATGTTGTTGCGATTGGCGCTGTGAATGATCTTGTGCAGCGCCTCCTCACCCGAATCAAGCCCCTCCCACATGATGAGATCCGATTCCGCAGCTGCAGTGTCCACCGCAATTGCGTCGAACGCCATACCTGGAGCAAGGAGCCCGATCGGTAGATCCAGTGCGATTCCCCCACCGGTAGTACCGAGGTAGAAGGCCTCTGCAAAGCTGACCCGGGATTCGGCGACGCCCCGGGTTGCGGCTGCCAGGCCGGCGTCCACCCCGTCCTCGAGAAGCCGCGACATCACGACGGTGTCCGCCATCGCCCGCAGGATCGACGTTCCCGGACCGCCCGAGATGTCCGTGCCCAGACCCACATGGACACCACTCTGCAGTGCGCGCCGCACCGGGAATACCGCGTTGGCGAAGTAGGCATTGGAGAGTGGACAGTGTGCGACCGCCGCTCCCCTGGTCGCAATCAGGTCCAGGTCGTCGACCGAAACGAGGTTGCAGTGAGCCAGGACAGTCCTACGAGTCACCAACCCGAACTGGTCGTAACTGACAGTGTCGGTCTGCCCGTAGCGTGCCAGCCCGTACTCATGCGCCCAGTCGGACTCCGAACAGTGAGTCTGCACATGGGCCTGATTGGTGCGGGCCACCTCGCCTAGGCCGGCGAGTAGCTCGTCGGTGCAGCTTGGAATGAACCGCGGGGTAACCACGGGTTGCACCAGCCGCGCGGCGTTCCCCGGCATGGTCAGCACCTGTGCAATGAGGTCTTCGGTCTCCTCGATCGCAAGCCCCGCGTTTTCGTCCCGGTAGTAGTCGGGGCAGGTATCGGCTGCGTCCATCGCAACCCGACCCACAAGCGCCCGTTGTCCTTTGCTGAGGCAGATCTCGGCCAAGAGCCGAGTGGCAGGTAGATGGGCTGAGCCGAAATACATCGCAGTCGTCGTGCCGTTTGCGATCATCGCCGTGACGAGCGACTCGTAGACGCGACCTGCGAACTCCTCATCGGCGTATTTCGCCTCCAGCGGAAACGTGTAGCGCGCTAGCCAATCAGCAAGCGGTACATCCAGCGCCTTACCCAGTTGAGGCCACTGTGGCGCGTGGTTGTGGAGATCGATGAGGCCCGGCAGCAAGTACTCCCCGCTACCGAGCTCGATCAAGGTCTGCTTGCGGCGCACCTTGGCGAGGGCCGGATCGTATTCGGCATCACCGGGCAGTAGCACCGCCTCAATGAGACCGTCGTCGGCTATCAGCAGCAGTGCGCTCTCGCGAACCCGGATGGCACCGAGCTGCGGCGCGTCGATTGCGGTCCCAAGTACTGCCTTGACGGTGGCAGACATGGCGCTGGCCCGACCGGGACGCTCTAGCCGACCGGGGCAACGATGCCCGGGGTCGGCTCGGCGACCCAGGTGCCCCACTGCTCAGCAACGGTGATATCGGCACTGGCAAGCGAACTGCGGTACCACTCATCGACTGCCTCTGCGAGGCGGATATCCGCCAGCGATTCGATCAACTCGTCGGTCGTGGCTTCGCTTCTGCTGTCAACCCGGATCAGGTGAAAGCCGAACTGGGTCTCCACCGGTCCGTAGACCTCGCCGACGTTCGCAGTCAAGGTGGCTGCGGCAAACTCGTCGACGTATCCGGAAGGCGAGGCACATCCCAGGTCGCCGCCGGCGGCCCCGCTGCCGGTGTCCAGCGACAGTTCAATTGCGATGGCGGCGAAATCCTCGCCACCGTCGAGTCGTTCGAGCACAGCGGAGGCTTCCTCCTCAGTCGCCACAAGGATGTGGGCCGAGCAGACCTCGGTCCAAGCTGCCGGGTCGTCGAGCAGCAACTGGTTGGCTTCCTCAGTAGTGGCCACCGGTATGTCTGCCTCGAGCTGCGCCAGCACCTGCTCCCCAATCAGGAGCTGGGCCGCGTACTTGTCTAGGCCGGCTTCTGAGATGTTTTGTGCCTCCAGGAACTCTTCCCGGGTCAGTCCGGCACCTTGCAGCGAGAAGACCCTGTCGACCTCGGCCGCGATCTCGTCGGCGGTTGGATCAATACCAAAGCCGGCTTCTGCCGCATCGGCCACGGCCGTCCACTGGATTGCGAGGTCAAGCAATCGAGTGAACTCACTGTCCGGCAGATCCTCGCCCGCAAAGACAAGACTGCGAACTTCCTCTTCAGTGATTTCACTGCCGTTGACAACTGCAGCGGACGAGTCGCTTCCGGAGCAAGCAGCGAGCACTAGAGCCAGAACGGCTACAAAAGCCAAGTGACGTTTCAAGGGAACACCTTCGGAGGTCGGAGAAGGGGCACCCTACTCGGTTCCGCCAACAAAGCAGCCAGACCGGCGACTAGGTCGATTCGGGTTGATTCAGCGGAACCTCGAACGGGGCCGACGGGTCCGCTTGCGTGTCGGCCCCGCCATCGAAAACCACCTCGGCCTCAGAGGCCTCAGCGTGGCTATCCCCATCGTCGTCGTCCCAGGCACCCGAGGAACCTGTGTCGTTGTCATGGCCATGCTCTGCTTCGGCCGCCGTGGCTCGGGTTTCCACGTCAGCTCGTGCGTCGTGCAACGCGGTCTCGAGTCGAGCCAAGGCCTCTTCGGCGGTGACATGATCTGTACCTTCGTCTGCCGGTTCATCTCCCCGACCTGCTGCCACCTCGCTGGCCTGAGCACGCGCCTCGCGCAGTATCCGCTCCGCCTCCGCGTGGGCATGCTCTAGCGCTGCCACCCCTTGCCGCTCCGTCTCCGCCCAGCGCCGCTGCAGCAGGGTTCGCTCTTGGACGAAAGCTTCTTGCGCCTCGGCCAGTATGTCTGTCTTCTTGGCGATCCTGGAGCTCCCGGCGTCTATCTGATTCTGCAGCTTCTTCAGGCGCTTCCGCTTCTTCTTGAGCGCAGCCTTCTCGGCGAGCAACTCGTCGCGCTGCATTGCCAGTGCGTCCTGTTCTGCGGCTAGCTCAGCCCGTGCGTCTAGGACCTCGTTTCGGTCGGCGGCTATGACCGTTGCCGCTTCTTCGCGATCCACCTCAGCACGCGATTGCGCCCGTTCGATGATGTCGGCGGCGCGTAGTTCGGCGTCGGCGGCTATCGCCGCCGCGGCACCTGCGGCTTCTTCTTTGTGCTCCTCGGCCCTGCTTTGGGCTTCGGCTTTGATGGCATCTGCCGCGACGCGCGCCTCGGCCACCAGTTCCTCGGCCTCAGCCTCGGCCTTGGCGACAAGCTCCACGGCCGTCTGGGCTCCGGCTGTTGCTTCATCCTGTGCGGCCGAAGAGATCTCCTCGGCCTCAGCCTCGGCCCTGGCGACAAGCTCGACAGCCTTCTGCGCCGCCGCCTGACCTTCCGCCTCAGCCTGTTCTCGAGCTATCGCAACTATCTCTGCAGCCTCCGCCTCGGCCTTGGCTACGGCCTCGTGCCGTGCCGCGTCTGCGACGTCGACTCGCTCTGCAGCAGCCGCAACGATCGCGGCGGCCTCATCTTCTGCAGCTGCAACGATCTCCGCTGTCGAAGCATCCGCCGCAGCAGCATCCGCCGCGGCGGAAGACCGGATCTCGTCTGCCTCGGCCTCCGCTCGGCTGATGATCTCAGCGGCTCGGAGTGCAGCTTCTTCGGCCCTTGCACGACCCTCCGCGGCGACCTCCTCGGCTTCCCTCTCGGCATGGCCTACCAGTTCTGCGGCTTTCTCAGCTGCAGCCTTGGCATCTTCTTCGGCTTGCTCCCGTGCCGATGCTGTTATCTCGGCGGCTTCGGTCTCGGCCTTCGCCACCAACTCAGCGGCCCTCTCGGCAGCTGCGGCTGTTTGCTCCTCAGCCCGTTCCTGCGACTCCGCCAGTACGGCATCGGCCCGGCTCGTCACACTGGCCGCCTTTTCCTGGGCGGCGACATCTATCTCACCGGCCCGCTCCTCGGCAGCGTGGGTCAACTCCTCGGCCTTGGCTTCAGCGGCAGCCACCTGCTCGGCGGCACTCGAAGCCGCCGATTCCGCTTCCGTCCTCGCAGCAGCCAGGATCTCCTCGGCCTCGGCCTCAGCCTTTGCAGTCAACTCAGCAGCCGCCTCCGCAGCAGCGGCAGACTCCACCCGGGCTTGCTCTTGCGCCCCATCGATGATCTCTGCCGCTCTCGCTCCAGCATCAGCAACAACCTTCTCAGCATCAGCCGCAGCCTCCGCGACACGACCCTCTGCGGAGCTCGTCAACTCTCTCGCCTTCTCTTCAGAAGCAACAACTTGCTCGTGGGCCGCCGCACCGGCGAGTTCTGCCTCTGCCCGTGCCGAGCCCAGGATCTCGGCGGCTTCGGTCTCTGCGTTCGTCATCAACTCAGCGGCCCTTGCGGCAGCTGCGGCCGTCTGCTCCTCGGCAGCGTGGGTCAACTCCTCGGCCTTGGCTTCAGCGGCAGCCACCTGCTCGGCGGCACTCGAAGCCGCCGATTCCGCTTCCGTCCTCGCAGCAGC
>JASJEG010000126.1 GCA_030064765.1 Acidimicrobiia bacterium | reverse complement strand
GCGGGCGTGGCGGAAATGGAAGACGCGCCAGGTTTAGGTCCTGGTGAGCTAATGCTCGTGGGGGTTCGAGTCCCTTCGCCCGCACCAATTCAGCTCGCATCCGCCTGTCGTTCTGCGCAGATTGTGTGTCAAGATTGGTGGTGTCTGGACACTTATGGGGGTGTAGGACAAGGCGAGGTGACTCGTGGGAACCACCGCTCAGTCGGAGCAGCGGTATCGCAGCTTGTTCGACCGTCACAGCCACGAAGTCTTTGCGTACTGTCGTCGCCGTACCGATGCCGAGACTGCGGCGGATTGTGCTGCCGAAACCTATTTGGTGGCGTGGCGGCGTCTCGACGATGTGCCTGACGGTCAAGCAGCGTTGTGGTGGTTGTACGGGGTAGCACGCCGAGTGCTGGCCAACGAGTTCCGCCGCAACCAGAGATCCCGTCGGCTGCTCGGCAAGCTGCGCCGAGAGGAACCGGCATCAGACCCGAATCCTGAGGTGGTGGTGCTGCGCCGGGAACGGGACCGCACCATGTTGACGGCCCTGGCGAGGCTACGTCCCGACGATCAGGAGCTGCTGCGACTGGCTTGGTGGGACGGACTGTCCCACGCCCAGGTCGGCGAAGTGGTGGGCTGTTCGGCACAAACGGCTGCGCAGCGTATCCATCGGGCGGCTCGCCGGGTCGCCAAGGAATATGAGCGCCTCGACCACAGAAACACAGTGGCCGGGGCACACAGGCAGTTGCGGGGAGGCGAGACAAGATGATCGACACCGCCACCATCGAACGCTACATGCGGGACGCCAACCCCATCCCCCACATCGACGACCTCGACCCCGACGAGTTTGCTCGCTTCATCGCGGCCGCTACCACCAAGAGGGCCGCCACGATCCAAGGCCCGATCCAACACAAAGCAACGGAGTCACACCCCACCACACCACAAACATCACGGAGTCGCAGAGCCTGGGCCTTCGCCGCAGCCTTCATTCTCATCCTCGCCAGCATCGGGATCGCCGCCCTGGTCCTACGGAGTGACGAAGCCCCCGTCACCGATGAGCCTGCGCCACCTACCACCATTGCGGAGACCACACCGGAGCAAGAGACCGACGAGGGTGCCCTACTCCCTGGGATCGAGCAGCTTGAGTGGACCAGGGTTGTCGACGCGGAGGTGTTCGCTGGTGGGGGGATCTCCAGTGTGACCTCCGGCGGTCCCGGCCTGGTCGCAGTAGGGGCAGCCGGAGAAGGCCTTTCGGTTTGGACGTCTCGCGACGGCTACGAATGGTCCGTCGTACTTCTTAACGATCCAATCGTTGATGAATCACAAGGTCGGATCGTTGAACCCATAGAGATGCGGAGCGTCACGGCTACGGCATCGGGCCTATACGCCGTTGGCTGGGGAGGATGGGACGGTTTGGACCCCGAAGGGGGATGGGGCGTAACGAACATGGTGTGGATTTCGCCGGACGGGACCGACTGGACGGCGGTACCCCTCTACCAGATTCCGATCTTCTCCGACATCGTCGGGGGAGGCCCCGGCCTCGTAGCGACCGGGGAAGGCGAGGTATGGACATCTCGAAATGGCACGGTCTGGACCCGAGCCGATGGTCCGATTTCTAGCCGCCCGGACATAGGCGAGGTGACCGTTGGCGGACCTGGCCTCGTCGCCGTCGGACACTCCGGGAGCGACGCCGCCGTATGGACATCTCCGGATGGAACGACCTGGACCCGAGTCCCCTACGACGACACCGTGTTCGGCGGACCCGGCTACCAGACGATGAGCAGCGTCACCGTTGGAGGGCCTGGTCTGGTTGCTGTCGGAGGCGACCGCGGGCGTGCTGCGGTATGGACCTCGCCGGATGGGTACCGCTGGACACGAATCCCCCACGACGAAGCAGTCTTTGGCGGCTTCGGGAATCCTGGGTCTGGACCTGACTTCGACCCGCCGATGAAGGACGTGATTGCCACTGACTCCGGCCTGGTCGCTGTCGGTGATCAAATCGTCGGCGTGCAACCCGGCAGCCGCGCTCCCGACGAGCGCGTCGGTGATCCCCTTGGGCAGGGCACCGTGTGGACCTCCCCCGATGGAACCACCTGGTCTCGCATCCCCTACCCGGAATCCGAAGGAGGGATGAACAGCGTTGCTGAGGGCGGCCCCGGACTCGTCGCTGTCGGCTCCTATGAAGGACAAGCAGCCGTATGGGTAGCACAACCGTGACCCATGCACCCATGCACGGCAGGGTGTGACGCGTGGCTGCAACCCGATTGCAACCCAACACGCTGGTACAGGACGGGACCAGATGGGACGAACACCGCCTGAAACCATCGAAATCGTCCTAGAAACCGGACGCATTGGGACAGGACGGGACTGGATGGGATGAACCTTCCCAGGTTTAGGTCCTGGTGAGCTAATGCTCGTGGGGGTTCGAGTCCCTTCGCCCGCACCATATCTGCACGTTTCGGCGATCCGGCAACCGGGACCCGCACCCAGGATTCTTTGGCATGATTGGTGATGTCTGGACACTTACAGGGGTGTTGGACATGAACGAGGTGTTTCGTGGGAATCGCTACCGAGCCTGAGCGGCGATACCGCAACTTGTTCGAGCGGCATCATTGTGAGGTATATGCCTATTGCCGTCGTCGCACCGATGCTGAGACGGCTGCCGATTGCTTCGCAGAGACGTTCCTGGTGGCGTGGCGTCGCCTCGACGATGTCCCCGACGGCGACGCTGCGCTGGGATGGCTCTACGGCGTGGCACGGCGGGTTCTCGCCAACGAGTTCCGCCGCACCAGACGTTCCCGCCGCTTGTTGACCCGTCTCCGCGACACCGATACGGGGACGAATCCCGGACCTGATGTGGTGGTGGTGCGCAACGAAGAGGACCGCATCATGTTCCAGGCCTTAGGGCGGCTGCGGACGGAGGACCAAGAACTGCTGCGTCTGGCTTGGTGGGAAGAACTCCCCCACGTAACAATCGCGGATGTGTTGGGTTGCTCACCAAATGCCGCAACCCACCGGATTCAGCGTGCGGCACAACGGGTCGCCAAGGAGTACCAGCGTCTCGACCGCACAGACAAGCCCACTGCGACGCACCGGCAGCCAAGCGGAGGAGGGTCGATATGATCGACACAGCTTTCGTTGAGCGGCGGATGCGGGAAGTCAACCCGGTTCCGGGCCTCGACGACATCAATGGCGAAGAGCTTTCCCGCGCGGTCGCTGCCGCCCACGCCCGAACGGCGGACGGCGTCGAGGGCCGCAAGCACCCCGATGTAACCGAGCTACAACCAATCACGCAACGAATATCTCGCGGGCGCAGGGTGTGGGTGTTCGCTGCTGCGTTGGTACTCGTCGTCGCCGGCATCGGCATCGCTGCCCTGCTCCTGCGAAGTAGCGACACACCCGTCGCCGACCAACCCCTCGACGAGATCAGCGTCGACTCGCTCCAATGGTCTCGCATAACCCTTGCGCCGGGCAGTCTCAACGTCGGAATCGAATTGTTCTCGTTCTGGACTTCGCCGGCGTTGCTGGCCGAAGGGGGTCCCGGATTGGTTGCGGCCGCAACGATCGCCACCGGCCCTGGCGAGAGGGATCAAGTCTCAGTGGCATGGACCACAGCAGACGGCTATGAATGGTCCCAATCCCCGCCCGAGAACGACACCGCCGGCGTCTTCGACATCGACGATCACGTGGCCGGCATCGCCAGTGGGAACAACGTCATGGTGGTAGTCGGCGGGGACCGTGCATGGACCTCTTCAGATGGCATCACCTGGGCCGGCGTTCCCGACGGCGCGTTCGGCCACCCCGTCGAGATCCACGGGGTGATCGCCGGTGGACCAGGTTTCGCTGCGTTCGGTGAGGACAGGCTGTGGGGCAGAGGTGCCATCTGGACCTCCTCCGACGGCACCAATTGGACCAGGGCAGCCGACGATCCCGCTCTGTCCAATGGACGGATCAACGCAATGACCGCCGGCGGTCCCGGACTAGTAGCGGTGGGGTCAGACCGAGCAAGCTGCGCACCAGTCGTCTGGACCTCATCCAACGGGCAAGAATGGACCCGCATCCCATACGACCCCGAAGTGTTCGGAACAGGTTTTCGATGTGACAATGCCGCCTGGATCAGTATCAATGACGTGACGGCGGGCGGGCCGGGACTCGTTGCGGTCGGCTCTCACCAGGAACTTGCAACCGTCTGGACCTCTCAGGATGGGGTGACCTGGACCCGAAGCCCAGACGACCCCGAACTGTTCGGAACGCCACCGGACATGTGGTACTCCGATATAAGACGCGTGGCGACAGTCGGCGATGAACTGATAGCCATAGGATGGAGGGGTGGCCCGGCCGCAGTGTGGACATCACCCGACGGGCTTGCGTGGAGCGACATCACCAACGAGATCGACCCAGGCCACGACGAACTGGTCATGGACTCGATGATGATGGACGTGCTCGCTGGCGATTCCGCAGTCGTCATTCTCGGCTCGGATTCAGAACCTCGCGAGATCGTGATGTGGATTGGCAGCCCGAGCGAACCGGGTGGCTGAGCGCCTCCGCTGCAACCCGATTGCAACCCAACACGCTGCTACAGGACGGGACAGGATGGGACGAACACCGCCCGAAACCGTCGAAATCGCCCCACAAACCGGACTCAACGGGACAGGATGGGACCAGATGGGATGAACCTTCCCAGGGTTAGGTACTGGTGAGCGAAAGCCCGTTGGGGGGTTCGAGTCCCTTCGCCCGCACCAAATAACTTGTCGTTCACGGGCCAGGATGTGACCGGCAGCGCTCGGCTTCTCCTCGGTCGCAAGTTCTGCAGAACCCAGGCAACCCGCGATATGCGCGGCTACGTCTCCATAGGCCGTGCTTCGTGCTGCCACTCACCGCCAGCTTCGTCAGAGGTTGGGATATGTGGTGAAGACATGGAAGTACCAGTGAAGAATCTTGAGCCTCCCGTCTTCTTCGACCATGACGTACTGCGACTGGGCCAAGCCGTGCAGTTCCCCAGACACCCAGTCCTCGTTGACCGTCACCATCCGCGCAGGGCCGTCGACCCTCACGATCGGATCGCCGACTTGCTCGACTGTCCACCCAACCATGACGCCTCCAACGGAGGTGTTCCCCTCGAAATCGTCGACCGCATCGTCGAAGCCGCCATCGAACGCGAAGTCGCGACTCACCTCCTAGCCGCCATATCCATGCCTGCGAGGGCTCGAGTCCCTCCGCCTGCTCTTCTAGCCTCCGCCCGTTGCTCCGTGAGTACCATCCTCCTGCGGGAACTCGGAGGAGCATCATTGGCTGCACCCAGGGCCTCCAGGGGTCGACCCGGCCTCGGTCCGGTGGCCGAGCGCCTTGTCGGCGTCTCCCCCACGCTGCTTCTGGTAGCGATCGCCGGTCTGTGGTTCCTGCCGATTGTTGGGGCCATCACTACCTCCCTTCGGCCGGGCTACACGCAATCATCGGCTTGGTGGACTGACCTGCTCAACCCATCGACATGGACATTGGGTGCGTACCGAGTTGCGCTAAGCAACTCTGCTAACAACACGTTCCCCGAGGCGATGTTCAACACCTTCGCAATCGCAGTCCCGGCGACCCTCATCCCGGTGTTAGTCGCGTCCTGGGCCGCCTACGCACTCGTCTGGATTCCATTCAAAGGCCACGGTGTCCTGCTTGGCAGCATCGTTGCGCTCATTGCAGTGCCGATATACGCGATCCTGATTCCGCTCCTCCAGGCCTACTCGACTGGTGCTCACCTAACCCTGCCGATCATCGACAAGACCGTGACGCTGTTCCCCGACGTTGGACTCGCTGGAACGTTGCCCGCCGTTTGGCTCACACACATCGGCGCTGCGCTCCCCTTCTCGGTCTTCCTGCTCACGTATGCGATGGCCCGCCTCCCGCGCTCGCTTGTCGACAACGCGCATGTCGACGGTGCCTCGCACATTCAGATCTACTGGCACGTCATCTTGCCTTTGTCTGCACCGGCGCTCGCCGCCCTCGGAGTGCTCCTTTTCGTGTGGAGCTGGAACGACTTCGTCATAGCCCTCACCATGATCGGTGGTGGAAACCCATCCGCACTTCCGGTGACCGTCCGATTCGGCTCGTTCTCAGCGGCAGTTGGCGGCCCTGTGGTGCTGGCGGCGCTGATGATCCACTCATTGGTTTCCATCGCAGTGTTCCTCGGACTCCAGAGATACTTCGTGCGAGGCCTCCTTGCGGGTATCGAGTAGCCAGCTCCGGGCGACACAACGTGTCCGGGTCCTTTGCCTCTACGTCGGTGGATGGCTGTCCCCTACCGTGTGTGCAGTTGGCAGCAGAGAGAGGCAGCAAGTGAAATCAGGGAGATCGAGCATGTGGATGCGGGCGCTACTCAAAGGTGGAAGTGCGCTTGTTCTCGTAGTCTCGCTGTCTGGCTCGGCGTTGGCCGTGGCCCAACCAGGCGGCGTATTCACTGACGACGACGGAAGTGTGCATGAGGCCAACATCGAGTTCATTGCAGCCAAGGGGATTGCGGAAGGGTGTAATCCGCCTGTAAACGACCTCTTCTGCCCCGACCAACCGGTGACCCGCGCCCAGATGGCGACGTTCCTAACACGAGCCTTGAGCCTGCCTCTAGCGACGAGTCCGTTCACGGACACAACGGGCTCCGTACATGAGGCCAGCATCGGTGCCGTAGCAGAGACAGGGATCACCGTGGGGTGCAATCCGCCTGCCAACAACCTCTTCTGTCCCGACCAACCGGTGACCCGCGCCCAGATGGCGACCTTCTTGACACGAGCCTTGAGCCTGCCCCTGGCGACGAGTCCGTTCACGGACACTGCGGGCTCGGTGCATGAGGCCAGCATCGGAGCCGTAGCAGAGACGGGAATCACCGTGGGGTGCAATCCGCCTGCCAACGACCTCTTCTGCCCCGAGCAACTGGTGACCCGCGCCCAAATGGCGACTTTCTTGACACGAGCCTTGAGCCTGCCCGGGGACTGCACGAGCGTCAACCTCACGCTGCTCAACCCCGACGCACCCGGCGACGACACCGCCAATCCCAACGGCGAGTGGGTGCAGTTTCGCAACGAAAGCGCCTCCACGGCATTCTTGTCGCAATGCCGGGTCGAAGATGAAGGCCCCACCCACACCTACACATTCCCGGCTGGACTTACCCTCGGATCTGGCGCACCAATCACGCTCTACAGCGGCTGTGGCACCGACACAAAATGGGCCCTCTACTGGTGCGCCGGAGAGGTCTGGGACAACGCTGGCGACACCATTACGGTGCGCAACCCCGACGGAACAATCGTCGATGAGTTCAGTTACGACTTCGGGGAGTAACCATCGTCGGCTCCACTGCTTCGCAGTTGGCCCCTGCGCCGAATCGACTACGTCGCGCATCCTGGGGTGAGTACCAGCAGGAGCAGCCCGGTGCTAATCGGTCGGTGAGTACCTGGTCTGTTCGCCCGTCATGTTGCGCGGTCGCACGCTGCATGGGTCTTCTACCAAGGTGAAGGTCACCGTGTCGCCACCATCTGTGATCACGGTCTCATAGACCCCTGTGCTGTCCGCCCCGCAGTGCGTCCCGGGATCAGAGGTGAATGTGAGGATTCCTTCCTGCTCGTCGTAGGTGTAGGCCCCCCACCCGAACGGAGCCGATTCGGCCCCGTCGGGGGTGTAGCCGAGGTTGTACACGCCGTCGGCCGTGCGTAGCACGTAGTAGCCATGGTGCGTCACCCACAGGCCCACCAAGGGATCCACGGGGGCAGTCGTGTCTGGCTCGTCGGCTGTCGGCTGGACCTGGGTAGTCGTGGTGGTCGAGGTAGTGGTCGAGATCGCAGTGGTTGGGGTAGATGCGGTGGTCGAGGTGGCGGGTTGGACGGTTTCGTCAACGGCCGCCGCCCCTGATTGTTCCGCCGAGGATCCTCCACAGGCAGTCACCAGCATCGAAGCAAAGACAATGGGGAGGAAGCCACACGCCCGACGCAACTGCATAGTCGTACCTCCTCGTGGGCGGAGAGACTTCCTCCCTAGCGTATCCGGTGCATGTCGGCCGTAACAGGGGACTTGGACCTCGGGTGAACCTGGCGAGTGATCGCTTGGCCGAGTTTGCATGGACAGCGCGCAATCGACCCCGCCATGCCTCCGCTCGATCGAGACAAACAGCCCCCGACTCAAATGCATCCCATCACGCTGGGACGGGATGGGGTTGGTTGCGTAGAGCAGCCTGCGACTCGTCGTTGACCGTCTCCAGACACACTGCGGCGAGGTCGCAAGACGGAAGGAGGCATCAAGCAACCCACCCTGCGGGCGGAGGTACGAGCACCGTGACGACGCACCGCAAGGCAAGGAGTGACCTGCCTTGCGGCCGCACACCTGGGGGCCTCTCCCATTGAGATAGGCTCAGGCCCGCCCGGTAGGAGACTGCCTTGAAGCGAACCATCTTTGAAGCGGACCACGATCTGTTCCGCTCCTCGGTGAGGGGATTCATCGAACGCGACCTCAAGCCGCACCACGACCAGTGGAAATCTGCAGGCATCGTTCCGCGAGAGGCGTGGCGAAAGGCCGGCGAGCAGGGCTTGTTGTGCATGTCGGCGCCCGAGGAGTACGGCGGTGCCGGGGTAGCGGACTTCCGATTCCCACTGATTCTCGCCGAGGAGTTGCAGCGCGCCGGGTGCACCGGACCGGGTTTCGGCATCCATAGCAACATCGTCGCTCCCTACATCCTCAACTACGGCACCGACGAACAGAAGCGACGCTGGGTTCCGGGGATGATCTCCGGCGACACGATCCTCGCCGTCGGCCTCACCGAGCCGAGTGCCGGGAGTGATATCGGCGCCATCAGTACGTTGGCAGTCGAAGAGGGCGACCACTACCGAGTCAGCGGGAGCAAGGCGTTTGTGACCAACGCCGTCAATGCCGACGTCTTCATCGTCTCGTGTGTGACCGATCCCGACAAAGGACAGTGGGGTGTCTCTCTGCTCGCCATCGAACGCAGTACCCCTGGACTCGAGGTCGGCCCTCCACTCGCCAAGATCGGTTGGGTTGCCCAAGACACCGCGCAGGTATTCCTCGATGACGCCAAGGTCCCCAAGACCAATCTCATCGGCTCCCCCGGTCAGGGCGTGTACTTGATGGGCAAGGAGCTCAACCAGGAAAGACTCCTGATTGCGGTTAGTGCCATCGCCGCAGCGCGGACAGCCCTCGACTGGACCATCGACTACAGCAAGGAACGACATGCGTTTGGAAGGCCGATAGGCAAGTTTCAGAACTCCCGTTTCGTCCTTGCCGAGATGGAAACCGAGGTGACCATCGGCCAGACATTCATCGATCGTTGCGTCATGGAGTGGAACGCAGGATCCCTGACGCCATCTGAGGTTGCGATGGCCAAGTGGTGGGCCACCGATCTGCAGCAGCGAGTCGTGGATCGCTGCCTCCAGCTCCACGGCGGCTACGGCTACATGGCGGAGCACCCGATCGCTCAGGCCTGGCTTGATATGCGATGGACCCCGATCGGCGGCGGCACCAACGAGATCATGAAAGAGATGATCGGCCGCACCATGGGGTTCTGACGCCACTGCTGTGGTACAGGACCGACCGGCCTGAGTCGTTCTGAAGGGTGAACATGGCGAGGGTCCCAGCCGGATCCGGTTGAGTCTGATATAAAGTCGTCGGAGACCACGCTGGAGCAGCAAGCATGGACAAGCCCGCGGATCCGTGGCGGCAAGTCAGAAGAGGTATCGGCGCTCTCCTCGGAGTACTGATCGCAGGTACCGTTGCCTACAGCCTGCTGGGGCTCGCACCGTTCGATGCCTTCTACCAAACGCTGATCACGATTACGACCGTGGGCTACACGGAGGTCGGCGACAACATCGGCCCCAGCTA
>JASJEG010000125.1 GCA_030064765.1 Acidimicrobiia bacterium | reverse complement strand
GCTCATCGTTGACTTCGAGCACGTGGTCGATGATCTGCACACCCTGGTGACCACCACCCGAGCTCGATACCCAGGCCTGCCGGTGGTCATGGCCGGCCACTCGATGGGGGGTCTGTTGACCGGACGGTTTGCTGAGCGCTACCCCGATCAACTTGCGGGCGTGGCCTTCATGGGCGCGGTGTTGGGTGACTGGCATTGGGCACGAGAGGTGCTCGAGCACGGGATACCGGACGAGTCTTCGGATCCGGCCGGGATGTCGCGCAACGAGCAGACCGTGGCCGAGTACGCCTCAGATCCCTTGGTCTACCACGGGACGTACCAACGGCCGCTTCTCGAGGCCGAGGTCGCCGCCCTCGATCGGTTCAACGCCGAACTCGATCGCATCACGATGCCGGTGATGTTCCTGCACGGCGACTCCGACCCGTTCGTTCCCTATGAGACCTCGATGGCTGCCGTCAAACAGATGCCGACGAACGATCTAACGGTAAGGGTCTATCCGGGGGCGCGTCACGAGTTGGTCAACGAACTCAACCGGGAAGAGGTCATCGCTGCACTGGCGACGTTCGTTGAGCGGGTGACCGCTTAGCGTCAGGCGTCGGTTGTGCGGCAAAGCTGAATGTGGGGCGGACGATCACTCGTCCGCCCCACAGCTTTCTGTTGCCATTCAACGCTCGGCTTACCAGTCGGGCGAAACAGCACCAACCGCACCGAACGAGAAGGTATTGGGGGCCGACGGCAACATGATCCCGGCGTCGACAACCTCCCAGGTCTCGAGGTCAACAACCACGACACCCGGGTCGCGGCTGTCGAGTGCATACAGCCGATTCGCAGCTACAAACACGTTTGCCGTGTCGCCCTCGCCGAATGCGGGGACGAGTGACAGAGGCTCTCCCTCAACCGAGAAGTCGTCGATGGACACCCGATACAGGTCCCCGTCGGCAGCCAGGACGAGGATGTGCTCGCTGTCCTCAAACGCAAACGTCGTCTGAGAGGCGGGCAGGCTGTGACTGGTGACGACTTGCGCATTCACGTCGAAGGCCACAAACCCTGGGCCAGCAGCCCCGACCATCACCGGCGATTCCGAGTGGGATTTGAGGAAGAACGGCCGCAACGCTCCCTCGGGGTAGGGGACGACCTCGGAGGCCATGCCGCTGGTGTCGTTGCGGATATGCAGGATTCCCTCGTTGCAGCCGTAGGCGATGTGAGATTCCTTCCCGCCTGCCTGGACGTAGGAGGCCTCTCCGTGCAGGGCGGTGCATGTGTCGGTTGTCTCGTAGAACGGCTCTGTCTCCACGTGGCAACTAGTTTGGGTGCCACAGTCGTCACCGCAGTCGATCCAGCAGTAGGCGACGGCACCGTTGACATTCGGCGCCTCATCGACCATCTCCGCTGTCGTGACGATCAGATTGCTCCCAAGGAGAACGGCAACGCCGTGGTGCGGCATGTTCGCCGATAGGGTCTTGACGTCGATTTCCCCACTGCCTGCTAGCTGGGCCTCTTCGATCAAGCTGATCTCACCGGAGCCGTCGAACCACGCGGCCGTCAAGCCGTCGTGGGTAACGAGGTGGGCGGGACTGGGGCCGGTCATCGAGAACTCGTGAAGCCCGGGCTCGGCGGTGGTGATGTGATAGTGGTCTCCGTGACGGGCGAAGTAGGTCCCGACGTCCACCACCTCAACGGCGTCGTCGAAGTAGTGCACCATCCACACGTACGGACTCATCCCTCCCGTACCCTGGATGATCGCGTTCTCAGCCGCAACGGGAATCGTCGAAACAGCGTACGTGTCGAGGTCCACAACGTAGACCTCCGGGAGCGTTGCGGAGGCAGCTACGAGACGGCCCCGCGTCACGTCGCCTGCCTCCACCATTGGTTCGTCGTCGTGACCCTCGCCTTCGTGGTCATGACCCTCATGATCATCATCGTGACCTTCGTCGTCGTGGTCGTGAGCCTCATGGTCATCCTCGTGATCCTCGTGGTCATCGTCCTGAGCTGCGGTAGTGGACGTGGCTGCGGCCGCAGCGGTCGTTGTGGTGTCACTCGACTCTGCATCGGACGAGTCGCCGTCTGCACATCCCGCAGCCACCAGGGCAAGCAGCAACAGCAACCCGAAAAGGATCTGCGACAGGGACAAATTCTTCGATAGGTACCGCATACACTCTCTCCTTCGTTTGCAGCGGATACCGAGGCAGTCTGCCAAGAATGAGAACCATTCGCAAACCTGCATCTGCCAACAGTATGATGCCGGCGTAGCTGAAAGGGATTCGATGGCTGACGATGTGACAGCTAGGGCACGTGAGTTCTTCCGGCGGGCTGCGGATGGCTGGGATCGGTGGGGCGAAGCAATGCAGCGCGATGACGCCGCCCGCTATCTCGAGGCCGCCGCTGTAGCGTCGGGTGACCGGGTCCTGGAGATCGGAGCCGGTGGCGGGGAACAGACCCTCACACTGGCTGAGCAAGTTGGGCCGCAGGGAACGGTCGTGGCAACCGACCTCTCTCCTGAGATGCTGGAAGTCGGCGCCCGTCGAGTCAGCGAGGCCGGATTCGACAACGTTAAGTTCATCGCAGCCGGCATAGATGCATTGGACCTGGAAGAGGCAAGCTTTGATGCGTGTGTTTCCGGATTCACTTGGGAGTTCCTTGCCGACCCTCTGACCGCCGCGGTCATTGTGCGTGACCTGCTGGCTCCGGGCGGCAGGTTCGTGGCATCCGTGTGGGATCAGGGTGCCAGTGTGCCGATGAGATCAATAGTCGGGACGGTGGTCCTCTCCGAGTTGGGTATCCCCCTACCTACCCCTCCCGCCGGTCTCGCCGACCCGAGCCGTTTCGCCCGGGTCCTCGCCGACGCAGGGTTCTCGCCGGTGTCCGTCACCGAGTTCCCCGTGCGGATGGGCTGGGCAACTCCCGAGGCGTACGCCCAGTCGATGCGCGGGCTCGCTCCATCTCTGCAAGACCTCATCGACGCCCACGATCCGAAGCGAACCGACGAGATCTGGGGTGCGGTTGCCCGGGCGGCGGAGGAACATGTCGCCGAGGACGGGACGGTGTTGCTCGTTAATCAGGCGTTCATGGGAGTCGGGGTAAGGCCCGAGTGAGCGTCAGCCAAGGGATTCGGTCAGTCGTGGGGACGGCGAGTCTGAACCGAGGTGCTGTCAAATGAAACAACGAGTGGTTGATACTCCTGTCGGCCCGATCACATTGCGGGCTTTCGAGTCACGCGACGTCGAAGCACTGCTGGAGTACCTGTACGACAGCCCAGAAGACTTCCTGACCTCTATCGGATTTGATCCCGATCAGTTCCCTGGTCGGGTGGCTCACTCTGAGGGTTACCACCGGATGATTCGCATGAGAGACGAGAAGCCAGAGGCTGAGAGAAGCCATCTGACCTGCATCCTGGAGCTGGAAGATCAGGCTGTTGGCATGGTCGCCCTGGTACCAGACGATGGTGAGCCCACCGCTCATGCACACTTCCATATCTGGAATCCTCGACTTAGAGGCAGGGGTTTGGGTTCTTCTGTCCTGAGGACGGCGCTCGACATGCTGATGCAGGCTCAATCCCGAGACGAAGCCTTCATTGAGCCTCATAAGGACAACCTTCCAATGAACCAACTGATGAAGAGGTGCGGCTTCAGGTTCCTGGAGGAAGTCGTCTTTGAGGAACCGATGACCTTGAGTTTCCCTGCCAATCGCTATCTGATTCGGAGATCAGAGTTGGCTGCCAAGTAGGAGCCGGCCGAGACTCCCGGGCACAGAAGTAGAAGCCCCAAGCCGTCGTGAGAACGAGCTCACGTTCGCGGACTTCGGCGGAATGATCGCGAGGATGGAGCCGAGTGCAATGAACGAGCACTTCCGGCATCAGACGATCCTGCAAGCCCTCTTCCCAGACACAGGGTCGGCGCGCTGTGCCGTTGTTGAGAACGGCAGAGCGGTCCAGCCATCGGCGATAGGGCCCACCGACCTCAACGACCCGTTCTACGACGCCGTCGATGTGATGATCCGATCGATGGTCATCACCGCTGAACCCCGGCAGGATTCATGACCAAGCCGCGCACCCCAGGCTTCTTCGAGACACGTTCTGTGGTGTTCTGGTTCACGATCGTGTTGATGGCGATTGGTGCCTCCTGACGCACCTCCAGTGCGTTCGATACCGCGGACGACAACCCGGGCGCCCTCACGGCAACAACGGTCTTCTGGTTGCTCTATGGCGCCCTGGTCGGCTGGCTCATCTACAGGCTGCAACGCTTCGAACACCGACCTGTCAGTGGCTCGGTCGCAGCCATCGTGTGGGGTCTGTTCGTTGCGGGCGGTGTGGTGGAAGCCGTTGGCCAAGACCTCCAGAACGTCGTGCTGCTGCTCGTGCTCGTCGCCCAATGGGGACTCTGATTCCGGTAGGACCTGACCTGCGACCAGGGGAAACACGGGGTTCGAGAACCTCGCAGTGGGCCTGATAGGACGGCTCTCACACCTCGAAGTGCCTGGCCAGACGTGTGAGTAGGTAACCGATCGGTGCATAGCCCGACCCGCGTAGAGGACGTCAGGAAGAGTGACACCCAACCTGAGTCTCGACCTCACCCACCTTCTCGCTCAGAGTCCTGGGAACGTGAACACACCATTTGTCGAGACGTCGTAGCTCGAACCGAGATGATCTGTCAGGTACTCCTGGAGTATCACCAGGGGGTCGAGGTCTGCGAAGAGATCCGGATGAAGGATCTTTGCATAGGACGCGATGCCGACGAACCAGATACCACTTCCGACATCGCTGAAGAGTAGTTGCACGTCTTCATTTCGAACGGCGGTCGAGTTTTTGAACGCGTCGTGGTCCATGACTTCATCTCTGTAGTCTGAAGCCTCGCTGTTGTCCTCCTTGTCAAACCCCATAATGGGCGAGTTCCAGGAGAAGATCTCGCGGACGACAAATTCTGGATCCGTCTCAATCACAAACTCTGGATCGACAGTAATAATCTCACCGGGCAGGTCTCGAGTAATGAGGTTTCCCCCGGCCATCTCAATCATGCTGAGGAAATTGGCAGAGGCCTCTCCAAAGGACCCGTATGGAGGCCCACTACCGGCTCCCCACTCTCCGCCGAAGTAGGAGAAGACACTTGGCTTGTCTGCATCAGATAGGGTGCCCGTCTTGGAGGTAATGAGGTCTTCGTACCCTTGGTACCACTGGATGAAGCTATCTGCCTCTGCTTCCCTATCCAGGATCAACCCGAGCTGCTCGAGTTCTTCAATGAACACGGCAGGTCCTGCTAGATCTGTCACATAGACAGGAATCTCAGGCTCTAGCGTCGCTGCGATCGTCCCGTCACCATAGGTGACAGGATCAAGGATGAGGAGATCGATCCCCAGTTCAATGATCTGTTCATAATCCACATCACTGCCAAAACAGGTCTCGCAGATGGCCGGCAGATCCGCGATTTCCGGCATGATCGTCTGATACATACCAACGAGAACATTGGATGTGGCAACGATCTTGTCCTTGGCACCTATCGCAACCGGTAGTCCGTAGAGCAGATATGCGCCTACGGACGCAACACGCTCCACGTTCGTAGGAATGACCACTTCTCTGCCAAGGTGATCTGTGACGGTGATGGTCGTTTCGTCATCGTGGTCGTGACCCTCGTCGTCGTGGTCGTGACCCTCGTCGTCGTGGTTGTGACCCTCGTGGTCGTCATCGGCACTTGTGGTGGTGGTGGTGGTTGCCGCCACCGTGGTCGTGGTCGCCGCCGCCGTCGACGCCGTTGTGTCATCCGACGAACCGTCCCCACAGCCCGCCGCAACCAGGGCCGGCAGCAGGAGGAGCGCAAGGAGAAGGTTCGTGCGGGAAAGGCGGAGTGTCGGTGTGTGTCGCATGCACCAAAGTTACCGAAAATGAGAATCAGTCGCCAATCTGCATCAAGACGCTTCACAATCGCGAGAGGGGTCATGATGACTGACGATGTGACAGCTCGGACACACGAGTTCTTCGATCGCGCTGCGGATGGTTGGACTTGGAATCGGCTGATGCGGAGTCGCCTGCAGACCGATCGATGTCGGGCTCTAGATCACGGCCGATCGATGAGTCGTTTGACGCAACAGCGTCTGCACCCCTTGTTGCGGGAATGAGACTCACTCCGATTCAGGCGCTATGGTCCGAGCATGGAGCCCACGTACGACCAAATCGCCGAGTTCAACGAGCTCTACATGCCCACAGCATGGGACCCACTGCGCGATCTCGTGAGCGACACCTTCGGTGACATCGGGCCCGATGGGGTGATCATCGACATCGGGGCCGGCAGCGGGCTCGGCTCGGTGCTGCTGGCCGAGGTCAGCAACGCCGAGATCATCGCGCTCGAGCCGAGCACCACCATGCGGTCAATGTTGATGGCGCGCCTCGACCAGGCCGGAGTACTCGAGCGCGTAACCGTTGTGGCCGACGGCGTCCCGGAGGGCCTCGACGGACTCCCCGACCGCGTCGACGGCGTCGTCGCCGCGCACATGCTCGGGCACCTCTCCCGTCCGGCACAGACCAGCCTCCTCGACTGGATCGCGACCAGCCTGGCGCCGGGGCGAACTGCGCTGCTCACCATCGAGCCCGAAGCTCCACCGGAGGGTTTCGAGCCGATGGTCCTTGAACGCACCGTCGGTCGGCATGTCTACCGGACGACCGTCGTCGTGGGCCCCGGCCGGGTCGAATCGCTGTGGGAGGTCGTCGACCAGAACCAAGAGGTGATCCGCTCACTGCGCACCGCCAACACCTGGGAGCCCCCGCAGACTGCCGACATCCAGACCGCACTGGCCGATCACCCCGTCGAGATCACCGAACCGGAGCCCGGCGTCGCCCTGATCTCGAAACTGAGCGAGTAACACCCAGGCCGCAGGTCATTGCTGGGGGCATATCACTCAGGGCATGAGGAGTTGCTGGACCAGGAAGGCTCGTGTGGAGATCGCTGTGGGACGAGGAACGGCTCACGAGGAGTTGGAGCTCTGCAAAGAGGCCCCTTTCCGCCTTCCGATAGAGGGTGAGTCCGCTCCTTGGGCCGGAGATGCGATTGATTCGAACGCTGCCACAAGCCTGAGATCAACCGGGGCAGAGCATCAGCCGACGCCTCAAAGGAGGTGGTGGGCGACCTCCTCTGCCGGGGCGAAACCGGGCACGACCGCCTTGGCCACCCGGTGAGCCCCACGCCGCTGGCCGTGCAAGTTGCCGGCGGTTGGGCCCAGCACGAGCGCCGCGAGTGAGCCCACCACGTGCACCGGGGTCCCACCCCAGGCCAGATCGTCGTCGAGGTCGGGGATCCCGGCGTGGACCGGGATCGTGTGTCGGCCTGACAGCCGGGCGAGGAGCGGGTTCGCACACACATCCTGTGCGAAACCGGTCGCCATCCAGATCTCATCAACCTCACGCTCGACAGCGCCGAGCCGCACCCGCAATCCCTGTTCGCCGACATCCGCGGCGACCAGCGGGCTGTTGCGAAGGACATCGATGGCCCCCTCCCTCTCGAGGTCGGCGATCGCCTGCCGAGCCCACGGGGGCATGGTCCCGCCGCCCCGTGCCTCGGCAATCGCCCATCTCCGCCTAGTCCGGTCGGGCTCGGCTGCGAAACCCCTGAGATACTTGGGCCCCATCCACCCGGGGTCGACATCGAAGTGACGGACCTGGAACCTCCCGCGCAACGCGAGGGTGACGGGCAGGCCGGCGCTAGCAGCACCGAGCACAAGATGGGCAGCCGAGAGTCCGCCGCCGACTACCAACAGCCGGGTCCCGGCCGGGGGCAGGTCGCGAAGATCGATCGCCTCGGCATGGCGGATCCGCGGATCGTCCGACACCCCCGGTGGGATACGGGGCCGTCCGATCCCGGTCGCCACGATCAGTCGACGGCAGGCGATGACCGCGCCGTCGGCCAGATGCACGGTGACCCGGTCCCTGGAGACCGCCACGTCGACAGCCGCAGCCGGCACCACACCAGGGAGATCGTGCTTGGCGATGACCGACGCCACGAAGTGCTCAAACCCCGCAGTGGTCGGGAGGCGACGTCCGTCGCGCATCACGTGTGGCAGGCCAACCCGCGCACAGTGGCGCTGCAAGCTCAACGGATCGGGGTGCGGATGGTGGGTGATCGGTGATCGCAGGTGCCTTATGCCCTGCCGGGCCATGCGATCGTGCCAATCGATGAGCCAGCCCCCGGACGGGTCGACCACCGTCATACGCTGAGCGATGCCCGGATCGGCGGTGGCTAGGGCAACTGTCGTCGCCAGACCCGCGGGACCCGCACCGACAACAACCACCTCGACGTCGGTGCGGATCACGCGGTCCGTCCCCCCTTGCGCCGCCCACCAGCCGGGGCCGGCTGGAGGAACCGACCCCGCATGACTGAGGTACAGCAGGCGAGCGGGGACATGCGGCTCACCACCAGCCGACCTCCGCGCGCCCGATGTGGACTGCTCCAGTCGCCGTCCTACGGCCATCACAGAAGCAATGCCCCACCTGCGATACCTCGTCGTTCATGAGAGTACCATAACATGAGAATGCGAATCATTCTCAACAATGCTATCGTTGCGCCATGAGTGAGGCGCTGCTACTCGCCACGGGCGCGGGACTCTCGACGACAATTGGCAGCCTCCTCGGGATCTCGGTCCGACGGCCGGGAGACCGCTTCCTGTCGTTCACACTCGGCCTCTCGGCGGGCGTCATGCTGCTTGTCTCGTTTGTCGAGCTGCTGCCGAGCGCCATGGAAGCCGTTGGTGTCGGCCCCGTACAGGCCCAGATCTGCTTCTTCGCCGGGCTGCTGACCTACTTCTTGATCGACTTCCTGGTCCCCCACGACTACATCGGCCAGCACGACCACCCAGGCGGGGAATCCGCCCACGTGGGGCAGCGCAAGGACCAGGGGCTCCCTGCGGATCGGCTCTATCGCACTGGTGTCCTAGTCGCCATTGGGCTTTCGATCCACAACTTCCCTGAAGGCATGGCGGTGTTCGTCGGCGGCCTAGAGGATGTGCAAGTAGGCCTGGCTATCGCCGTGGCGATCGCGATCCACAACGTACCGGAGGGGCTCGCAATCTCGGCCCCGATCTACGCAGCCACCGGCAACCGCCGCAAGGCGTTCCTGTGGTCATTCTTCTCTGGCGTGGCCGAGGTCCTGGGTGCGGTGCTGGCCGCCCTCATCCTCCTGCCGTTCCTCACCGAGCAGCTGCTCGCCTGGGTACTGGCCTTCGTGGCAGGCATCATGGTGCTCATCTCAATCGACGAGCTGATCCCCTCGGCCAAATCGTTCGGCTCCGAGCACGCGCCGATCCTGGGCGTATTGACCGGAATGGCCATGATGGCGGCCAGCCTCCACTTCCTCGGCTGATCCTGCGGTCGAGCGTCTACCGTAACCGGCCCTGCCCTCGCTGCGAGAATGAGATTCATTCCACCCAGTGCTAGCGTCCGCTCATGGATACTTCGTACGACGAAACGGCCGAGTTCCACGAGGTCCACATGCACCCGGCGTGGGACCGACTGCACGATGTGATGCGCGACACCTTTGGCGACATCGGGCCCGATGCTGTGATTGTCGACGTCGGTGCTGGGAGTGGAATGGGGTCAGCGGTGCTGGCCGACATCACCGACGCCGAGATCATCGCCCTCGAGCCGAACATCACCATGCGGTCGATGATGATGGCGCGCCTCGACCAGATCGGCGTGCTCGAACGCGTGACCGTGATCCCCTTGGCTGTTCCGGAGGGGCTCGACGCGCTTCCCGACCGAGTGGATGGTGTGATCGTGGCGCACATGCTCGGTCACCTCACCGGCGCCGCACGAACCTCCCTCCTCGACTGGATCGCGACCAGCCTGGCGCCGGGGCGATCAGCGTTGCTCACCGTGAC
>JASJEG010000128.1 GCA_030064765.1 Acidimicrobiia bacterium | reverse complement strand
CCCCTCCCGCTCCAGGCCTTCCCTACGGTCAGTTCTGGAGCCGCCCTCCCTCGAGGGGAGGGCTGAATTGCGGCAGGCTGCGCGGCACGTGTCGCCCCTATCGCGAAACACAACACCAAGGGGAGGACGGTCAGCCTGCGACGAACTCCACGATCTCGTCCGCAACCATCGTCGCCCCTTCGCCAAACAGGAACGTGATGTGGTTGCCAGGGAACTCGGCATACCGTCCGTTCTGCAGCCGGTCCATGGTCAGCCTGGCCTTGTCCTCAGGCACGATCGGTGGATAGCCGGGAGGCCCGAACGGATCCATCGCCCGCACGAACAAGATCGGCTGTTCGATCTGACGGACCGTGGCATCCCAATCGACCTCTAGCGTCCCGGCGACAGCCTGCCGAATGTGCTCGGGACGACACACCGAACGAACCCCACCATCGGGCAGTTCTTCGAGATCCGATCGATAGAACACCTCGAGAGCCGGATCCCACTCCCAGTCTGCGTAGTAGGGCATGCCCTTGACCATCTCGATGTACTGATCCCACGACGGGAAGGTTGTCTCGAGACGATCGAGGGTCGGCTTGATCTGCTCCATCACAGTCGGATCGACCTCGGCAGGGGCATCAATCACGACTCCTCGCTCGATCCGATCGGGATAATCGGCAGCCATGACATAGGTGAGCAGACCACCAAAACTGTGCCCGCCGAACATGACTCTCTCCAGACCAAACGCATCCATCGCACCGATCATGTCGGCTGCATGGTCCGCCATCGCGTAGCCGGTGTCGGGCCGGTCGCTTGCCCCCCGACCCCGCAGATCGAACGCAATCACATGCAGCCGGGGCGACAATCGGTCGAGCAGGGCCTCATAGAAGTAGGCGCCCGCTGCCAGCCCCGGGGCCAGCAACAGCGTGGGGCCGTCACCGGGCCGCTCCAGGTAGTGGAGTCGGATTCCGTTGGTCTCAACGTAGTTGCCCATCATCCCTCCATGTAGTTGTCGCGGATCACCCGGCGCAGCGTCTTGCCGGCCACACTGAGCGGGAACTCGTCGAGCACGCTGATCGCACTGAGTTTCTGGAACCGAGCATCGACTCGATCGTTGACCCAATCTCGAACGTCAGCGGCGGTCACCTCGGTCCCAGGTTCGAGCCGCACTGCTGCAACCGGGGTCTCACCCCAGCGGTCGTCCGGTACGCCAAACACCGCCACGTCGGCCACCGCCGGATGTTGAATGACAATCTCCTCGATATCGCGCGGGTAGACGTTGACCCCACCAGAGATGATGAGGTCCTTCTTGCGGTCAACGAGAAACAGAAAGCCGTCCTCATCGACAAAGCCAAGGTCGCCGGTGTGGAGCCAGCCTTCCTTGATCGCCTCTGCGGTCAGATCGGGACGCTTGTAGTAGCCGGGCATCGTGATCGGACCCCGGCCGACTATCTCGCCGACCTCGCCGGGAGGCAGCTCGGTACCGTCGTCGGCAACGATCCGCATCTCATATAGCGGCGGTGGTACCCCGACCGAGCCGGGCTTGGCGGGGAAGTCGTCGCGGTCGAGCACCGTGACAAACCCCTCGGTCAGTCCATACAGCTCGTAGAAACGCATCGGGAGGCGACGGGCCAGCTCCTCCTTGTGTTCGAGATGCAGCGGGGCGCCGACGGAACAGATCATCTCCAGATGTGGCAGGTGATCCTCGTTGAAGTCGGGCTCGGCGAGCATCGCAATGATCTGTGAGGGCACCACCATCACATGGGTGACCTTCTCCGCTGCCATCAGATCGATCATCTTGCGGGCATCGAAGCCGGGCATCAACACATAGGTGGCACCCAGGTAGAAGGCGGGCATCAGCGTCAAGAAGGCTCCGTTGAATACCAGCGAACCCGAATGCAGGATGACGCTCTCGGGTTTGATCCGATAGGAGGAGGCAAAGCCGGTGCAGTAGGACATGCGGATGTAGTGCGTATGCACGATCCCTTTGGGCTGACCGGTAGTGCCCGAGCTGTAGATGATGTTGTACGGGTCGTCGTCGGTCACCTCTACCCACGGGGGCTCTTCCTCCGCAGCTGCTTCGGTCAGATCGTGGTAGTAGCGGTAGCCGGCGATGCCGGCCGTGTCGGTGAGGATGTACCGATCCTCCGGCACGTCGATGCGTTCCCGGACCGGAGCGAAGTGCTCGACCATCCGCTCCATCGTCACCACAGCCGCCGAATCTGCGTCGTTGATGAGTGTGACCAGACCCTCGCCCCGCAGCAGCGGGCTCAGCGGCACGACCACCATGCCGGTCTTGGCGACGGCCTGATAGAGCTCGAGGACCTCGAGGGAGTTGTCCAGCACCACGGCAACTTTGTCGCCGCGATGCAACCCCAGTGAGCGCAGCGCATTGGCGAGCCGGTTGATGCGGGCGTTGAAGTCGCGGTGGGTGAAGCGCTGCCCCTCGAACACCACGGCGGTGTGATCGGGCCGGTACCGGGCGTGGCGCACCGCCAGCGTGTCTATCGGCATCGTTCTCTCCCTCTACGTAACATGGCTTGATGCTCGACGGCACTAGCCAAGTGGCCACGGTCTTCACACAACGGCAGTTCGACGAATATGCCCGGCTGTCCGGCGATGACAACCCGATTCATGTCGACGCCGCCTTCGCCGCAGGTACCCGCTTCGGCCGGACCGTCGCCCACGGCATGTTTCTGTTCTCGGTGCTGCAGGCGGCCATCGCCCGTGAGATCGGGGGCCCGATACGACTCAGTTCGCAGGAGTTGCTGTTCACAGCTCCGACATTCACCGGCGATCCTCTCCTCTTGACGCTCGACCCAACAGCACACGGCGACATTGCGATAGAGATAACCGACTCGACGGGCACCGTCACGACCAGTGGAGTCAGCCGGTTTGGCCCACCACAGGGGCCCGACCGCGCCGACCCGGAACTGATCGATAGCGATCCCTACAAAGGCCTCATGGTCGGCACGAGTGCGAGTCGCACCCGCGAGTTCCTCACTCGAGACGTCGCCGACTTCTTGACATTGACCCGCGATCCCAATCCTCTCTTCGCCGACCATCAGGAAGTGCCGCCTGGCCTCCTCGCCGGAGTCACGTCGTGGGTCCTGGGAGTCGATCTTCCCGGGCGAGGAACCAACTGGCTCAAGCAGCGCTTCACCTACCACCGCCCGGTCCCGGTGCCGGCCGAGGTCACCAGCACGGTGACGATCACCCGGATCCGCCCCGAGAAGGGGCTGGTCAACCTGGCGACCCGCATCACCGCCGACGACAAACTGGCCGTGTCGGGAGAGGCGTTGGTGCTGGCGGTAGACGTGGCCGGATAGCGAATTCGGGTCAGTTACGCCGGACTCGATCCCCCCTTGACGGGGGGATCGAACTCGATGCCGATTCCATCGGCCCCGCTCCAGGCCTTCCCTTTGGTCAGTTCTGGAGCCGCCCTCCCTCGAGGGGAGGGCCTTCCGCCGGTCGAGGAGAGGGCTGCCCCCGGACCAATCCCCCCCTTGCGGGGGGATCGAACGAGCACCAGCTCGTTCGAGGGGGGGTAGCCAACTCATCGTTTCCTCCCCAGGAAGGCCGCCATGCCCTTCTGTGCCTCCGGGGTGAGAATCTGACGCACAAAGGCGATCCGCTCCATCTCGAGCCGTTCCGCCACCAGGTCGAGATCAGGGTTGACGAGGCGCTTCGTACTGAGGACGGCGCCGGGTTTCATCGCCGCAAGCTCGAGCGCAACCGTTGCTGCACGCTCCTTGATCTCATCGCCGGGCACGATCTCAGCAGCCAGCCCCCACCGCAGTGCCTCGTCCGCCAGTATCGACTCGTTGCCATACAGGATGTGGGCGGCACGTTTGGGACCTATCACGTCGGGCAGCAGCGCCGTCCACCCACCGTCCGGGGAGAACCCAACTGCCGTGTACCAAGGGGTAATCGTGGCATCGGGCGCTATCAGCACCACATCGCCCCCGAGCACCAAACCCAGCGATCCTCCGGTGACCATGCCGTGGACCGCAACCACCACCGGCTGCGGCAGTCCCAGCATCGTCAGGATCACTTGATTGAGCAGCCCCACGGTCTCCAGCGCATACTCCTCGAGGTCCTCTCCGGCCGAGAAGAAACCGCGGACATCCCCGCCCGTCGAGAATGACCGGCCCTCAGCGGTCAACACCACGGCGCGCACTCCCGTGTCAGCCCCGGCATCTTCTAGTCCTGAGAGCAATTCGGCGAGCAGCTCCGGCACCAGGCTGTTGTGCCGTTCCGGTCGGTTCAATACGAGCGTGGCCACCGGGCCGGACCGCTGCCGCCGCACCAGCGTGGACGGATTCACCCCTCCGTCCTCGACCGTGCGGCAAGCCAGGCGGAAAGAGTCGGCCACAACACGTGCCGCGCCTTGTGCCCCGCCATGATCCCAATATGCCCGGCGCTCAGAATCTCAGTCTGCACATCGTCGCTTCCGACGAGATCGGCCACCGGCAGAGACTGCCCGTTTGGCACGATGTGGTCGAACTTCGCAAGGATGTTGAGTACCGGTACCTCGATGTCACTCAACCGGACGGGCTTGCCCTTGACGACATGGCGACCCGACACGAGCGCGTTGCTCCAGAGGTAGTCCTGCACCCATTGCCGGAAGACCTGTGCCGGCAGCGGCACCCCATCGTGCACCCACCGGTGCATCGCCTGCCAGTTGCGGACGCTCTCGGGGTCATCAATCCGATCCCATAGGTTGACGTACGCACCCACGTAGTTGGCCACCGCCTTGAGCATCTTGCCGCCGTTCTCGATGGCGGTGCTGGAAAGCAGCCCGTCGAGGTTGGTGGCGAATCGGTCGACATCGAACCAGCGCTTGTCCAGCCACGCGCTGAAAAGGCTGTCCTCGTCGTGCGACATGTCGAGCGGTGGGGTGAGCAGGATGAGGTTGCGCAACGGACCCTCGGTCTCCAGGGCTGCGTAGAGCAAGGTGATCAGGGCACCCAAGCAGTAGCCGAGCATGCTGACCTCTTCGGCACCGGAGTCGGCCAGCACCCGGCGCACCGCCCTCGGCAAGTACTCGGCGCCGTAGTCGTCCAGCCGCATCTCAGCATCCTCGGGGCCCGGCTCCCCCCAATCCAGCATGTAGACGTCGAAGCCCTCATCGAGCATGAACTCGATGAAGCTGTTACCCGGTTGCATGTCGAGTAGGAACGGACGGTTGATGGCGGCGAACACCAGCAACAGCGGAATCGGATGCCGTTCCTCTTCAGGTACCCGCGGCACGTACCGGTAGAGGCGGGTCTTGTTGAGGGCCCAAACCTGCTCCCGCGGTGTCAGCCCCACCGGCAGGTCGAACGACTCTGAGACAGCGCGCCAGGTGCGGAAGGGACGGGTCGTCGCTCGCCACGCCTTGCCAGCGCCGCTGAAGACGCGCTCCCCAACGGTGTCAGCCATCATCGGCCTCCTCCGCCAGCAACCGCAACACCTCGGCTGCCTTGGCATCAACGTCGTCAACAGCCAGCTCGAGATGATTGAGTCGGCGCGCCAGATCGATCAGCTGCCGGCGGGTCGGGATGTTCAGCCACTCTGCGGCAAAGTCTCCGACTGCGTTGACCCGGCGCCGCAGCGCCGACGTGACGGTGACTACCCCCTGCATTCCTCTAGCGAGCGACTCGGAGAACCCCTCTGAAGCCACAACCTCATCGACGAAGGTCGAAGCATTGGCCAGCACCCGGTCGGCGACGCCGCGCGCCATGCCCAGCGGGTCCACGTGTTCCTGCGAGTCGTCTCTCATGCGATGTCTCCATACCAATCGGCGGGATGATGACCCGAACGGTGCTCCAGCCAGTCAACAATGCGGGTCCACAGCAAGTGATGGGCTTTGGGGCCGATGACGGCACCGAGATGAGTCCCCGGAACCATGATCGCCGTCTCATCTTCGACGGTCACCGCCCGGTTGAGTGCCTGGGATGACGGCGGCGGGCACAGGTGATCATCGGAGGCGGTGATGGTCAGCAGCGCCGCCTCGATGCTGCTCAGCTCCACCACACGTCCGCCAATGTGCAGGGTGTTGCGAATGAGCATGTTGTGCTTGTAGCAATCGCGCACCAAGGTGCGGTACATCTCGCCGGCGACCGGCACTCCGTCGCCGATCCACTTGCGAACCGCCCGGAGGACCTCCTTGCGATGGGGATCGGCTTCGTCGCCGCCGAGCGTTGTCCATAGCTTCACCACCCGGGAAAGGCTCGAGGACGTCACGGCGGCACGCATCCACCACGCAGGCACATTGCCCCAGAAGTCAACAAACGGATTCACCGGGAAGTAGCGGGCCCAGGTGGCGGTGAGCCCGGTGCGATGAAAATCGATCGGAGTTGTCAGCGTTATCAGATTGCGCACCCGATCGGGATAGAGGGCACTGAACAACGTCGAGATCACACCTCCAAGCGAGTAGCCGAGAACGCTGACCTGATCGACCTCGACCGCACCCGTGATGTCGTCGATGGCGGAGGCTAAGTAGTCGTCGACGTAGTTCTCGAAGCCAGGAGTCGGCCGCTTGCGCGGCGGCTTGCCCCAGTCGACGACCCAAACGTCGTATGAGTGATCCCGCAGGAACCCGGCCATGGTTCGAGCCGGATGTAGATCGAAGACGTACCACTTGCTGAGCAACGAAGGCACCAGCACGATCGGCACCGGGTACAACTCCTCATGGGTCGGACGCAGCCGGTGAAGACGTACATCGTCCATGACGGCGTAGATGTCGGCCGGGGAACGGCCCTTGCCCGACTCGACCGTCCCTTCGCCCATTACCGCGCTCATGACAGCGCCTCCCGCAGCGACCGCTTCAGCACCTTGCCGGCGGCGTTCCTCGGCAGCTCGCCAACCGTACGCACCTGCTTGGGGATCTTGTAGCGGGCCAGCTTGTCTGCGCAGAAAGCCAACAGCTCCTCACCGTCGAAGGTTCCCTCATCGCGCGGCACTACCACCGCCATGCCGATCTCCCCCCATTTCTCGTCTGCGACCCCGATCACTGCCACGTCGAGCACGTTCGGGTGGTGGAAGAGAACCTGTTCCACCTCGGCCGGGTAGACGTTCTCGCCGCCGGAGATGTACATGTCCTTCCACCGGTCGACGATGTACACATAGCCCTCGGAGTCGATCCGCGCCGCGTCGCCGGTGTGCAACCAGCCGTCGGTAAACGATTCGGCATTGGCTTCGGGCCGCTCCCAATACCCCGGAGTCACGTTGGGACCGCGCACGCACAGCTCACCGATCTCTCCGGTGCCGGCATCGACCCCGTCCTCATCGACGACCCTGATCTCGGTGTGGAGGGCGGGCTTCCCGACCGAGCCGACCTTGGCGATGGCGTGCGCCTCGTCGGTGAGGAACACAGTGGGGCTGGTCTCGGTCAGCCCCATTCCCTGCCGTATTACTACACCCCGGTCGGCGTA
This sequence comes from Acidimicrobiia bacterium, assembly GCA_030064765.1. GTDB lineage: Bacteria > Actinomycetota > Acidimicrobiia > Spongiisociales > UBA5794 > JAAETI01. Next base: position 2,549 of record JASJEG010000128.1, on the reverse strand, counting down.
GCGTTGCAGGAGCGCCACGGGCATGGGGGCCCCGCCGCAGGCCCACGACTCGACCGGCGACAGATCGGCGTCCTCCCATCGCGGGTGCTCTGCGAGGAACTGATAGATGGCGGGGACACCGAAGAAGTGGGTGACCTCCCCACTCTCCAGGTAGGTCAGCACCTTGCCCGGGTCGAACTCGGCGAGATTGATCGAGCGCGCCCCCAAATGGAGACAAGGGGTGGTGTACAAGTTGAGACCGCCCGAGTGGAAAGTGGGTAGCACGTTGAGGTTGGTCGACTTCGAGGTGAGACCGACGGCGTGCCCGATGTTGATGGCGTTCCAGAAGAACATGCCGTGGGTGCAGATCGCACCTTTGGGATGGCCCGTTGTGCCGGACGTGTACAGAATCGCCCACGGATCTTCGTGCGTGGCGCTCACGGACCCAATCGCTGCAGGGTTGGCACTCACCTTGGCGGCGGCGTAATCGTCGCCGAGCCGCAGCTTGACCGGTGTGTCCAGCTCGGCCGCGGCCACAGCAAACTCGTCTGAGAAGATCAACACCTGCGGCCGGCAGTCGTTGATGATGAACTCCAACTCAGGTACCGCCAACCGCCAGTTGAGTGGAACGAGAATCGCAGTCAGCTTGGCGCAGGCAAACAGCGCCTCGAATACATCGGTGGTGTTCCCGGCGAGGAACGCCACTCGGTCGCCGCCACGGACCCCGTTGGCCGCCATCCACGCCGCCAACCGGCGGCTCTGATCCTCGAGATCCGCATAGGTGAGCGTGAGATCGCGCCCGTCGTCAACGAGCGCGATCGCATCGGGGGACAGATCGGCATGGTGGCCGATCCAGTCGAATGCCGGCACGGCTCGCGTCATGGTCGTCTCACTCTTGTGTCGATTCGTTCCTTCCGGTCACGAGGCTGATCAGCCGCTTCCTCCCCTGCTTGATGCGGGCCGAGCGTTCTCGCCACGTCCCGACGATGCCGTAAGGCAGGAAGAGCACGATCAGGATGAATGCGATCCCGAGCAGCAGCGTGGCGGTACCGCCGAACCAGCGTTCGAGATAGAAGTCGAGCAACCGGTACGTCCCCGCACCCACGATCGCCCCAGAGAGCGTGCCGATGCCACCCATGATCACCATTAGCAGCACAGTGACCATCCAGCCGAGACCGGCCACAGTTGGCGTGACAATCGGCTGATGCATCGCCCAGAGCATTCCCGAGATGGCCGCGGTGATCGATGACACGACCAGAGCGAAGAGCTGGAACCAGAAGATGTTGTAGCCAAGCATCTGTGCTCGGTCCGGGTTGTCGCGGGTTGCGACCAGCACCGCCCCGGTTGGGGACTCGAGTATCCGCTTGAACGTGAGATAGGCAGCAGCCAGGATCGCAAACACGACCAGGTACAGCCAGAATCTGCTGTCCGTAGTGTTCAGCCAGCTCGGAACAGCCGCCGCAGCGCCCTGCAGCCCGACATCGGAACCCGTGTAATCCTTGAGCTCCGGGGACTCGACGATGATCGCAAACACCGAGGCAAATCCCAGCGTCACGAGGGCAAATGTCAGCGCCCCTCCGGTGCGTGGTATCACCACGGCAAAGAGCAAGGCCTGGACCACCCCAATCACGATGACGGCGAGAAGGGTGACCGGAAGCGCCCACTCGAACGACTTCAGCATCACTCCGGCGCCGTAGGCCCCCGTGGCGAAGAACATCATCTGGCCAAGCGAAAGCAAGCCGGTGACACCGATCACCAGGTCATACGACAGGGCAAACAGCGCCAGGATGAATATCTCGACCGCCAGGCCCATCATGAACTTCGCGTTGCCGCCTTCCGACGCGATCACCGCGGCCGGCGACTGACCGTCTGTAAAGCCGATCAGGAACGGGAACGCAACCCCGAGGATGAGGACGATTGTCAGCATCCGGTATCTGGAGAGGAAGCTCGTCTTCGAAGCAGTAAGAGTTGTCATCTCACTCCTCCCTTCCCAGCAGACCATGCGGCAACACAAGCAGCACGATGATCATCACCAGAACCGAAGACGCAGGAACGATGGCAGGCGAGGGTTTCAGCGGCTCGGCGAGACCGGGCAACGGGATTCCCACCTCGCCGAGTTGGGTAACGAGCGACTGGAGAATCCCGACGATCACCGCCCCGACGGCGGCACCTGGGAAGCTCGTCAATCCCCCAATCGCCATGGCAACAATCGCAGTCAGCAGCACCGTCGCCCCCATGTGGGGAGAGACCGATAGCGCTGGGCCGGCAATCACGCCACCCAGTGCCGCAAGCGCCACTCCGAGCCCAAACGTCACTGTGAAAACACGGCGGACGTTGATGCCCAACGCTTCGACCATGTCGGAGTCCTGCACACCGGCCCTGATCGTCATACCGAGGCGAGACCGCTTCAGCAGCAGAGTGATCGAGATGAGCACCAAGACACCAACAATGATGATGAAGACCTCCTGGTACACACGGATCCGCGAGCCGGCGACCTCAATGGTCCCGTCGAGGGCAGAGGGCCGGGGAACCGTGAAACCGGTATCGCCCCACACCGACTCCACCATCTC
>JASJEG010000127.1 GCA_030064765.1 Acidimicrobiia bacterium | reverse complement strand
GACTGAGATGGTGATGCCTGGGGATAACACTGAGATGAGTGTTGTGTTGGGTAAGCCGATCGCGATGGATGAGGGTTTGCGGTTTGCGATTCGTGAGGGTGGCCGCACCGTCGGCGCCGGCCGCGTAACCAAGATCACGAAGTAGAGAAGAGAAGATGGCAGACGAACACCGGATCCGCATCCGACTCAAGGCGTACGACCACTCGGTCGTCGACGAGTCGGCGCGCAAAATCGCAGAAACCGTGATTCGCACCCAAGCGAAGATCAAGGGTCCGGTGCCGCTGCCGACCCGGATCCACCGCTACTGCGTGATCCGGGGACCGCACGTAGACAAGACCAGCCGGGAGCACTTCGAGATGCGCATTCACCGGCGACTCATCGACATCTTGGAGCCAACGCCCAAGACCGTTGAGTCGTTGATGCGCCTCGATCTCCCCGCCGGCGTAGAAGTGGAGATCAAGAGGTGAACACGATCCTCGGAGAGAAACTGGGCATGACTCAGATCTTCGATGATGAGGCGCGGGCCATCCCCGTCACCATCATCAAGGCTGGGCCGGTTCGGGTTACTCAGATCAAGCGCGCCGGAACCGACGGCTACTCGGCAGTCCAAATCGCCTTCAAGGAGATGCCGAGCAAGCAGGTCAACCGTGCAACCGCTGGTCATTTCGCCAAATCGAACACGCCGCCCGCCAAGCACATCGTCGAGGTGCACGTAGACAACCCCGACGAATTCGAGCTTGGCCAGGAGATCGGCATTGGTGACGTGCTCGCCGAAGGCCAGAAGGCCGACATCACCGGCATAACCAAGGGCAAGGGCTTTGCCGGGGTGATGGAACGGCACAACTTCAAGGGCCAAGGTGCCAGCCACGGCGCCCACAAGGTGCATCGCGCTCCCGGCGCCATCGGCGCTTGTGCGACACCGGCGCGGGTCTTCCGGGGCAAGCGGCTTCCGGGTCGCGCTGGCGGCGAGAAGGTAACGACGATGAACCTCGATGTCGTGAAGATCGACGCCGAGCGCAACGTTGTCATGGTGCGCGGATCCGTTCCCGGTCCCAAAGGGGCGGTTCTGGTGATGAGGGAGGCGGTGAAGAGCAATGGCTGACAAGCTGACGGCTGATCTCTACAGCGCCGACGGCAAGAAGCAAGGTACGGTCGATCTCCGACCCGAGATCTTCGGTATCGAGCCGAACACGGCCGTGATGCATCAGGTGGTGACTGCGCAATTGGCAGCAGCTCGCGCCGGCACTCACTCGACCAAGACCCGGTCCGAGGTTCGCGGCGGTGGCCGCAAGCCATGGCGCCAGAAGGGTCTCGGTCGTGCCCGCCACGGTTCGATCCGCTCTCCGCAGTGGGTCGGCGGCGGGGTCGCCCACGGTCCCAAGCCTCGCGATTACTCCCAGCGCACACCCAAGAAGATGAAGCGGCTGGCGCTGCGCAGCGCTCTGTCGGCGCGGGCGGCCGCCGATGCAATCAAGGTCGTCGAGAGCTTCGACGTCTGGGAGGCGCCCAGGACCAAGAACGCCGTGAGTTTGCTCGACGCAATGGGGGTCGAAGGCAAGGTCCTGCTACTCGCAGAGGATCATGAGACGACCGCGATCAAGTCATTCCGGAATCTCGAGGGTGTCATCGCCAGCAGTGTTGGTCAGGCGAACACCTATGACGTCCTTTGGGCCGACACGGTCGTCATGAGCCAGGGGACTCTGGAATTGGGCCAGAGCGCGCCGCGGGGAACCGATGAGCACGCCGCCCAGGCGCAGACCATCGACGCAACGCAGTCTGAGGACGAATCATGAAGAGGAACCCGCGCGACATCATCTTCGAGCCCGTCGTGTCCGAAAAATCGTACGACTTGATTCAGGACTTCAACACGTACACGTTCCTGGTCGACAAGCGCGCCAACAAGACGGAGATCAAGCAGGCCATTGCCGAGATCTTCGATGTCCGGGTAACCCGGGTCAACACAATCAACCGCAGAGGCAAGGTGAAGCGCACCGGTTGGAAGATGGGCAAGCGCCCTGACACCAAGCGTGCGTTGGTCACCCTGGCTGTGGGCAGTTCGATCGACATTTTCGAGGTCTGATATGGGTGTCAAGAAGCTAAAGCCGACATCACCGGGTCGCCGGTTCCAGACCGTTTCCGACTTCGAGAGTGTCACCAAGTCGACACCGGAGAAGAGCCTGCTCGACAAGCAGAAGCGGTCCTCAGGTCGCAACACCTATGGGCGCATCACGTCGCGTCACCGCGGCGGCGGACACAAACGTCGCTATCGCATTGTCGACTTCAGGCGCAACAAGGACGGTGTGCCCGCAACTGTTGCCGGTATCGAGTACGACCCGAACCGCAACGCGCGGATTGCACTGCTCCACTACCACGACGGTGAGAAGCGCTACATCCTGAGCCCGCTCGGCTTGAAGGCCGGCTCGGTCGTTGAGTCCGGCTCCAAGGCCGAGATCAGGATCGGCAACGCACTACCGCTGCGCAACATCCCGACGGGCACAACGGTGCATGCCGTCGAGATGCGTCCCGGCGGGGGAGCCAAGATGGGTCGTGCCGCCGGAACCGCCATCCAGCTGATGTCGAAGGAAGGCGGTTACGCACTGCTCCGTCTCCCTTCCGGCGAGATGCGCCAAGTGGAGCTGGACTGCCGGGCGACCATCGGCCAGGTCGGCAACCCTGATGCCGAGCTGGTCAAGATCGGCAAGGCCGGTCGCAACCGTTGGAAGGGCAAGCGCCCCCAGTCGCGCGGTGTCGCCATGAACCCGGTCGACCACCCCCTCGGTGGTGGTGAAGGCCGCAGCTCGGGTGGGCGTCACCCGGTCAGCCCGTGGGGCAAGCCGGAGGGTCGCACCCGCAAGAAGAACAAGGCAAGCGACAAGTACATCGTGCGCCGTAGATCGAAGAAGGGGCGTCGCTAATGGCACGCAGCCTGAAGAAAGGGCCGTTTGTCGACGACCACTTGATCAAGAAGGTCGAGGCGGCGAACGCCAAAGGTGAAAAACGAGTGATCCGGACGTGGAGCCGCCGGTCGACCATCACACCCGAGATGGTTGGGCACACGATTGCTGTGCACGACGGCCGCAAGCACGTCCCGGTGTATGTCAGCGAATCCATGGTTGGTCACAAGCTGGGCGAATTCGCCCAGACCCGGACCTTCCGCGGGCACGCCGGCGAGAAATCGGTGAGGAGAAGATGAAGGTTCGGGCTCAAGCTAAGTACGTGCGGCAGTCGCCCTACAAGGTGCGGCTGGTCCTCGATCTCGTGCGCGGCATGCCTGTCGAAGACGCCAGGGCAACGCTCGATTTCACCAACCGACGCGCCGCACCAACCATCAAGAAAGTGTTGGAATCTGCGGTGGCAAACGCGGAACACAACTTTGCGCTGGACGCGGATGAGCTGTTCATCTCCGAGGCTTATGCCGACGAGGGGCCAACTCTCAAACGGTGGCGACCCCGTGCTCGCGGTCGCGCCACACGGATCCGCAAGCGCACCAGCCATATCACGATCGTCGTTGCCGACGAAGAAGAGTTAGAAGGAGCCGAGTACTAATGGGCCAGAAGATCCACCCATACGGTTTCCGCCTCGGAATCGTCACCGACTGGAAGTCGCGTTGGTACTCGGAAATCGACTACGCCGATCATGTCAACGAGGACTCAGACGTTCGCAGGTACTTGCAGAAGGAACTGAAGCGTGGTGCTGTCTCCAGGATCGACATCGAGCGTATCGGTGACAAGAAGGTCCAGGTAGACGTGCACACCGCACGGCCTGGCGTGGTCATCGGTCGCGGCGGCTCAGAGGCAGAACGGCTTCGCTCTGGTCTCGAAAAGATGACCGGCAAGATCGTCAAGTTCAACGTCAACGAGGTGCAAAACGCGGAGACGGACGCCGCGCTGCTGGCACGCAGCGTCGCCGATCAGCTCGAGGGACGCGTTTCCTTCCGCCGCGCCATGAAGCGTGCGGTTTCGACCGCTCTCAAGGCAGGCGCCGAAGGTGTGCGTGTCCAAGCTTCGGGCCGGCTCGGTGGAGCCGACATGGGCCGCCGCGAGTGGTATCTCGAGGGGCGGGTGCCGTTGCACACGCTGCGGGCCGACATCGACTACGGCCAGGCAACAGCACGCACCACTGTCGGGGCCATCGGTGTCAAGGTCTGGGTTTACAAGGGTGAGGTCATTCCGTCGCTGGCCGCCAGCCGGGAGAAGATTGCGGCCGAGGCTCGCCTCGCTGCGGGCGGTCCGGCGCAGCGGCGCCGCAAGAGTGCCAAAGCCCGCGCCGAAGAAGCCGCCGGTGGCACGCAACGCCGCATCATCGAGGCCGGTGGTGGCAAGCGCCTCATCGAAGCCGGTGGTGGCAAGCGGCGTGGCAAGCGGACGGAGGAAACCCCGGAGGTCATATCGACTGCTGACGCCAAGGACGCTTTTGAGATGGCGCGGTCGGAGGCCGAGGAGATCCTTGCCGAGGAGGCGGGCGCAAACGTCGCGCCGGAGGCCGAGGCAACCGCTGCACCCGAAACAGCCGTGGCCGAAGCCGAGCAGGCTGCTGCGGAGCCGACCGTGGAAACCCAGCCGGAAGCCGAGAGCAGCACCGAGCAGGAACCTGCAGCCGAAGCCGAGGCCGCTGCAACCGACGCCGACGTAGCCGACGCAGCCGACGCCGAGTCCGCTGCTACCGACGCCGACGCAGCCGCTGCCGAGGAGCCCAAAGAGGGAGGTGAAGCCTGATGCTGATGCCCAAGCGCACCAAGTACCGCAAGGTGCAGAAGGGTCGCATGACCGGCAAGGCCAAGGGCGGCACCCGGGTCACCTTCGGCGACTTTGGCTTGCAGGCGCAGGAACCGGGATGGATCACGGCCCGACAGATCGAGGCGGCGCGTGTTGCGATGACCCGCAAGATCAAGCGTGGCGGGAAGGTGTGGATCAACATCTTCCCGGACAAACCCGTGACGGAGAAGCCTGCGGAGACCCGTATGGGATCCGGCAAAGGGAACCCGGAGTACTGGGTTGCGGTCATCAAGCCGGGCCGTGTGATGTTCGAACTCGCCGGTGTCGACGAGGACCTGGCGCGCGAGGCCATGCGCCTCGCCGGCAACAAGCTGCCGGTCAAGACCAAGTTTGTGAAGCGGGAGGACTGATGAAGGCGCTCGACTTGAGGGCTCTGGATGCAGCCGAGCTCGCAGAAAAACTCGAAGAAGCCAAAGAAGAACTGTTCAACCTTCGATTTCAGATGGCAACGAACCAGCTCGACAACACCAGCCGGCTCCGCCAGGTGAGGCGCGAGGTGGCGCGGATCAACACAGTCATCCGTGAGCAGGAGATCGCTGCTTGGAAGCGTCTTCAGGAGGATGAGTGATGAGTGAACGAGCCTCGGAAGACCGAGGGCGCAGAAAGACCCGGGTTGGGGTTGTGATTTCGGATGTACGTGACAAGACCGTTACGGTGGAGGTTGTCGATTCGAAGCGGCACCCCAAGTACGGCAAGACGGTCCGGGTGCGCTCGAAGTTCCATGCTCACGATGAGCTGAATGACGCCCATCTCGGCGACACCGTCAGGATCGTCGAGACCCGCCCGCTGTCGAAGACAAAGCGCTGGCGAGTAGCAGAAGTAGTGGAGAGAGCCCGATGATTCAGCAGGAGACGCGACTCAAGGTCGCGGACAACAGCGGAGCGAGAGAGCTTCTCTGTATCCGCGTGCTTGGTGGTTCGGCGCGCCGCTATGCAGGGCTCGGTGACATCATCGTTGGGACCGTCAAGGACGCTATCCCGGGCGGTGGCGTCAAGAAGGGTGACATCGTGAAGGCGGTCGTCGTGCGCACTCGCAAGGAGAGCCGCCGCAAGGACGGCACCTACATTCGTTTCGACGACAACGCGTGCGTGATCATCAACGATCAGCAGCAAGCTCGCGGTACTCGCATCTTTGGTCCGGTGGGCCGCGAACTGCGTGACAAGAAGTTCATGCGGATCGTCTCGATGGCCCCGGAGGTGTTGTGATGAAACTCAAGACCGGCGACACCGTGAAGATCATCGCAGGCAAGGACAAAGGGACTGAGAGCAAGATCGCTCGGGTGATTCCCGACAAGAATCGGGTAATCGTCGAGGGCATTGCCACCGCCAAGCGTCACCAGCGGCCGCAGGGTCAGACCATGCAGGGCGGCATCATCGACAAGGACATGCCGATTGATGCGTCCAACGTGATGATCGTGTGCCCGGATTGTGGCCCGACGAAGATCGGCGCCCGGCGCGACGAAGAAGGTCGCAAGTACCGGGTGTGCCGCAAGTGCGGGAGGGACCTCGGATGATTCCCCGTCTCAAAGAGAAATACGACACCGAGATTCGGGACTCGCTGCAAGAGGAACTCGGACTCGACAACGTGATGCAGGTGCCGCGCATGGTGAAGATCGTGGTCAACATGGGTGTTGGCGACGTCGTCCAGGACGGCAAGCTGATCAACGGAGCCGTCGAAGATCTGCGGACGATCACGGGCCAGCATCCCAAGGTGAGTCGGGCCCGGAAGTCGATCGCCAACTTCAAGCTGCGTGAGGGTCTTCCGGTCGGCGCCTCGGTGACGCTGCGCGGTCCGCGCATGTGGGAGTTCTTCGACCGACTGGTGTCGGCGGCGATTCCCAGAATCCGTGACTTCCGCGGACTAAACCCGAGAGGTTTCGACGGCCGTGGCAACTACAGCTTCGGTGTGACCGAGCAGCTGATCTTTCCGGAGATCGATTACGACAAGGTTCAGAAGGTACGGGGGATGGACATCACATTTGTGACGTCCGCCGAGAACGACGAACAGGGTCTGGCCCTGCTCAGCGCGTTCGGTTTCCCGTTCCGGCAACAACAGGCAGGTGTGTGATGGCGAAGAAGTCGATGATCGCCAAGAACAAGAAGCGCAAGCAGCTCGTCGAGCGGTACGCCGCCAGGCGAGCCGAGCTGACCGCGATCATCAAGGACCCGGATGCGTCCTACGAGGCGAAGCGGGAGGCCTATCAGAAGATCGCCAAGATGCCGCGCGACGCCAGCGCTACCCGGTACCGCAACCGGTGTGGTGTCACCGGGCGGCCCCGCGCCTACCTGCGCAAGTTCGGTATGTCCCGGATTGCGGTTCGTGACGCGGCTCACCGCGGCGAGCTCCCCGGAGTCAGAAAGGCGTCTTGGTAATGCATACAGACCCAATCGCCGACATGCTGACCCGGATTCGCAATGCCAATCAGGCACTGCAGCCAAAGGTGTCGATGCCGTCGTCGAAGCTCAAAGAGGAGATCGCCAAGATCCTCTCTGCTGAAGGGTATCTGGACGGGTACAAGGTCGATGAGGCCAAAGTTGGACGCAAGCTCACTGTGACATTGCGCTACCAGAATGACCGTGATCGTGTGCTGCAGGGAATGCGTCGCGTGTCGACGCCAGGGCGCCGGGTCTACAAGGGAGCGGATGACCTCGATCGTGTGCGGGGCGGTATCGGTGTCGCCATTGTGTCGACGTCCGATGGCCTGCTCACCGACCGTGAGGCACGACGCCGCAACGTCGGTGGCGAAGTCCTGTGTGAGGTTTGGTGACGAATGAGCCGTATAGGTAACAGCCCGATTTCGCTGCCCAGCGGGGTCGAGATAAAGGTCAACGGATCCGACGTGACGGTGAAGGGTGCCAAGGGCACTCTGGAGCGTACGTTCGATTCGCGCATCTCATTCAACGTCGCGGACGACGTGGTCGAGGTGGTGCGTGCCAACGACGAGCGCGACACCCGAGCTCTGCACGGCCTGAGCCGGGCGCTGCTCAACAACATGGTCATCGGGGTTTCCGAGGGCTACAAGAAAGATCTCGAGATGGTCGGAGTCGGCTACCGGGCATCCCTCAAAGGGAAATCGCTCGAGCTGCTCGTCGGCTTCTCGCATCCCGTGCTGGTCGAAGCTCCCGACGGAGTCGAGTTCGAGGTCCCGGAGACTACAAAGATCAGTGTGAGCGGCATCGACAAGCAGCTGGTCGGTCAGGTTGCGGCCGACATCCGCAAGGTGAGACCGCCCGAGCCCTACAAGGGCAAAGGCATTCGATACGCCGGCGAGCATGTGCGGCGCAAGGCAGGTAAGGCAGGAGTCACAGCATGAGAGGCACGAGGAGCGACGCACGGCGTCGTCGCCACAACCGAGTGCGCAAGAACGTTTACGGGACTGCGGCGCGGCCCCGCCTCGCCGTGTTCCGGAGCAACCGCTACATCTATGCCCAGCTCATCGACGACGATGCCGGTCGTACTTTGGCGGCGGCGTCCTCGCAGGAGAAGAAGCTCCGCAAGAAGACCCTTACGGTCGAGACCGCAGCTGAGGTCGGCAAGATGGTTGCTACCCGCGCCGGCGAAGCAGGAATCGAGACCGTCGTCTTCGATCGCGGGGGATTCCCGTATCACGGCCGAGTCAAGGCCCTGGCAGACGCCGCCCGCGAAAGCGGATTGAAGTTCTAGGAAGAAACAGGAGTACGCGGTGACGACACAGAATCCACAGGACGGCGCTGCCCAGCCCCAGGCCGGCGACCGCGAGCAGAGTCGCGACCGCGGCCAGGATCGTGGGCGCGGTCAGGATCGCGGACGCGGCGGAGACCGGCGCGGCGGAGACCGCGGTCGGAGGCGCGAGCGTACCCGGGAGGTTCCCGAGTTCGACGAGCGAGTCATCGCAATCAATCGTGTCGCCAAAGTTGTAAAGGGTGGCCGGCGGTTCTCGTTCACCGCGCTGGTGACGGTCGGTGACGGCAAGGGCAAGGTCGGAATCGGCTACGGCAAAGCCAAAGAGGTCCCAACCGCTATCCAGAAGGGCATGGAGCTGGCCCGCAAGGGCATGGTTCCGGTTCCGATGGCGGGGCAGACCATCATTCATGAGATCACCGGAGTCCATGGCGCCTCCCGGGTCCTGCTCAAGCCGGCGGCTCCGGGTACCGGGGTCATCGCCGGTGGGGCGGTGCGCCAGATTCTCGAAGCAGCCGGAATCCGCGACGTCCTCGCCAAGTCGCAGGGTTCGCCTACGCACATCAACGTTGCCAAGGCGACGATGGAGGCTCTCCTGGGCCAACAGCGCCCGGATGAGGTTGCCAAGGCTCGCGGCAAGCGGCCCGAGGAGATCTTCCCGCCTGCGCTGCTTGCCGCATACAACTCGGCCGAGCTGATGCGAACCGAGGTAGGTAGCAAGTAATGGCGAAGACACTGAAGATCACCCTGGTGAAGAGCACCATCGGTGAGAAGCCCAAGACCAAGGCAACGGTCGAGACTCTCGGCTTGCGGAAGATCCGCCAGTCGGTGGAGCGTCCCGATACGCCCGATGTGCGGGGGCTAGTCCACCGCGCCAGGCATCTGCTGGACGTGGAGGAAATCTGATGAAACTGCATCATCTCCGACCCGCGGAGGGGTCGAAGAAGCGCAAGATCCGTGTCGGGCGTGGCGAAGCCGGTCGGCGTGGCAAGACTGCCGGCCGGGGCACCAAGGGCCAGAAGGCCAGGAGCAAGGTCAGGCCGGGCTTTGAGGGCGGCCAGATGCCGTTGCAGCGGCGCCTCCCGAAGCTGAAGGGCTTCAAGAACCGCAACAAGGTGATCTACGCAGTCGTCAATGTCGAGCGTCTCGGTGAGTTCGATGCAGGCTCGGTGATTACGCCGGATGATCTGCGAGCTCGTGGCCTTGCCAAAAAGCGCGGTCCGATCAAGATCCTCGGTGAGGGTGAGATCGATCGGGCGCTCACCGTGCACGCCCATTCCTTCAGCCTCGGCGCCGTTGAGAAGATCAAGGCTGCCGGCGGCGCAGTGGAAGTGGTCAAGTAGCTGCTACCAGGTTTCCATAACCGGCCGAACCGCTAACGTCCCCCCAGAGGTAATCGCAAAATGCTGTCCGTCTTCCGAAATATGTTCCGGATCAAGGATCTTCGCAACAAGATCCTGTTCACGTTGATGATCTTTGCGATCTACCGACTCGGGGCGGCGGTCCCGGTTCCCGGAATCGACCTCGATCGGCTCACCGAAGCACGCGGTGCCGCCGAAG
>JASJEG010000009.1 GCA_030064765.1 Acidimicrobiia bacterium | reverse complement strand
GCAAGCGTTGGTGCGAGTTCAAGGATCATGGGATCCAGTGGGGAGTCAACGCGACCCTCCGAATACATCGACTCCCAGAACTCCGTCACCCTGTCGCCAGCCTCCTCTTCACCCATCATGGAACGCCACAGCCTTGGTCTCACTCCTAGAAGGCAGCTTACGCGGAACCAGCCGACTAGTCGCGAGCCCATGTCGGCACCTCGGCGTGTGCTCTGATCCCGGATCCGACTGTCGGCTGATACGTTGTCCCTTAGTCCGACAAGAACGTGATTCTGACTATCAGCGGCGAAAAGCGAACGTGCTGAACGCGATCTTGACACCGGAGGGTGTGACATGAAGAAGGGTGCAGTAGTTGTAGTGGCTTCAGGTGCAGCGCTAGCGGGAATCCTGCTCGCCAAGAAGGCTCAATCCTCTGAGTCTCCTCAAGAGCGTGAAGCGCGGCGAGCCGACAAGCGCAGAGAGATGTTCGAGAAGATGCGAGCGCATATGGAATCGATGCCCGAGGACTTCCCGCCATTGGTGATGTTCAACAACGTGGCAGCCATTCGGGAGAACACTGACCGAATCCTCGAGCTCCTCGAAACCGATCGCAGCCACACAGAGGAGTCGGACGCCCCAACCTCCGCGTAGCTCAGACGATCAGCGGGCCGCCGCGTCCGCCGCCGGTGTGAGACTCCTCGTATCGGTTGGCTTCCGCGTTGCCGCATCGCCTTAGTCGACTTCCAGCTTGTCTGGCATATGCCGTGTAGCGGGGCCGTGAAGGTGACGACACGCACCCACACCTTCGGGCGTCTGTGCTCGGGTTGTGCCGTCATTCGCGTCACCTGCCGATCGAAGTTGTTGCGGACTTCACAGAGGCGTCGACTGGTCGTCGGCGTTGCGCACCCGAATGGCACCCAACGTCGCGCCGCCTGCACGTGTACCGAAGGCAATCCAGGGCCGACGTCGCTCGACGGTAGGCTGGCCGGTGAACTCGTGGTGAGGGAGTCGACGTGACGCATGCTCAGCAACTGAGTGGCCCGACAGTGTGTGTTGTCGGCAGCACCAATATGGATATGGTCGTCAAATGCCCACAGCTCCCGCGGCCGGGAGAGACCATCTCTAACGGCACATTGCATCGCTCTCCCGGTGGCAAGGGGGCGAATCAGGCGCTCGCAGCCTCGCACGCTGGGGCGAAGACGACATTCATTGGCGCCATCGGTGACGACGGCCTTGGCGATGAGGCTCTTGCCACACTCCGGTCGAGCGGGGTAGATCTCTCTTGTGTCGTCACGGTATCGGGCACGGCGACGGGTGTGGCGCTCATCGCGGTAGATGCTGCTGGAGAGAATCAAATCGCAGTGGCGCCGGGAGCGAACCACAAGCTCAATCCAGGTGACTTGCAGGTGGGGGGATTCGATGCAGTCCTTTGCCAGATGGAGATTCGTGATGACACGCTTGCAGCAGCCGCGGCGGGAGCGACCGGACTGTTCATTCTGAACGCTGCCCCGGCGAGGACTATCCCTGAGGCGGTCCTCGAGCGCGCAGACATCATCATCGTGAACGAAACAGAGAATGAGTTCCTGTCGGAGCAGTTGGTGCAATTCGCTGGAACCGTGATCCTCACTGAGGGAGCAAAGGGCGCCACCGCGTTCAAGAGCGGGGTGCGATTGGCGTCCGCGGTGCCACCCGAGATTGATCCGGTGGACACGGTGGGTGCGGGGGATGCATTCTGCGGGACTCTCACGGCGCACCTCGCAAGCGGAGTCAGCCTCGGTGAAGCCCTCGAGCGGGCGTGTGAAGCAGGTGCCGTTGCCGCAACCCAGACCGGTGCCCAGTCGGATTAGCAGCTCAGCGACCGTTCCTGCATGAAGCAGCGGCCTGAGTGCGCCAGATCTACGCGCGGTTGAGATGCTGCCGGGGTATGGTCGTCGTATGGACCCTGCCGATCTCGTGGACGGATTCTTCGAACAGCACTCCGAAGCGGATCCCGCCGAACGTGCTCGCATTCTCGAAGCCGTTGTATCGGACGGCGCCGAGTTCTGGGGCCTGCAGATTCACCTTGTCGGTCGTGACCAGATCCAAGCTGGGCCGGTGGGCACAAGCCGCTTGGTTCGCACCTCACGGGTTCAGCAACAGGGCCCGTGGCTCCGCTGGGAGTGGGAGTATCGGAAACCCACCGGCGAGCCGGAACGTGCACCGGACGGCTCTACGTACGGCGGCACTGGTATCGGTCGGATAGCTGAAGATGGTCGGCTGGATCTCGTCGTCCCATTCTTGGGAAACCGCCCATAACTACACGCATGGGTGGCCCTAGGCGCCTTGCGTGAGGGCGGCCAGGGTTGTCGTCACGTCGGCTGTGAAGAGGAGGGCATGAGTATGGGCCAAGTGCGAGCGATCGTCACCTATCGGCTGACCGGGGGATATTGAGACGGCCAGGGATGTGATGAGGAGGGCAGCGGCATACACCAGCGAACACTTCGGTGACCGACTCACCTTCGATCCGTTTGTCAATGAGGCAAGTGGAAAGGTCATCTGGGTCAACTCCGCTGTAGATGAGAACACCCTTGTTGAGTGGGAAGCAGCCATGGGAGACAAGACGGGATTCCGAGTTGAGGCCAGGAGCGTGCTGGAGCCGGTGAGCATGGATGTACTGGACCCGATTACGGACCCCCGTCTGGAACATCTGCGAGAAGCCGGGACGATGATGACATCAATGCTCGCCTGAGCGTTCTCGGGCGCGCACGCAGCGGCACCTATCGACGGGGCTACTCGTGGGTTCGTCGGCTCCTAGCCGACGCGACGCGCGATCGCCACCGCAACCGGGTAAGCATGCTCATCGTGGCCGTGAGCGTGTCGAGTCGTCTCAACGGTCAGCTTGGCGATGTCGAAGCCCCCAAGATGCGAGGCCAGCTCATCGACATCGGTCACGTCGAAGTCGGACAACCAACCTTCCTCCTGGCCGAGTGCTGAGCGGTCGAACTCGGCCACGAGAATCGTCCCACCTGGTTTCACGGCGGCAGCGGCGCAAGCCAGTGCATGAGACCTTCCGGGCCCGGCGGGTGGGAGTGCGTAGGTACTGGCAACGAAGTCAAACCTTCCGTCGGGGACCCACTCCGTCAAATCGGCAACCAGGAAGCTGACCGTCACACCCATCTCGTCCGCCGTCTCGGTTGCCATCCGAATTGCGGAAGGCGCGATGTCGACGCCGGTTGCGGTCCATCCTCGTTGCGCCATCCAGATGCTGTTCTGCCCCGCCCCGCAGCCGAGGTCGAGAAACGACCCGCCGGCAAGCGTTGGTGCGAGTTCAAGGATCATGGGATCCAGTGGAGAGTCAACCCGACCCTCCGAATACATCGACTCCCAGAACTCTGTCACCCCGTCGCCCATCTAGAAGACTCCTCTTCACCCATCATGGAAGGCCAAGCCGTGGTCTCACTCATAGAAGGCAGCCTACGCGGAACCAGCCGATTAAGCGCGAGCTCATGTTGGCACCCTCGGCGTGTGCTCTGATCCCGGATTCGACCTCGGCTGATACGTTGTCCCTTAGCCCGACAAGAACACTGACCGGATTCTCGAACTCCTCGGGAGTGCCAGAGTTTGCCCGCGAGGCTTGACGGTGAGTACGGGCTATCGCAGATGTGATGAGAAATGCTGATCTGGCCGCGGGATACTATGCAAGATCGATGGAGGTTGGTCGTGGGTAACAAAGGGCAAGCCGATGCGGGTTTGGTGGACCCGAAGGTGAACATCCGGACACTGTTGGCGTTGTTGTGGGTATGCCACTTCATACTGTGGATCTTCGGGGACATGTTCACGCTGCTTCAGGAGATGGAAGAGCCCGTCACCGACACATCGATCCTGTACGTCGCACCGACCACCGCCATCGTGCTGACGTTGATGGTTGTCTTCTGCCTGGTCGGGTCGCCGTCGGCGGTTCGGTTGGCCAACCTGATCGTGGCTCCCGTGTATTTGTTGTTCAACATTGTCTTCTTCGTCGATGCAACGGAGGGGTGGGAGTACTACATAGGGGTCTTCTACGTGTTGTTCATCGTGTTGATCATCTGGCGTGCCTTCACCTGGCCCAGAACAGCCGAGGGCTAACCCGGTGACTTCGCGGTTTGCACGACAGCCTCTGAGGTCGCGGGAACGACGATGCTGAAGGTGTCTGACGAGTCGGCCGGGACAGCACGAACCCGCCTCAGGGAGGTGGGTTCGCGTAGTCAGGGACTCCGTCGACCTCTGGCTCCTTCGGACCCATCAAAGATGTCGCGCCACGGTCCAGTACATGTCTCGACCGATCGAGGATGCCGGTTATAGGCGGTCTGACACCTGCCAGATTCCAAATGATCGGGGAACCTTCTAGCGAGCTGGGCGCGTCATAGGGGAGATTCGGGACCGACCCCGAAGCCGAGCAGAATCGATGAGCTGACGAGGTCGAGGATGAAGAAGCCATTGGAACATCGGAGGCTCGCCGTGGTGCTCGCTGCGGTCGCCGTTATGGCCGCCGCCTGCGGCGCCGGCGACGACCAATCTGAAGGAGCGCCCCTTGCCCCGGATGTGGCCGCAGACGAACCGGCCGACTTGTCCCCCATCAACGATGGCCCCGACGCGGGGCCGAACGAGCCCGCGACGCCGGGCGTTCCCTGGTCGACGGAGTTCTCGATGAGCGTTTCCGACGTACTCGCGGGTGACGTGACCGGAGCGGCTGCGGTCAAGGGATTCCTGGTGGTCGATGCGGGCGGTGCCCGCTTGTGCGAGGTGCTCGCCGAGTCCTACCCGCCGCAGTGCGGTGGTGAGGCGCTCCCCATCACCAACTACGAGGGATTTGTCGGGGTTCCGGTGCAGGAGGCGCAGGGCGTCACGTGGACCGACGACGTCGTGTCTTTTCTCGGGATGATCGTCGACGGGACCCTGGTCGTCGACCCGACGATTGCGGAGTAGCCACAGACGCCTGAGCGATAGGTGACAACGGTCAGCTCATCTGTGAGGCGCTCGGCAACGGGCCGGTAGAACTCTGCGTACCCATCGCCGTCGACCGATCTCTCCAGTTTTGGCGTCGCAGAGCGGAACATATTCCGGTTTCCGACGCCAGAACCCGTGCCAACTTCCGGTCACCGCATCGCCTTAGGCGACATCAAGTTCGTGCGTCGGGGACGTGCGGCGGTGGGAAGCCAACCAGAAGTGGAGTGCAGCAAGAGCGCCATATCCCACGGTCTCCGCTGGGCCTCCAGTTATTGCCCCCAAGACCGAGAACGCTCCACCCACATATAGAGCCGGTCGCACTGCCGATCCCCGGAGGAGGATCGCAATCGCAAGGCCTGCTTCGAGCACTCCAACGGTGATGGTCACGAGGGCGCTGCGAGGTAGAAGCACCTCCTCAATGAGGGCGGTCGCTGGAGGTATCCAGGACGCCGCAGCCATCGCTTCATAGAACGCTTCGCTGTCGCGCAGCACGAAGGCCAGCTGATGAATCGCGCCGATTGCGTACAGGGCGCCAATGATGATCTCGGCAATGCTCCGGAATCGCTTCACGATTCGACCCGCCTTCCGGTCCCGGCTACGCGACCCCCAACCGTTAATCCAGACTATCGACCAGCCTCGGCTGTCGATCGAATGGGCATTCTCCTGTTTTGGCGTCGCAGAGCGGAACATATTCCGGTTTCCGACGCCAGAACCCTTGGCTGCACGTTTGCTGAAGGCAAACTGCCAAGCTGAAGCCCCCGCAAGCGGGGGCTTCAGCCGTGGTCAGGGACGGCGTCGATCCGTCGACCTCTGGTTTTTCAGACCAGCGCTCTACCAACTGAGCTACCTGACCTTGCACAACCACGCCCGGACTCTTGTCCGGGCGCAGTGTGTGGCGGGAGCGACGGGATTTGAACCCGCGACCTCCGGCTTGACAGGCCGGCGTGAACTCCAGACTTCACCACGCCCCCGCGGCGCCCCCAAGGGAATTCGAATCCCTGTTGCCGCCTTGAAAGGGCGGAGTCCTAGGCCGCTAGACGATGGGGGCCCGGCCTTCGAGCGCAGCTCGAAGGAATCGGGATCTTACACCGTCGTCGCGTCCTACGACCGAGCGAGCCGAGTATAGATGGTCCCCACCCACCGCCGTCCAGCTCGCTCCGCGCTACCCATGTTGCGGCATCGTGCCGCCTCTCCGTACAGTACCCCCAGGGAAGAAGAGCCAAACTGGAGGGAGAGAAGCGTGCATCGCAATCGTCTGATAGCGCTTGCCGGCGTCATCATCGGAATCATCGGGTTATTCGTCAAGGCGTTGAACACCGACGGCGAGGAACTCCTGCCGACACTCAACGCCGCCAATCCAGCCTTCCCCGATGGCGTGCCAACCATCTGGGGTGGCCTCGATCTGTGGGCGCAGTGGGTGCTGGTGATTCTGATCATCGTTGTGGTCGTGATCTGCCTGCGCCCGGTCATTTCGGAGGGGCTCGATCGGAATTCTTCGATGATCGTTGCCGTCATCGGTGTGGCGCTGTTGGCGTATGCAGTAGTGAAGTGGATGGAAGCCGGAGACGACGCCGACAACCTCCAGGCGGCTTTCGCGCAGGCTGCTGCCGACGGGGCAATTCCCTTGGCGTTCGAGGTCGGTCGCAGCGTCGGATTCCTGATCCTCATCATCGGCACGGTGCTCGTTACCTTTGCCGGGGCGATGGGGTTCATGAGCACCGACGACGAGTAGACCTGACCAAATCTTGATTGAGGTGGGCCGCCTGGTGCGGCCCACTCTCGCGTTCAGCTCGACCAGGCCACCCAAGTGCCGTCGCTGACGCGAACCGGTGTTTCCCCGAGTTCCTGCACCCAGATGCCGGCCTCGCCGTTGATCGCACCGGGGAACGCAAAGGCGGTCCCATCCGGCGACCACAGCGAAATGCTCTGGGCGTACTGGTCGAAGAAGGGCAAGAAGTCCCGCACGAAGCTGGGATCGGGCTCGAATCGCACGATCTCCTCCAGCGTGTCTTCCGACCAGACTTGCCAGCGCGCCTCTCCCGAGTTAGCGACGTCGAGCAGTAGAAGTCGCTCGCCGGCGGGAGACCAGAAGAACGCCAGGACCGGGGATTCGGTGACCACGGAGATGCCACCGTCGCTATCAGCAACGACCAGTTGGTTAGATGGCAGCACGGGGGTCTGCTGGTACATAACGCTGAGCCCATTGGGTTCACCCGATACCACCTGGGCTGCAATGCGGGAGCCGTCCCGGGTCGGTACCAGGTAGGTCGAGCCCACGGTGCGGGCGATCGGAGTGCTGTCTCCGTCGACGGTGGTGATGGTGAGCTTCTGATCGCGCCCGTCCTGTACCACTCCCACGATGCCGGCGTCGGACCAGTGGGGTGCCTGAAAGTCTCCGGGCGTTGGTCCCAACGGTTGCCGGGTCCCGCCATCGTTCAGCTCGAGGCGGTCTGACCCGATGTGAGTGGCCAGACGCTCACCGCTTGGTTCCCATGAGAAGTACAGCGGGGCCCCTTCGTCGATGAGCGTTACTCCGTCTTCGAGACTGTCCTGAGTGGCCGTCTCTAGGCGAAGGCCATTGGCGCCGTTGCGCAGTGAGGCGAGGGTGTTGGAGTCGGACCAGGACAGGTAGAACGGCAGTGTGTTCAGCTCTACTGACGACGTTGTACCGTCGTCGGGAGCCGCGATGTAGAGCCGGGTGGCCGGACTGGCCTCGGAGAACGCCAGCAGGGTGCCGTCAGGCGACCAGGTGGGCTGGAAGTAGAAGGCCGTTTCGGGCCCTGAGGAGGGGTTAGCGGTCACGTCTATGCGGTTGCCGCCATCGGCATCGATGACCACCACGTTGCCGTTGTCGACTATCGCCAGCCTTCCTTGGGACTCCTCCGTGACGGTTGAGCAGGACGCCATCAACAGAGCTCCAAGTAGTAGCCAAATAGCGCTTCGCATGGTCATCTTTCGAGACAGAGTGTGCGGTCAGATCTCCAATCCGCAAGATAGGGACCGTTTCCCGGAAAAAGCCACACAGAACGGGACCGTTCGGCCCTGCTTTCGCACCCCGATGCGCGCATAGGATGCTTGGCGAGCAGTACGTCTAGGAGGACCGATGGCTGATCAGCCAAAGACACTCGAAAACCTACTCACCGAGGACCGCGTATTCCCGCCTACTGAAGAATTCGCCGCGGCCGCAAATGCCAAACCCGACGTGTACGAGAAGGCTGATGCCGACTACCTGGGCTTCTGGAAGGAACAGGCGCTCAACCGCGTCACGTGGTTCAAGGAGCCGACGGTCATTCTGGATGACTCGAATCCCCCGTTCTTCAAGTGGTTCAGTGACGGCGAGCTCAACGTTGCGTACAACTGCCTCGACCGTCATCTCGACACCATCGGCGACAAGGTTGCCTTCCACTGGGTTGGCGAGCCGGGCGACACCCAGGACATCACTTACCGCGATCTGCACGAAAGGGTTGGCAAGCTGGCCAACGGCTTGAAGAGCCTCGGCGTGGAGAAGGGCGACCGGGTCGCCATCTATCTGGGCATGGTTCCGGAGCTACCGGTAGCGCTGCTGGCCTGTGCCCGCATCGGCGCCATCCACTCTGTCGTCTTCGGCGGCTTTTCGTCGGACTCGCTGGCCGACCGGATCCAGGACTCGAGCTGCAAGGTTCTGATCACCGGTGACGGCGCCTGGCGCCGGGGCGGCGTGTTCTCACTGAAGGACGTCGCCGACGAGGCACTCAAGACCTCCCCGTCCGTGGAGAAAGTCGTCGTCGTCAAGCGGACCGAGAACGACATCGCCTGGTCTGACAAGGACATCTGGTACCACGACCTGGTTGCGGATCAGTCAGCCGAGTGCGAGCCCGAGGTGATGAACGCCGAGGATCCGCTGTACATCCTCTACACGTCCGGCACGACCGGCAAGCCAAAGGGGATCGTCCACACCCAGGGCGGCTACCTCACATCGATCAGCACCACCCACGACTATGTGTTCGATCTCAAGGACGACGATGTGTACTGGTGCACGGCCGACATCGGCTGGGTCACCGGCCACTCGTACATCGTGTACGGGCCGCTGGCCAACGGCGCCACCAGCATCATGTACGAGGGTGCTCCCAACCACCCGGGTCTCGACCGGCTGTGGCAGATCGTCGAGGACTACAAGTGCACCATCTTCTACACCGCACCGACGGCAATCCGTGCGTTCATGAAGTGGGGCGACGAGCACGTCACCAAGCACGACTTGTCCTCGCTGCGTCTCCTTGGCACGGTGGGCGAGCCCATCAATCCGGAAGCGTGGATGTGGTACCACGAGCTCATCGGCGGCGGCAAGTGCCCAATCGTCGACACCTGGTGGCAGACCGAAACCGGCGCGATCATGATCACGCCGTTGCCGGGTGCCGTTGACACCAAGCCCGGTTCGGCTACCAAGCCGTTCCCCGGTGTCGGCGCCGATGTCGTCGACGAAGAGGGCAACTCGGTGCCGTGGGGCGGCGGCGGTTTCCTCGTCATGCGGCGCCCGTGGCCATCGATGTTGCGGACCATCTACGGAGATGATCGGCGTTACGTCGACACCTACTGGTCGCGTTTCGAGAACATGTACTTCGCCGGCGATGGCGCCAAGCGCGACGAAGACGGTTACTTCTGGCTGCTGGGTCGTGTCGACGATGTCATGCTCATCGCCGGTCACAACATCTCGACCACCGAAGTCGAGTCAGCGCTGGTGAGCCATGACGCAGTAGCCGAGGCGGCGGTTGTGGGACGTGCCGACCCGGTCACCGGCCAAGCGATCGCAGCGTTCGTGACCCTGCGCGGCGGCGTTGAAGGCAGCGACGAGCTGCTCGCCGAGCTGCGCAACCACGTTGGCAGCACGATTGGTCCGATCGCCAAGCCGAAGAGCATTGTCTTCACGGCGGATCTGCCCAAGACCCGTTCCGGCAAGATCATGCGGCGCTTGCTGAAGGACATCTCCGAGCAGCGGCAGCTGGGCGACGTCACCACGTTGGCCAATGCCGACATCGTGCAGGAGATTGCGGCCAAGTCGGCGTCTTCATCCGAGGACTAGGGACAGTCGACCGAAACATGGAAGCGCCTCCCTTTCGGGGGGCGCTTCTGCTTGGTTATCCCCCTCCCCGTCCGAGCCTGCGGCTCGTCCGACCCTCCCTCGAGGGGAGGGTTGTTCTGGCCCCCTCCCCGTCCGAGCCTGCGGCTCGTCCGACCCTCCCTCGAGAGGAGGGTTGTTTCGGAGCAATCCCCGTCGAGGGGGGATCGATAATCTCCCTCCAGGAAAGGGTTGTCCTTACTACTTCCCCCTCGAAGGGGGAAGTGGCCGAGCGGTAGCGAGGTCGATGGGGGTGGCGTGTATATGTCGTCTCTGCTAGTTTGGACTCAGTCCAAAAAGCCGATCTCGAGGAGGGTCTCATGGCTTGGACAGTGCTCCCGCAGGAAACGGCTCAGAAGGTTGCCGATTCTCTCCAGCCAACCATGCTCGATCTGATCGACCTCCACCTGGTCGGGAAGCAGGCCCACTGGACGGTTGTCGGGGAGAGCTTCCAGCCCGTTCATGAGCGACTCGACATCTTGATCGACGCCTGGCGGTTGTGGAGCGACAGCGTTGCAGAGCGGATCGTGATCCTTGGAGCGCTGCCCAAGGGTCGCGCCCAGGACATCGTCAGCGAGGGGGTTGGCGACGAGATTCCGATTGCCTGGCTCGATGGTCCTGAAGCGATGTCGTACCTGGCCGATCGCGTTGAGCTTGCCGCAAAACGAGCTCGCGACCATCAACACGCAATCGAGGACCTGGATGTCATCAGCGACGGGTTGCTGCAAACGATCGTCGAGGGCCTTGAGGAGCAGCTCTGGATGCTGCGGGCTCACCTCCGCTGAGGCTCCACCGAAGAGCGATTCCCCATGAGTGAAGTTGTTGCCACGCGCATTCGGGACGCCGGCCTTCGGGTGACCCCTGGGCGCGTAGCGGCTATCGAAACCCTCGAGGCTCTCGGAGGACACCAGACGGTTGATGAGGTCGCTCGAGGCCTCTCCGAACGCGGAGTCAAGGTTGCTAGAGCCACGGTTTTTAACGCTCTCGGTGATCTCGTGACCGCCGGGCTTGTCGTCATCGCCGACGCTGGGCCTGGGCCGACGCGATACGAGGTGGCGACCCACGATCACCACCACTTTGTTTGCACGGCGTGCGGGTCGATCACAGATGTGCCTTGCGCCGAAAGCGGCCCGATGTGCATCGAACCATCGGGTGTTGACGGGACGGTAACCGAGGTGCAGGTCATCTATCGCGGGGTTTGCGCCAGCTGCGCAGCTGCAGAGAGCTAGCCCGATAAGCCCCAGCTGGCAACACCGGGCCGCAGACTCGATAATGGCTCCATGAGTAGCGTCCCTGATGATCTCCGCCGCCGCACCGAAGAATGGATTGCGGCCGATCCGCAGAAGAAGACTCGCCGGGAGTTGACCGACCTTCTAGAAGCCGGCGACGCCGGCGAACTGGCCGAGCGCATGGACGGCTCGCTCGAGTTCGGAACCGCTGGTCTGCGTGGCCGAGTCGAGGCCGGCTCCAACCGAATGAACCGAGCAGTCGTCATTCGTACGACCCGGGGACTCGCCGAATACCTCTTGGAGCGGCAGCCTGACTCTGACAAACCCGTCGTCATCGGTCGCGACGCTCGCTTGTCGAGCAAGCGGTTTCAAAAGGATGCGATCGGCGTCCTCACCGCAGCGGGAATCTTGGTCCGTTTCTTCCGGGACCCGGTGCCGACCCCGCTGGTGGCTTACGCCGCCCGGCAGCTGGGGGCGCGTGCCGCCATTGTCATAACGGCGAGTCACAATCCGCCGTACGACAACGGCTACAAGGTCTACGACACCAACGGTGCTCAAATCATCCCGCCAACCGACAAGGACATTGCGGCAAAGATCGACGAGGCAGCCGACGCCAAGGACGTTCCCCGGCTTTCGAAGAAGTATCGCGGCGGTATGTCGTATCCGGTCCCGGACTACATGTTCGAGCGGTATCTCGAGGATCTGGCTGCGGTACGGCCCGCCGGCGCCACGGGCTCCGATCTCAAGATCGTCTTCACGCCGATGCATGGTGTGGGCGGCTCCTTCGTCACCGACGGCCTGCATTACTTCGGCCATCCCAACGTGCTGCCCGTTGTTGAGCAGTACGAGCCCGACGGTCACTTCCCTACAGTCGACTTCCCGAATCCGGAAGAGCCGGGTGCGCTCGATCTGGCGACTGCGCTTGCCCAACGGGAGGGCGCCGACATCATCCTTGCCAACGATCCCGACACCGACCGGCTGGCGGTCAGCCTGCCGCGCGGCGAAGGGTGGCAAATGCTGACCGGCAACCAAATCGGTGTGCTTCTTGGTGATTACTCACTGGAAACCGCGGAGGTGGATCGCCCCATCGTGCTCAACAGCATCGTTTCGTCGCCCATGCTCGAGAGTGTTGCGCAAGCCCATGGAGCCCGTTTTGTTCAGACTCTCACGGGCTTCAAGTGGATTTGGAATGCGGCGCTCGATCTTGCCGACGAAGCGACGTTCGTGTTTGGCTACGAAGAAGCCCTGGGCTACTCCTTCGGGCCTGCCGTTCGTGACAAGGACGGCATTTCGGCGGCGATCATATTCGCCGATCTGGCGGCAGCCTGTAGCAACCGCGGTGAAACCGTTTGGGATTACCTGGCCCGGCTCTACGACCAGCACGGTCTCTGGGTGTCCACCCAGAAGAGCATCGTGCGGCCCGGCAGTGAGGGCGCCGCACAGATCGCCGCCGCCATGGAGAGGATCGGTGCAGCACCACCGAAGGAACTGGCGGGTATCGAGGTTGCGGACGTGACCGACTATCGCGTTGGGGCCGAACGCCGTCCTCGCTACCTGGCGGCCACTCCGTTGGTGGCCCTGGATCTCGGATCGAGGGGGAGAGCCCTGGTCCGGCCCAGCGGCACCGAACCCAAGATCAAGATATACGTCGATCTGGTAGCGGAGCGGGATCGGGAGGTCTCGCCCGCCGAGCAGGAGCAAGCGCTGACGGCGGAGGCAAACGTCGTCGCAGAAGCCCTCGCCGCACAGCTCGGCTTGTAGGCAACTGGCCGTATCGGCACCAATTGCCGCGCTCAGGCGGGCAAATCGACGCACTTGAAGACACTCCGCGTCCTGCGGGAAGAGCTCTAGGGTCGGATGCCGGTCAGCCAGGGTCCAACGCGCATTTGGAGCCCCTTCAGAATCAGCAATAATGCGGTCTGGAAACCGCTCGGTGTAACCCACGCCACTATCAAGGAGCTGCCATGGATCTAGCCGCCCTTCTCGGAGACCAAGCCGACGATCTACTCACCTACGAGCCAAAGATCTCGAAAGAGCAGCTTGCTCTCCCCGGCCCCGATTTCATCGACCGCGTCATTGCCAAGAGCGACCGGTCACCGCAGGTGTTGCGTAGCCTGCAAAGCCTGTACGACCACGGTCGTCTAGGCGGCACGGGATATGTGTCCATCCTCCCCGTCGACCAGGGCATCGAGCACTCGGCGGCGGCTTCGTTTGCCCCGAATCCGGCCTACTTCGACCCGAAGAACATCATCGAGTTGGCCATCGAGGGTGGCTGCAACGCAGTCGCATCTACCTTTGGCGTGCTGGCAATGGTGTCCCGCAGCTATGCCCACAAGATCCCGTTCATCGTCAAGATCAACCACAACGAACTGCTCACCTACCCGGCGACGCACGACCAGGTCATGTACGGCTCGGTCGAGCAAGCCTATGAGCTGGGGGCAGCCGGCGTCGGTGCCACCATCTACTTCGGGTCCGACGAGTCGACGCGGCAACTGCAAGAGACCGCCGAGGCCTTCGAGCGGGCCCATCAGCTCGGTATGTTCACCGTGCTGTGGTGCTATGTCCGCAATAGCGGCTTCACGAAGGACGGCGTCAACTACGAAGGCTCGGCCGACCTCACCGGTCAGGCGAATCACCTCGGTTCCACCATCCGGGCGGACATCGTCAAGCAGAAGCAACCCGACTCCCACAACGGCTACGGGGCAATCGGATTTGGGCGGACGCATCCGCTCGTCTACGACGAGCTCACTTCGGACCATCCCATCGATCTGACTCGCTGGCAGGTGGTCAACACCTACATGGGGAGGGTTGGGCTGATCAACTCCGGTGGTGCCTCCGGTGGTGAGAGCGATCTCGCCGATGCCGTGCGCACCGCAGTTATCAATAAGCGGGCCGGCGGTACCGGTCTGATTTCCGGTCGCAAGGCATTCCAGCGTCCGATGGACGAGGGTGCTGAGCTGCTCAAGACCATCCAGGATGTCTATCTAGACGAGTCAGTCACCATCGCCTAGCCCGAAGTCGTATGCAACCGCTGCCCGGCGGATTCCTCGCGATTCCGCTGGGCTGCGGCTGTGCGTAGCGGCTACAGTCGACTCCACACCCGTCATACAAACAAGGCCCTATAGGAGTACCTATGTCTATCGCGCTGCCGCCAGCACGTTCCGTCGCGGTAAACCCGAGCCAAGCCCAGATGCGGGATTGGGTTTTGGAGCACATGCCGAACATCACACAGACCGAGTTCGGCAATCTCAACTACAAGGCACAGGTCAAGGCGCGTCTCGCCGCCTCCACGTTCTTCATCGCAGAGGAGGAGATCCACCAGAACCGTATGCCGCGCGCCGAGTTCGACGAGTGGGCGGCCAAGCAGGACGAGTACATCGCCGACAAGGACATGATCCTCATCGAGGGTTACATCGGCCCGGATCCGGCATTTCAGACCGGCGCGGCGCTCTACATGGAGCGCACCCAGGCCAATATCCCAGCGATGCAGCAGCAGCTGTACTTCCCCAAGGACGGAAACTGGACTCGTGAGTTCACGGTCATCTACACCCCCGGCTTCGGCGCCCCGGGCAAGCCGAATGACCGTTTGATCCTCGTCGACCTGGAGAACTACGTGACCCGGGTCTTCGGTTCCGACTACTTCGGTGAATCGAAAATGGGTGGACTGCGGATGTGGAACCATCTCGTCTATCAGCGGGGCGGCCTTGCGATGCATTCGGGTCTCAAGACTTTCCCCGATGTCGACGGGGAGGAGAAGGTTGCCATCATCCTCGGCCTCTCCGGCACCGGGAAGACCACGACGACGTTCCGGCAGCAACTGGGCTCGCTTCCGGTCCAGGACGACTTCAACGCGCTCATGCCCGGTGGGTATGTCTACACGACAGAGAACGGCTGCTTTGCCAAGACCTTCGGCCTGGATCCCGACGATGAACCGACCATCTATGGCGGGACAACGCGTGCGGATGCCTGGCTAGAGAACACGCACTGCAACGCAGATGGAACGGTCGACTTCTTCGATGATTCCGACACTGCGAATGGTCGTTCGACCTTTGGGTTGGCCAGCATTCGCCATCGCAGCCCGGTGGATGTGCCCCCGGCGAACTACATGCTGCTGCTCAATCGCAACGAGAACTTGATCCCGGCGGTTGCCAAGCTGAAGCGGGAGCAGGCTGCGGCCTACTTCATGCTCGGGGAGACCAAAGGCACTTCGGCGGGCGGCAAGGAGGAGGCGGGCAAGAACCTGCGGGTACCGGGAACAAACCCGTTCTTCTTCAACAACGACGCCATGCAGGGCAACCGCCTGCTAGAGCTGCTCGACACGATGCCAGATCTCGACGTGTACCTGATGAACACCGGTCGAGTCGGCGGCGTCGACGGAGATGAGCGATCGAAGAAGGTGAAGATCCGTCACAGCTCGGCCGTGGTCGAGGCCATCGTGTCGGGAACGATCGAGTGGGAGGAAGACCCCGACTTCGACTACTACGTAGCCAAGTCACTCCCGGGTTTCCCCGACGAAGAGATCCTTCGTCCCCACAAGCTGTATGAGCGGCAGGATCGCCTCGAGGAGTACGCCGACATCGTCGAGAAGCTGAAAGAAGAGCGTCGGGAGTACCTGCGGTCCTACCCGGGCCTCGACGAGAGCATCGTCAACTCGATCTAGGGTTTCGGCAGCAGCAGGCTGCTGCCGAGTTCTCGCAACGGGCCTCCTATGAGGCCCGTTGCTCGTATTCGGGCGGCTTTCGCCGCACTCTTGTCGCGTCGGTCAGGCGGAGCCCTCCCGACGCATCTGAGGGGGCTGGCCTGCCCTGCGGGCAGGTTCGAGTTCGAGTGGACTCGAACTCGTGCACAAGCTGCAGTTTCCGATGGAAACTGCAACGTGCCGCCTTGGCGGCACGCCCGCCCCCTCGAGCACCCCCACTCCTCGAGCACAAAGGGCAGTTCGCATGGCGAACTGCAACGTGCCGCTTCGGCGGCACGCCCGCCCCCTCGAACACCCCCACTCGGGTGGCGTTCGTCGCACGCAATCGGCGTAGGTCGGGCGGAGTGCCATCTCGAAGGGTTCTTGCGTAAACGGCGGCGCATATCAGCCGTCAGTTACGCAAGAACGAGTGGGGAGGGTCATCTGGAACCGCGCGAATTAACTAGTGAATCGCGGCGGGTGATTGCCGACAGCATCGGCATGAGAGAGCACACACCACAAACCAAGCGGATTGACGAGCGCACATTTGCGACCGTCCGCAAGGGCTTTGCCCCCCGGGAGGTGAAGGCCTACTTGGAGGAGCTCGAGCATGCTTTCCAGGACATGGAGGGCCACGCCCGGCGCGCATCGCAGCGGGTAGTGGAGCTCGAGCGCAATCTGGCGGCCGCACGTTCCACCGAGAAGGCATCGCTGGACAATGCGATGCTCGCCGTCTTCGACGTCAAGGATCGCATGATCGACCGAGCCGCACGCCGTGCCAAAGAGATCGAGGACCAAGCCGACAAGACGGCATCCTCGATGATGGCGCAGGTCGCAGCTGAGCGCGGTCGGGAGTCCGAGCTCGAGAGCCGGATCAGTCGTCTCGAGCAGGAGCTCGTGAAGACTCGGGCCGACTCGGAGCGGCTCCGGATGCAGCTCAACGACGCCCACACCGCCCTCGACCACATCGAGACGACGACCACTGTCGACATCACCAGCTTGCAGGCGCAACTCAATCACGAGAAGCGGCAGAACCAGGAGCTACGCAAGGCTGCTAGGGATGTCGATTGGGTGCGACGGGAGTTCGAGCACAAGCTGGCCACTGCGCAAGAGAAGGCAATGCGCGCTCAGGCAGAAGCCGAAGCCGCTCGTGCAGAACTCGACGCAATGACAGCACAGCCCGAGAGCGAGACTGAGGCCGGAAAGGTCGTCTACGAACGCATCGGCGACATAGCCGACTACGAGTTCGCAGTTGCGTCCTTCGAATCCACGAACGAAGCGCTCAGGGACGCTATCTAGCGCCACGCACAGCACTGATCCGTTGTTGATCACCGCCCATTTTGGGGTGCCGGCAGCTGACTACCTCACTATCAAGCTCGGGTGTGAAGTGCCGATAGCTACAAAGTGAGCGATGAACGTAGTCAGTTCGCCCGAAAGATCGATGAGCGCACCTTCCGCCAGAGTCGACGGGGCTACGACAAAACCGAAGTCAAGTCATACCTGGAGGATCTAGAGCAGGCCTTCCGTGAGTTGGAGGGCCACTCTCGCCGCCTATCACAGAAGGTTGCCGAGCTAGAGCAGCAACTCTCCGAGGCGCGCGCCGTCGAGAAGGTATCGGTCGACAACGCCATGATGGCGGTCTTCGACGCCAAGGACAGGATCCTCGAGCGGGCCCGCCGCAAGGCTGACGACATGGAAGAGGAAGCGCGCCTGGAAGCCGGCCGTATCCGTCAAGCAGCCATCACCGAGGCCGGCGGTGCCGGGGCAACTGGGGAGATCGCGGCCGCTCGCGCCCAAGCAGACGAGATCATCGCCAACGCCCGGAAGGAAGCCGATCGGCTCCGCGAGGAAGTTGCTGCAACCACAAATGATGGCCTCGAGGCCGACCTGGCCGACATGGGTGAACGGATGCGCAGAGCGCACGATGAGAACGCAGCCATCCGAGCCGAGCTAGACGAAGCCCGCAAGCGGATTGTCGAGCTGGAGGACACGGCTGCGGCAGCAGATACATCTGAACAGATGGAGCAGAAGTTCGCCGAGCTCGAGGAAATGGTGAGTGCGGCGCGGGCCGAGAAAGACCGCCTCCAGCTTGATCTCGCTGGCTCTCAAGAAGAACTCGCCAGAGCACAAGAAGAGCGGAATGCTGCGCAGCAGGAGGCAACTCAGGCAGAGACAGCGCTGTCGCAGGCACAAACCAGTTTGGAGGAGGCTAGGGCCGAACTCGACGAGGTGAAGGTGCTTGTTGCCGCGGCACCCGACCAGACGGATATCGAGGCGCTGCAGGCGGAGCTCACCACGGCGCAAGCCCGTATCGAAGAGTTGAGCGATGCGGACAAGCTGCGGACAGCTGCAGAGACCCGGCTTGCCGACGCCGAGAGTCGAGCTGCTGAGGCTGAGATCAAGGCTTCCGAGACGGAGTCTCGGGCCAACGAGGTTGCGGCCGAGCTTGTGGACGCCGAGAGTCGGGCGACCGAGGCAGAGAGCAAGGTTGCGGAGGGGGAGTCTCGGCTGAGTGAGGTCGATGGCCTGCTTCGAGAAGCTGAGGGCAAGGTTGCCGCCGCGGACGCCCGCGCAGCCGAGGCTGAGGAGGCCGCTGCTGCTGCGCAAGCGGAACTCGCGTCCAGTCAGGCCCTACAGACGGAGCTTGACGAGTCCGCAGGGAGCGATGTGGAACAGGCTGAGTTTGCGGGCACCATGACCGCGTTCGAGGCCCGCACGGTCGGTTCCTTCGCTCATCGAGAGAGCATTGCCCTGATCGCGGAAACCATGCGGGCGCGAGCACAGTCGTTGCCGGAGTCGGCCGGGAGGGATGACCTAACTGACGCCCAGAACGAAGCTGACCGCATCATTGCCGCCGCCAAGGAGGAGGCCGAGGCGATCAAGGTCGAGGCAGAGGAGCATGCCGATCAACGTGCGGCGAAGGTGATAGCTCGAGCCCGTGAGGAAGCGGATCAGGTCCGGCAGACGGTCGCCACACTGACCGCCCAAGCCGAGGACGCCCGGTCCGCCGCGCTCCGCTCCAAGCTCGAGGCCGAGGACCTTGCCGAGGCACAAAAGGCGATGAGCGACGCCCGGGATCAGATCATTGCCACCGCCGAGAACCGAGCGGAAGAGATTGCTCGGGACGCTGAGCGCAATGCCGCCAACCTCCGCTCCGAAGCCGAAGCAGCCCTCGCAGAGGCACATGCTGAGGCCGAGCGGATCGTTGCCACCGCGGCAGAACAGGCCGCCGAGCAAGCACCCGAAGCGACGCCCGTACAGGACGGCGATTCCAACCCCGAACCAATCACCGAACAGGAGCCTGAGCCGGCCGATGAAGTCGAGACGGAATCAGTCGAGCCTCAGGCCGTCGAGAGTGGCGATGAATTGGCCGCCCTTCTCGCAGAGGCAGAACAGGACCTAGCCGCCAACGAGCGACTGCGCGAGGAACGGGAAAGGCTCGATGCTCAGGAAGCCGAGCTGGCCGCACAGCGAGCCGAGGCCATTCTTCTCGCTGCAACGCGGGACGGTGGTGGCGTCGACGAATCCGCCACTAGCGACACGGCCGGCGCGACGGTCGAGTCGGGTGCTCAGGAGCTCGAAGGCTCAGCCGATGAGACTCTGACTTCAGTTGACGCGTCCGTCGAAGAAACGCCAACCGGGGATGTCGAGACCGACGCACAAGTCGATGCAGCGGTTGATGCGCCCCCGCCGCACATAGACTTCAACGACATACTCGACATGGATGACGCCGACGCTGAGGACGAAGCGGAGGCCGACGACGAAGACGAAGAAGATCCCGCAGATCTACTGACCGCGCTGCTCGAGGAAGTGGCCCCAACAGTGATGTCGGACGATGATGATCCTACGCCGCAGTCGGAGAATGGGGACCCGGAGAACGTGGTTGCTGCCGAGAATGAGGTGATCACGGACCTGTCGGGTGGGTCCCAACCGCGGGTGGCCTGGCCGACGCCGGTTGATCGAGACGAGGAACCGGAGGACGGCCCTGATCCGGGCAACCGACAAAGTCGCTATCGCAGTCGCTCCGCCCAGTTGCCCCGCCTCGGTGGCCAGGCGAAGTCGAACATGACGACGATGGCGAACCTCCGGAAGAAGAGCAGCGGCATCAACGACGACGAGTAGCCGGTCGCCCCATGGCCGAGCCTCATGACGGGTCGTAACATCTCCTCATGGCGAGTTCGGTTCTCATAACCCGGCAGCCTCTTGGCCGGGCTCTCGAGATCATCGCGAAAGCTGCATCGCTGGACCTGTGGGACAGCGACATGCCGATGCCGCGATCGGAGTTACTTGCCCGGGCGGCTGCAGTCGATGGCCTGTACTGCATGCTCAACGACAGGATCGATCGCGAACTGCTACTCGCGGCCCCGCGGCTGCGCGTCGTTTCCACCATGGCCGTCGGTGTCGACAACATCGACCTCGCAGCGTGTACGAAGCGCGGGGTACCTGTAGGGCACACCCCGGGAGTCCTCACCGAAGCTACGGCTGATCTGGCTATGGCCTTACTGCTGGCTGCGGCGCGGCGCATTGGGGAGGGTATCGAGCACGTGCGATCCGGCATGTGGGGGGAGTTCCAACCCGATCTGCTTCTCGGTAGGGACGTTCACTCATCGACGATCGGAATCGTGGGGCCGGGGAGAATCGGCTCGGCCGTAGCCAGGAGAGCCAGCGGGTTCGGCGCTTCGGTCCTCTATACCGGCCCGACTGCCAAGCCGATGCTCGAACAGCAGCTCGGAGCGCAGCGGCGAGACCTATCCGGCCTACTGAGCGAGGCCGATCATGTGGTACTGACCGCGGCCCTCGTGCCGGAGACTCACCATCTCATCGATGCGCCTGCACTGCGGCTCATGAAGCCATCGGCAACACTCGTCAACGTGGCGCGAGGCCCGCTAGTCGACACAGCCGCACTATGTGAGGCGCTGCGCCTAGGACGGATTGCCGCCGCCGGTCTCGACGTAACTGATCCCGAGCCGCTACCGACCGGTCATCCGTTGCTCGCCATGCCGAACTGTGTCCTGACTCCGCACTTGGGGAGTGCCTCGTTACGAACCCGAACGGAGATGGCCGAGATGGCGGCACGCAACCTCGTTTTGGGTCTCAACGGTGAGCCATTAGAGGCGTGCGCCAACCCGGCCGTATATGCGTGACGGTGTGCAAGGCACACCGTCACGTTGGCAGTTCCTGCGGAACTGCAGCTCTGGGTAGTGCAAGGCACACCGTCACGTTGGCAGTTCCTGCGGAACTGGAGTTCTGAGTAGCGCGAGGCACACCGTCACGTTGGCTGTTCCTGCGGAACTGCAGCCCAGTTGGTGAAGATTCTGTCCTACAGCGTGGCCGTGAGCGCGCCAGCAAAGACTTGCCAGGCGAGAATCGACTTTGCCACCAGGCTGAGGACGATGTAGGCCCGTTCTCCGTAGAGATAGTCTCGCCACTTCCCGACCTGCTTGTACTGCAACACCATGTTGATGGCGAAGCTGTTGAAGAAGACAAACAGTGAGAAGAAGATCCCGTAGACGAATGCGGGCGGCGACTCGGCGGTGCTGGGGCTCCACAGATAGACCGCAATCAAGATCCAGGGCACTGCGCCTGCAAGCACACCGAACCAGTAGGACATCCAATTGGGTCGACCCGGTGACTCGTAGTGCTCCATGAGCAGCCCGAAGAGGATCATCGTGGCGTTCACCGCAAAGATGCCTCCAAGAGCGCCGACCGTGGAGATCCCGCTGAGCATTGCGATCAACACCACCATTACCGACGAACTCACTGCATATTCGATCCAGCGGGCGTAGTTGCGTCCCCGCTCCAGGTTGCGGGTGTACCAGGGGTATACGCCCGGTGACGAAATGATCCAGTGAGCGATTGCCGATAGGAATACAAATGCGGCGACACCCCACGCAATGCGCACCTCAAACAGCTCGAAGAGCTGGGGAGGCTCGATACCAGGTGCGTTTGTGAGGAACGTGGCCGTCACCGGCAACGCAAACTCGTTGGCGAGCAACAGGATTGCCACGCCCTGAATGGCGTGGAAGAAACCCATGATGATGTTGAAGCGGCGCAGCCTGGCAAGTTTGGTGCCGGTGCTGACCGCTTGCGGCTTATCGGTTTGTGTTGACATGGCTCCCACTCAGTAGGTCTTGTTTCAGCAGCTACGTCTTCTTCGATGCAGTAGCGGCTTTGGGTTGACTTGGATTGCACTGAAGCGCTCGAGGGAGGTCTAGAGTCGAAGCTCACGCAACTAGGCCAGACCCATGGCGGACACCGCTCTACTCGCAGCCCCGCTCCCTTTCGACTACATCTTCTTCGACTGCGACAGCACCCTGAGCAGCATAGAAGGCATTGACGAACTCGCCCGAATGAAGGGCAAGTTCCACGAGATCAAGGCGATGACCGACGCCGCCATGGATGGCGAGGTCTATCTCGACGCGGTGTATGACCGACGCCTCGAAATCCTGGCGCCGACCCACGAGGAAATCGCTGCAATCGAACCGCTGTATCGCTCCACCGTCGTCCAGGATGCGGCGGGCGTGATCGCTGCGCTGCGGGCAGTCGGCAAGGAAGTATTCATCGTCTCCGGGGGATTGCTGGCAGCCGTCCGACCGTTTGGGCGATGGCTCGGAGTACCCCACGATCACATCCGCGCAGTAAGCCTCGAGTACGACGAATTGAGCGGCGAATGGTGGGACTACCTAGAGGATCAATGGGATCAACGTCTCGACGTCGAGTACAAGGACTCGGAGGACACACCGCTTGTCCAGGCAAGCGGGAAGTCGGATGTCGTGGCTGAGATGTTGGGGGATCGGCGCGGCCGTTCAGTCCTGGTTGGAGACGGGGTGAGTGATCTTGCGGCCAGGGATGTGGTGAATCTGTTCGTTGGCTTCACCGGCGTTGTGTCGCGACCCCATGTCGTGGATGAGTCGGACGTTCTCGTAACCGGAGACTCGCTGGCCCCACTACTTGGCGTTCTCCTCACCGAATCGGAGCAAGACGCCCTTTCGGGTAGCGTGTACAGAGACGTGTTGGAAGACGGCCTGGCCCGGTTCCGGGCCGGCGAGGTCATCGTCCGGAAAGGCGCACCATGACGTTCCGACTGCTCGTTACCGACGATCTATCCCCGGAGGCCGTGGACTTGCTCGACGCCAACGAGGACATCGATTACGACGTCGTAAAGGGTCTGACTCCTGAGAAGCTTGCAGAGCACATCCGGGGCTATCACGGATTGATGGTGCGGAGCAGTGCCAGGGCAACCGCCGAGGTGATTGCGGCCGGAGACAAGCTGGAAGTCATCGGTCGCGCCGGCGTCGGTGTCGACAACATCGATCTGCGGGCAGCCAGCGAGCGGGGAGTGATCGTCATGAATACCCCTGGCGCCAACACGGTCGCCACCGCAGAGCACACGATGGCGCTGCTGCTTGCGCTGTGCCGCAATGTCCCCGACGCCGTAGCCAGCCTGCGCGCCGGCCGGTGGGATAGAAAGAAGTACAAAGGCGTCGAGCTCCGCGACAAGACACTCGGCATCGTCGGCCTGGGTCGAATCGGCCGCCGGGTTGCCCGCCGCTGCCGGGCGTTTGGCATGAACGTCATCTGTTTCGACCCCTATCTCAGTGACGACCGCGCTCACGAAATGCACATCGAACGGGTGTCGTTCGAGGAGCTGCTGGAGCGCTCCGACTTCATCACCCTCCACGCCGCACTGACCCCGAAGACCCGCGGCATGATCAACAGACACGTGATCGCCAAGATGAAGCCCGGCGTAAGAATTGTCAACGCGGCCCGAGGCGCCCTCATCGACGAACCCGCGCTCGTGGAGGCCATCGAGAGCGGGCACGTAGCCGGGGCTGCGCTCGATGTGTTGACCAAAGAGCCTCCGGACTTCGACAATCCGCTGTTGCACATGGAGAACGTTGTGGTTACGCCGCATCTAGCCGCCAGCACCGACGAAGCGCAGCGTGAAGTTGGGATCCAGATCGTCAAACAGGTGATCGATGCCCTGCACGGTGTTGACTTCCGCAACGCGGTCAACATGCCGGTGGTCGACGGCCACGTGCTCAAGGAGCTGCGTCCCTTCCTATCGATGGCCGAACGCCTCGGCAGCCTGCAAACCCAACTCGCCGAAGACGCCATCACCAAAGTCGAAGTGGCCATCGAGGGCGAGGTAATCGACGAGTACATCAAGCCGATCACGGTTGCCATCCTCAAGGGTCTGCTCGAGCCGGTACCAACCGGATCGGTCAACTACGTAAACGCGCCGCACGTTGCAATGACCCGGGGGATCGTTGTCTCCCAGACAACAGGCCTGCACACAACCGACTATCCCAACATCATCTCCTGCCGGGTGGAATGGAGCGGAGGCAGGCGCACCGTTGCCGCCACGCTCTTCAGTCACGACGAGCCGCGCATCGTCGATGTAGATGGCTTCCGGGTCGACGTCATTCCTGAGGGCACCATCCTGGTTTCGTGGAGCCACGATGAGCCGGGATTCATCGGCAAGGTGGGCACGCTGCTCGGCGATCGGGGAATCAACATCGCCACGTGGCGGACCGGCCGATCCGGGAAAGGGGAGGAGGCACTCTCCTTCATCTCGGTCGACTCTGACGTGCCGGAAGAGGTCATCGACGAGCTGGCCGAACTCGCTTGGGTGGAACGAATCACCAAAGTCCGGTTGTAGCGTCAACATCGGTCGAGGCAGGCCTCGACCGAGTTTCTCGCTGCAGCTCAGCTGCATCTCGTATCGGAGCGGCCTCTCGGCCGCGCTCTTCTCGTCCGGGTCGGGCTGAGCCCTCCCGGCCGGGTCGAGGGGGCTGGCACAAGGGCCACCCCCTCGAGCACCCCCACTTGGAGTTTCGCTCGAGGCAGGCTTCGAGCGAGTCATTTGTCGGGCTTCGCCCGCCTATTGGGATCGGTCAGGCGA
>JASJEG010000131.1 GCA_030064765.1 Acidimicrobiia bacterium | reverse complement strand
ACGACGGCGAGTTCGTCTTCATCAACGACAAGGCCAATGCCCGCGTCGCAGTCATCGACCTCCGCGACTTCGAAACCAAGCAGATCATCAAGAACCCAATTGCCATCAACGACCACGGGGGCACCAAGGTCACACCCAACACCGAGTGGGTTGTCCAGGGCGGCCAATACGCCACACCCCATGGTTGGGAGTTCTCCCCCACAGCTGACTACGACACCGACTATCGCGGCATGGTGACGTTCTGGAAGTTCGACAGGGCCAGCGGACGCATCGACGAGGCCGCGTCGTTCGCCATGGAGCTCCCGCCCTATTGGCAGGATCTCTGTGACGCCGGCAAGCTCGAGTCCGACGGCTGGGTCTTCTGCGGTTCGTTCAATACCGAGCGGGCCACGGGTGAAGGTGCCGACGGCTCGGGGGAGCCGTTCGAAGCCGGCGCATCCGCACGCGATAACGACTACCTGCACGTCATCGACCTCAACAAGGCAGCTGAAGTTGCGGCAGCAGGCAACACGTTCGACGTGAACGGATTCCCGGTCGTGGCTCTCGAGACGAGCATTGCAGAGGGACTGCTGTACTTCGTACCCGAGCCCAAGAGCCCGCATGGCGCCGACGTGACCCCCGGCGGCGACTACATAGTGGTCTCCGGCAAGCTGGACCCGCACGTTTCGGTCTATTCGTTCGCCAAGATCCAGCAAGCGATTGCCGAGCAGAACTGGCAACCTGACCCGTACGGCGTCCCGATACTCGACTTCGATGCCGTCCTCGAGGCGCAGGTTGAAGTCGGTCTAGGCCCGCTGCACACGGAGTTCGATGCGGACGGATACGCCTACACCAGCATCTTCCTCGACTCGACTGTGGCGCGCTGGAAGCTGGGACCGCCGTATCACGATGAGGGATGGACACTCGAGGGAACGCTTCCGGTGCACTACAACATCGGGCACCTCTCCGCTGCTGAGGGTGACACCGTGAGCCCCGACGGTCAGTACCTGGTGGCGCTCAACAAGTGGTCGATCGACCGGTTCTTCCCGCCGGGTCCGCTGCTGCCACAGAACCTGCAACTGGTCGACATCTCCCAGCCACCAACGGCTGAGTCAGAAACGGCAGGGATGCAGCTGCTGTACGACATGCCGCTCGGCATGGGCGAGCCGCACTATGCCCAGATCATCAGCGCCGACAAGCTCGAACCGTTCACGGTGTATCCGGAGATCGGTTGGGATCCGGCGGTGATGGCAGTCGACCCGAACGCACCGCAGCTTGGCACCGAGCGAGTGGAGCGGAACGGCAATGATGTCGAGATCTGGATGACGGCGGTCCGCAGCCACTTCACTCCGGATCAGGTGACGCTGCAGGCCGGCGACAACGTGACGTGGCATATCACGAACGTCGATACGTCGTTCGACGCCACCCACGGCTTCGCCATCCCCGCCTACAACGTGAACCTGAGCCTCGAACCGGGCGAAACGGCGACCGTCGAGTTCACGGCGACCGAGAGCGGGACATTCCCGTTCTACTGCACCGAGTTCTGCTCGGCGCTGCACCTGGAGATGGCCGGCTACATGCTCGTCGAGCCGTAGGGAGCAAGGCGGAGTGATGTCAGCCCTCGACCGGATACTGGGGCCACGGGTCTCCCAGGAAGAGCTGGCGGCGCAACCTCAGCTCTACCGGCGGCCCAAGGCGCTGTTCTCGGCTGCCGCGGTGCTGCTCGTGGGTTCCCTCCTCCTCCCCTACTGGGTGCTGCGACTCGATGCGCCCCAGTTTCCGGACGGGCTGACCATCACTGCCTTTGTCAATCGGTTGGAAGGCGATGTGGTTGAGATCGAGGGTCTCAACCACTACGTCGGTCTCGGTTCGTTCGATGACGGAGCCGTCTTCGAACGCTCCATTGCTATTGCGGCGATTCTGATGCTGGCAGGTCTGCTCGTGGCTGCCCTCTACATCCACTCGCGGTGGGTGCTCGTGCTGGCGCTGCCAGCTCTGCTGTTTCCACTCATCTTCGTCGTGGACCTGCAGTACTGGCTGTGGACCTACGGCCATAGCCTCGATTCCGCAGCGCCGCTGGCAGATGCGGTTGGTGAGTTCACCCCACCCATTTTCGGGCCGGCCACCATCGCCCAGTTCGAGACGCTGGCGCTCCCCGGCTTGGGATTCATCTTGGCGCTGCTTGCGTCAGGACTCGTTGCGGCGGGGCTGATCTACCACCGCCGCGCCTACAAGCCGCTCGTCGAGGCCGCAGTCTCACAGCGTCGAGAGCAGGCGGCGTGAGACTCACTCTCGCCCTGGGAGTGTCGATCGTGATTGTCGGGTTCGTCGGCGTTGCCCCGGCGGCTGCGCAACAAGAGGATCTGCAGACCCGGATCGAAACAGCCGCGGCGGGCAGCACGATCTTCGTCGCAGGCGGCATCCATGAGGCGATCACGATCGACAAGCCGCTGCAGCTGATCGGCGAAGGCCAGCCAATCATCGACGCCGAGGGCGAGGGCAGTGCCATCACCGTTGCCGCCCCCGACGTCACGATCGAAGGCTTCCTCATCCGCAACACCGGAGTCTCCTTGGATCGAGAGAACGCCGGCATCGATGCCAACGACTCAGCACGGCTCGTAATCCGCAACAACACGTTCGAGAACGTTCTCTTCGGGGTGTTCCTACGCAAGTCGCCGCAGTCACAGGTGGTGGGCAACCGGGTCGGGGCAATGGATCTCGAGCTGGGTCGGCGGGGCGATGGTATCCGGCTATGGGAGTGCAGCAATTCGGTCATTGAGAACAACATCGTCACCGGCGGTCGCGACACCGTGTACTGGTTCTCCGACAATCTGGTCGTTCGAGGCAACGAGGTAACCGATGGTCGGTACGGGCTCCACTTCATGTACTCGGACGAAACGGTGATCGAGGAGAACCGCCTCGCCCAGAACTCCGTGGGCGTCTTCTTCATGTACGGGCGGAACCTCACCCTGACCAACAACGTCATGGCCGAGAACCAAGGCCCGAGCGGCTACGGCATAGGTCTCAAGGACATGGACGGCATAACGGCAACGGGCAACCGCATGGTGGGCAACCGTGCCGGGATGTACCTCGACAACTCGCCGTGGTCCGTGGACCAATACCAGACCATCGAGGGCAACCTCTTCGCCTACAACGAGGTGGGCGTGTTGTTCATGCCCTCCGTCAAGCGCAACACCTTCACCAACAACGCCTTTGTCGACAACGCTGAACAAGTTGGGGTAAAGGGCGGCGGCAACTTCAGCGGCAACGATTGGACTCTCGGCGGAGTCGGCAACTACTGGAGCGACTTCGCCGGTTTCGACGCCGATGGCGACGGGATCGGAGATGTCCCTTATCGTCTTGCCGACCTCTACTCGACCCTCACCGACCGCCATCCCGAGTTGACCTTCTTCAGCGAAACCCCGGCAGCCCGCGCCGTCAGCATCGTCGCCCGGGTGTTCCCCGTCCTCGAACCACGCCCCAAGGTCGAAGACCTCGCTCCTCTGATCAACCAACCCTCGCTTCCCGTTTCGACGGCGGAATCCCGCACCACCAGCGGAGCACTCACTATGGCCTCGCTTCTCATGCTCGCGATCGCGGGCTCCATGGCGGCGCTGGGTGGGACCAGAACCAGACGCCACGGCAGAAGGATCGCAACCACATGATCGACATACGAGAACTCACCAAGCGCTACGGACGAGTCACAGTGGTCGATGACTTCTCGCTGCAGGTTGCCGCCGGAGAGTCGGTCGCACTGTGGGGGCCGAACGGCGCCGGCAAGACCACCGTCGTGCGGTGTCTGCTGGGGCTCGTCGGTTTCGATGGATCGGTTGAAGTTGCCGGCTTGGACGTGCGCACTCATCCCAAGGCAACACGACAGAAGATCGGCTACGTCGCCCAGGAGCTGTCTTTCTACGACGACCTAGCGGTGCTCGAATTGCTCGACTTCTCGGCTGACCTACGCCGGCTTGGCCCCGAGCGTGTCGACGCCGTGATCGACGAGGTCGGGCTCGGCGAACACACAGACAAGCGAGTTGCGGCCCTTTCCGGTGGCCTCAAGCAGCGGCTGGGATTGGCGGTCGCCCTACTCCCAGACCCATCCGTCCTACTGCTCGACGAACCAACATCCAATCTCGATGCGGCGGCTCGTGACGGTGCCATCCGGTTGCTCGACCGACTGCGGCGCGAGGGGCGGACTCTGCTGGTCACATCGCACCATATGGAAGAAGTCGGGATGCTCGTCGACCGCGTCATCGGGATGGAGGAAGGCCGGATCACCATCGAGTGCGATCCGATCGACCTGGCGGAGCGCCTCGGCATCCGGGCCTGGCTACAGCTGGTACTGACAAACGGTTCGACCCAGGCGGCAATAGAAGTCTTGGGTGCGGCCGGCTATGCAGCGAAACGTAATCCCCGCGGCGTCTTAGTCGAGGTACCGGCTCAGGGGAAGGGCAGAGCGCTTGCTGCGGTCCACCATGCCGGCATCGAGATTCAGGATGTGGAGGTGTGGCGATGACAGCCGCCGGCCAAGCGTTGTCGACCGCCGGCGAACGCACTGAGATGCGGCTGGTGACCATCGTCGCCCGCAAGGAGTTGCGGGACGCCACGAGGTCGAAGTGGTTCTGGCTGTGGGCCGGTGCGTTTGGCATGCTCGCCGCGGTCCTGGCGAACGTCGCCCTTCCTGGGAGCCAGGTGTCCGAGTTTGGCAACTTCGGCCGGAGCGCGGCCTCACTGGTGGCGCTGGTTCAGCTGATCATTCCGTTGATGGGTCTAACGCTGGGGGCGCAGAGCCTGGCCGGCCAGCGCGAGAACGGGGCCCTGCGCTTCCTGCTGTCGCATCCGGTGAGTCGGACCGAAGCCTTTTGGGGCACCTTTGCCGGTCTCGCCATCGCACTGCTGGCAACCACCGCCGCCGGATTCGGTGCCGCCGGGTTGGTGACCGGGTTGCAGGGCGGTGGCGCCAACGTGTGGTCGTTCGTTCGCATCGCCGGCCTCTCATGGGTGCTTGCGGTTGCGATGCTCGGTCTCGGCATGCTCATCAGCACCTTCACCAACCGCACCGGGGCCGCCCTGGGAACAGCAGTCTTTGTGTGGCTGACTCTCGCCTTCCTGGGGGATATCGGCTTGATGGGCACCGCTGTCGCCACAGATCTACCGGTCAGCGCACTGTTCTTCTCAGCTCTTGCCAACCCGGTCGAGACGTTCCGGTTGGCGTCGCTCACCGCCTTCTCCGGCTCCCTCGACGTCCTTGGACCCGCCGGCACGTATGCGGTTGATCGCCTCGGCGGCAGTCTCGAGACCGTGCTACTAGCGACCAGCGCGGCGTGGGCAGTGTTTCCCGCTGCGGTGGCATCTATCCGCTTCGCCAAATCAAAGGATCTCTGATGCGACTAGCCCTTCTGCCCATCTGTGCGCTGCTCGCGGCACTTGTGGCCGGATGCTCGAGTCCCGCTGCGGCCAATGGTCCCCCTGAGATCACCTACGGCAGAGATATCTGCATCGAGTGCAACATGATCATCAGTGAGCCCCGATTTGCCGCTGCCTATCGTCTCAACGGCGGTGACGCCAAGGCATTCGACGGCATCGGTGAGATGGTCAAGCACGGCCGTCGCACCGGCGACTTCGCCGACGTGGCGTTTGCCTGGGTGCACGACTTCGACACGGAAGACTGGGTGCTCGTAGATGACGCCTTCTTCGTCGTCGGTCGCAGCATCGTTACCCCGATGGGACACGGCATAGTTGCGTTCGCAACGGAGGCGGCCGCCGCCGAACACGCAGATCGACTGGGCGGAGTGGTCATGATGTGGAAGGAGGTCAAGGATCTCCCGCTCAGCGACCGAGGGCTGCTCGGCCATCACCACGAGCACATGACCGGGGAAGAATCCGACCATATGGACGCGGAGCACTCCGATCCGATGGACCACCCGGAAGGGTGATCTTCAGAGCCAAGCCCGCAGCGCTGCGCCGTAGGCCTTCCACTGCCCGATCCGGCCTTCGGCGAGCACCTTGCCGCGCCGGTTGAGAGCAACGGGAATCCGCATGTTGTAGATGTCCATCAACTCGGGCTCGTTGCGGATGTCTATCTCTATCAACTCGACCCCGAGCCGCTTGGTGGCTCGCTCCACGACCGGGAGAACCTCATCGCACAGACCACACCCGGGTTTCGTCAAGTACTGGATCCGCCGATAGCGCATTAACGTCCCTCTCCTATGAGACCCGCCACCGCTGCTGTCATTATCGGCCTTCTCGCCCTGATCTTGGGGTCGTCACTCATCTGGCTCGTCCGCAGCTTCTAGATCCCTCAGCCAGACAAGATTTGCAGACCGGGCCTGCCGGATCGAATCGTGACTGCGGTCCCAGCCGCCAGCGGATAGGAATCGACTGCACTCCCGTTGCGAACTGCCACCGCAATCTGGCCGTAGCTGTCGATGT
Organism: Acidimicrobiia bacterium; assembly: GCA_030064765.1. Lineage (GTDB taxonomy): Bacteria > Actinomycetota > Acidimicrobiia > Spongiisociales > UBA5794 > JAAETI01. The sequence goes on along the minus strand of JASJEG010000131.1, from coordinate 3,665 downwards.
GCAGCAGACCCTCATCCTCTTCGACATTGCCATAGGCATCCACCCACTCGATGGCGAACTCGGCCGATCCGATCTTGAGCACGATGTCGGTGCCGGGGCCAATCCCGACCAGCTGCAGATCCTGCGGAGTGATGTTCAGCTGACAGTTACCGAAGTGATCCACCCACAGCACCTCGCCGACCACGGCGTCCTCGCTGTGCTCGACGAGCGGCAGCATCAGCGGTACAACCGAGTCAGGGTCCACTTCAGGACCCAACTCCTCCAGCGTCGCCTGACCGGAGGCAATCACCGCAGCGGCGGGGCCGAACAGGTCTCTGCCGTGGAACGTCGCTCCTGGTGCCGGGAGCTGGACTTCAGGGTTCTCGATCGAAACGATCTTGTCGGCGCCGCCGACCATGGCCACCGCCGGCGCCAGCAACCCGTTGTCGGGTCCGATCAGGGTCCCCCACTCGGTGCGGGCTGCGATTGCCTTGCGTTCGGTGCCAACACCGGGATCGATTACCGCCAGGGCGACGCCCTGCGGGAGGTATTGGATCGAGCGCATCAATGCCAGGGCGCCGGCGCGGATATCCCCCTGAGCGAAATCGTGACCGACGTCGATGACACGCACGTCGGGGGCAATGCGAGCGATGACGCCGTGCACGACACCCACAAACTCGTCGTCGCGGCCGAAGTCGGACAGGAAGGAGATGGGGAGATTCATGGACGAGATGGTACCCACCCGACGCGTCTGGCGTGTTCAGCGCAGAAGTGCCACCGCCTCCGCCAAGACCTCGAAGGATCCAGCAGATCCGGGCCACAGCATGACTTCGATCCGAGTCACCCCGATGTCCCGATACCCGGCAATCGTGTCGGCGATTGCTTCCGCTGATCCGCTGATCGGAATACCCATGCCATGCGATTCGGCCATAGGTTCATCGCCCGGCTCGACTACCACCCCAATGGATTTGCCTATGGAACTCGGATCCCGGTCTGCGGCTTCGCACGCTGCGTCGAGTCGCTCCATCATCGGCGCAAACCACTCCGGCAAGCTGCTCTCGGTCGCATACCCACTCCAGATGTCCCCATAGCGAGCAGCCAACCCCATCGTTCTCGGGCCGTGCCCGGCGAGCATCAGCGGTATGGAGTTCTCGCGGGGCCCGAGCGGCAAGATCTGCAGATCACTTGCCCGGTGAAAGCTGCCGTCGAAGGTCACGGTCTCACCGCGCAATGCCGGCACCAAGATCTCCAACGCTTCTTCGTACCTGGACACGGTTGCATCTGGCGGATAGCCGAAGGCCTCCCCCTGCTTTCCGGCGTGCCCTGCTCCAAGACCGAGCAACAGGCGCCCTGCGCTGACCTCGTCGAGCGTGTGCGCGACTTTGGCAGTCAGGGCCGGATTGCGATGCAACGCCGACAAAACCCAGGTGCCGACACCTATGGTCCGCGTGCTGGCAGCAACGGCGGCACACATCGCAACACATTCCCACCAGCCGCGGGGACCCGGCCAACCGGGCGCATTCCACAGCAGCTCATCGGGCACCCACACTGTGTCGAACCCAGCTCCTTCGGCGCTTTGCGCCAACTCTTTGATCGTCGGCCACGACGGCGTCTCTCCGGTATCAGGCCGCTGCATCATGGGCAGCACTAGACCTACCCCGATTGTCCGCGGCATTGGGAACTCCCCTCGCTAGTCCTTCCCTACGGAACCTACCCCACGGCCGGTTGGAGGGCGCCTTGTTACGCCGCTAGTACTCGCCGGAGTCAGCTAGCTCCTATGCCTTGTCGTTTACCGCAAACACACCCTGAACCAGTGAGAACAAGTCCTCGTCGGTGAACTGGCCGAGTGCTCCATCGAGCCACAGGGTGGCCAAGCCGTGCACCGTCGCCCACGCCCTCATGGCGATGTGCATGGGATCGGCCCCGTTGAGCTCGTCGGGATCCATCGCCTCTACTACGCCCATCAGGACTCCGAACGAATTGTGACTGATGGACTTCAGATCCGGATCGGCGTTGTCGTGCATCTCGGAGCGAAACATGACCTCGAAGTAGGGTCGCCGCTCGACGGCGAACCTGAGGTATTCGAAACCGATCGCCCGCAACTGGGCGGCAACTCCCTCGCTGGCGACCGCATCGGCGGCAGCCTGCAACCGGCTTCCAAACTCCTCGAAGCCGCGCGCCGCAAACGCAGTGAGCATGCCGACCTTGTCGCCAAAGTGGTGGGATGGGGCGGCGTGAGACACCCCGGCGCGACGGGCAGCCTCACGCAGGCTGACCGCACCCACTCCCTTTTCCTCGATGACCTGACCAACGGCTTCGAGCAACGCGTTGCGGAGATCACCGTGGTGATAGGTGTCCTGACTCATCTGTGTCCTTCACGGTTTCGAAAAAAGATCTTGACAACGTCAACATCATGCGCCACTATCTTGCCACTGTCAACTTGCCACTGTCAAGATGTGGCGCCGGAGAGGTCGGAGAAAGACATGAGTACACGTACCCGGGGAGTATCCAGCTGGATCGCCGCACGGTCCACAGCAGTCATCATCGCCAGCCTGGTAATCACCGCATTGCTGGCCATCCCCTTCTTGACCATGCAACCCGAGGAGTCAGCTTCCCAAGAGCCCGCGGGGGCCGTCTTCGACGCACGGGACAAGATCGAGGAGGAGTTCTCCTCGTCGGTGTTCACCACGTTCCTCGCCATCGAGGATCGTGCAGGCGATCTGCTGACGGCCGATTCCCTCCGCACCTTGCTCGCCGCCGAGGAAGCGCTGCGGGCCGACCCAGAGCTGGGACCGACGCTGTTCACCTACTTCGACAGCGACGAGCTGATTGACGTGGTCGGGATCCAGTCGATTGCCGATCTGATCGACCGGCGCCTTCCGAATGGTCTGGCCGGGGCAAGCGACGCTGAGGTCAAGCGGGTTGCCGCCCAGCTAATCGCCGAACGGGGCCCAACCGAGCTCGGCCTCTCCGCCCAGACGGAAACCGCGGCCGATGGCCTGCCGATCTCACCCGCCATTCTCGTTCCGGTCCTCTCCGATGACACGGTGCTCGGCTTCGGTGGTGGCGGCGTCCGTCTCGGGACCGACACCGCACCCGAGGAGTACAGCCGGCAGGTCCTCGAGGTCATCCGGGCAGGCGAAACCGACTACCAGGCGTGGGGTGTGGCGATCGACGTCAACCTCACTTCGGCCGAGCAAGGCGAGGTGGCGGGACCGTTCATCGGCTTCACGATCCTGGCGGTGCTGCTGATCGTCGGGCTGACCTTCCGCAGCTACTGGGTGCTGGCCGTCACCGGCGCGGCGTTGGCTGCGCTCATCGTCTGGCTGCAAGGAATCAGCAACCTCATCGGATTCAAGGTCGATCTGGTTCTGTCGCTGATCGTCCCGATTGCGATGGTCTCCTTTGGTGTCGACTTCGCCTTCCACGCAGTCGGCCGGTATCGGGAGCAGCGCCTCGAGGGCTACACCCCGCGCCGCGCCTTCGCCACCGGTATCGCCGCCGTTGCCGGCGCTCTGGTGCTGGCGCTGGCGTCCGACAGCGCAGCCTTCCTCTCCAACGCCTCTGCCGGAATCGAGTCGATCGTGCAATTCGGCATCGGCGCCGCCATCGCGCTGGTCGCCGCATTCGTGTTGCTCGGCATCGTGACTCCGCTGGCCATCATGAAGATCGAGGAGAAGGTGGGG
>JASJEG010000130.1 GCA_030064765.1 Acidimicrobiia bacterium | reverse complement strand
GTCGGCTTCGATGCGATCGAAGCCGGTGGGGGTCTCCTGTCCTGCAATGCGGATCTCGTAGTCGGGCGTTATTCGGATCACCCGCGGATCGCGCGCCAGTGCCGCAATGGCGCTCGGGGGGAGTTCCGCGACAAAGCCCTGGAGAGCGTGACGGAAAGTTGCTCCGGTACGGCCGCCCCGAAGCGCGGTGGCGCTGTTGGTCAGGCCGCGGACCAAGTCCGTGTCGGACCGAACCTCAACGATGACCCGCTGCAGATCGGACTGATCGACGGCGGAGACCGCCGGTGCGGCAATGGTCAACAGGAGGAGCAGTGACGTGGCTAGAAGGACGAACGGGCGGCGCATCGGGGTCCCCTTTCCGGCAGGCTGACCACAGGCTATCCGACCTGGGATGGTCTGGTAAGGGCCAAATGTGTGGTGGTCATCCTGATGGGGTAGTACACGGACTAGCCCAGCGTTGGTGGCGACGGTGGTATTGGCGACCATGGGGCAATACGATCACTTGTAGACAAGTTCGGCGCCTATCCGGGTAGGACCCTGCGAGGTGGAGACACCTCAGCGAGGGACGGTACGGTCGCCGAACCAGGGCCAGTATTTGGGGGTGGTGGAATTGTTCACCCGCACCGTCGATGTGCTGACGGCAGATCTGACGACGGTTGAGATCGACGAGAGCATCCTGTCGGTTGCCGAATTGGGGAGGGCGCTCGAGTTTGCCATGACGCCGGAGCTGCGGCCGTACCTGGCCGCACACACCTGGCTGCGGCAGCGGCTGGGGGAGTACCTCGACTGTCCTCTCGAGGACATCGAGCTGGAGATCGGCGAGCAAGGTCGGCTGGGCATCGCTAGGCCCGCAACGGACCTGACGCTCGATCTCTCCTATGGAGACGGGATCGTGGCGCTAGCCGTGGGCTTCCGCACGCCCGTCGGTATCAACATCGAAGTCGTCTCCGACACCAAGGTCGACACGGATATGGTGCAACGAGTGCTGACGCGGCCCGAGGCCAACACCGTGTTCTCGGCGCCAGATATGCGCAGCGAGTTCCTGAAGCTGTGGGGCCGCAAGAAGGCCTTGGCGCGTGCCATGGGGCGGGATCCCGAAGATGAGCCCAAGACCTTGAGCGTGATGGGACTGTCGCCCGTCAAATGGGACGGCTTCGCAGTGATCGACGTCAAGCTCGGTGACGGGGTTGTTGCGGCCGTGGCGGTCCCGAAAGGATGCTCGATCGCATTGACGGCCCTGGTCGATGTCGACGAGAAGTCAGCCGCTCAGGTCGCAGTGGCGGTCTAGGAACGCAACAGCCCACCGAGTCGGTCGCTCGGTTGCTTGAATAGTTGTATGGAGTTCCGGGTTCTTGGTGCGATCGAAGTCGAAGTCGATGGCGAGATGCGGTCGGTCTCATCCTCAAAGCAACGTGAACTCCTGGCGCTGATGCTCATCAATCCCAACACAGCCTTGTCGAGCGATCGCATCATGGACGAGTTGTGGGGAGACGACCCCCCGAGCATCGGTACCTTGCGATTTCACGTATCGAAGCTGCGCAGCATCCTCGGCGGGGAGCGGAGCCCGATCACTACGACGGACAATGGCTATCGCCTCGACCTCGACCCAAACTCGATAGACGCCGTTCAGTTCGAAGCAGCGATCGTTGCCGCTGGAGCTGCGCTCGGCTCGGACATCGAGGCAGCGACCATTCATATTGAGCACGCTGCCGAGTTGTGGCGGGGCGGGCCCTACCCGGGCATCGAGTACCGGCCCTTTGGTGAGATCGAAATCAGACGGCTCAATGAGTTGTACCTGACCTTCTTGGCACGCCGAATGGAGATCGAGCTGGCCCAGGGCCGACACGACGAAGCGGTGGCCGGCTTGGAAGAGCTTGTCAACAAGCATCCGCTTCACGAGCGCTTCTGGGAACTGCTGATGCTCGCCCTCTACCGCAGTGGGCGACAGGCAGATGCACTCCGGGCTTATCAACGGGCGCAGCAAGTCTTGGGGGAAGAGCTGGGGATCACGCCCTCGACCGCCCTCAGCGACTTGGAGGAGAACATACTGCTGCAGGCGCCGGCGCTCTCATACGTTGCCGACGCCCCATCGAATCTCCCGAGGCACGTCAGCACGTTTGTTGGGAGGGTGGAGGACTTGGGGCGTCTCCAGGAGCTCGTTCTCGGAGAGCGCATGGTTACCCTGACCGGCCCCGGTGGTATCGGCAAGACCAGACTCGCCGTCGAACTTGGGCACGCTGTGGCGCAGCGGTTTCCAGGGGGCGCCTGGTTCTGCGATCTCGCCGGCACAGAATCAGAAGGCGTTGTACGGTCGATCGTCGGCGCGCTTCCGATCGAAGAGGAGGCCGCCGAGGACCCACTAGCCACCATCGTTGAATGGGCTACGGACCGTGCAGCCCTGCTCGTAGTTGACAACTGTGAGCACCTTGTGGGTGAGGTTGGAGATGTGGTCTTCCAGATCGCGCTGCGCTGCCCACAGCTCCACGTGGTCGCAACGTCGCGGGAACGGCTCGGTGTTGATGGGGAGTACGTTTGGGCACTCGACGGTCTCCGGCTACCGGAAACCGGGAGCGACGTAGAGAGCGTTCGGGCTTCCGAGGCAGTTCAACTTCTGGTCGATCGAGCCCGTCGTGCCGACCAGACTTTCTTACCGAGAGACCTTGAGATTCGCCAGATTGCCGAGCTCGTGGTGGTCCTGGACGGGATTCCGCTGGCGATAGAACTAGCTGCAGCTCGGCTGCGGAGCGCGACAGTTGACGACGTTCTCGATCAGATCCGCGCTGACATGACTGCTCTTGGCGACAGAAAGCGGCGCGGGCCGGCTCGCCATAGAACGATGCGAACCGCCCTCGAGTGGTCCTACCGGCTGCTGGACGGTGAATCGGCGGCGGTTTGGCGCAAGCTGGCGGTATTTCGTGGCGGCTTCACCCCAGCAGCAGTCGCAGCTGTGGTAGGCACGCCAGCTCAAGCAGCCCTCGACCACCTCGTCGACACCAGTCTGATCAAGGTGGTACGTGACTCGGCAGTCACCCGCTATCGGATGCTCGAGGTGGTCCGTGCCTATGCCGAGTCGCTGCTGACCGAAGAGGAGGTGGCCGAAGCCGTGCAGGCCCATGTCGGTCATTTTGTTGGTGAGGCCGAGGAGAACCGGCAAGCGTTCGGCGGCGCTGGTCAGGCAATCGCGCTGCAATGGTTTGAAGTTGATCTCCCCAACCTGCGGGTCGCTTTGCGTCGGGCGCGCCTTGACGAGAATCGGCCGTCCGAGCTGCGTTTGGTATCCAGTCTGGGTCGGTTCTGGTTTGATACCGGTCGGCACGCTGAGGGCTTGGAAGAGCTGAATCTGTCGCTGGCCAGCAGAGACGACGAGCCATCGACCGAGCTGGCCAAGGCGATAGAGGAATTGGTGCAGTTGTATGCGTGGGCGGGATCCATTCGAACAGCAAGAGAGCTAATCAAGGAACAGGCAAGGGTTGCGTCGCACCTAGACACCGACGTGGCGACGAGCCGGGTCTTGGCCAGCGAGGGGGTCACCTACTTCGCCGAGGGCAATTACCGCGAATCGTCGGCGGCGTTTGCCGCGATGGTGCCGCTACTGACTCCCATCGACGGCGACTCCCTTCCGTTCGTGTTCGCGAGTCTTGCGTTCCTGAATCTTTGGATGGGGAATCGTGAAGAAGCCGAAAGCGCGTTCTCGCACTCGATGGCGTGGGCCCGGCGCTTGGGTGTTAGCGAAGGAGAAGCGATACGCTGTGACTATGGGGGTTGGCGGTCCTTCTATGACGGTGATCATGAACATGCCGTGACCTCGTGGGAGGCTGCAGAAGCGGAATACGCCGCGCTAGGGCAAAGGACCTGGGTAATCGAGGTGCAACAGCTCCAGGCCTGGGTTCGCGCCCTCGACGGCGATGACACTGTGCTGGCGATGCTGCGCAGTGCCACTGATGAAGCTATGGGCGTTGGTTTGCGTTCGTTGGTGGCTCGCGGGCGAGTGCTTGAAGCTGCGTATGGGGAGAGTCATGAACCAGCTGGTGTTGCCCTTGTCGACGCAGCTGAGTTGGCGATGAAGGCCGGTGGTTGGGTCTGGACATTCTGGGCGTTGTGGCACGGAGCGCGTGCTGCATCTCAGAAGGGGCTGCACGAGGTGTCGAGGGCGCTCCGGTCGACAGCGGAGATACTCAGGAAGGCTGTGCCTTACACACTTCCTGCAGGACTCAATGAGCTAGACATGCAGCTACAAGAGGAGCTGGGATCCATACCCTCCGTTGCGGGCTGCGTCGATGACATCGATGCGAAGCAGGTACAGTCGCTGCTGCGCAAGGCGTCGAGCCACTAGTCGACACCCATTCGTGCCGCTAGCTCCTTGTCGTCGATGAACTCGCCCAGCGGTGGCACGACGAGAGTCATCGCCATACGAACGGCCGCAGATGAAAGGTCTTTCAGCTGAACGTGTTCGATCTTCGCTGGGAACGGCGGCATCGGCGCTGCCTCGTAGAGCAGCACGATGTGGTCAGCCGGGTAGAGCTCTTCCAACCGTTCGACCAATGTCGGAAGGTGTTCCCTGCTCGCTTCGGTGACTCCCGCGGGCGCCCCGAGAAAAGCGAGCTGCCAAAGGATCAGTGGTGCCCGAGTTTCGATAACGGGACGCCACAACACGAAGTCCGTCGCGGAATACATCTGGATGCCCCTTGCGCCCGGATCTAGCCCAAGGTCTGCATACAGCGAATCTGCCGCGGACACGGCCGGGAACATGCGGGCCGGGTAGCCCTCATGCTGCGCAGCCGCTATCACGGCGTGTGAAGGATCGACGAATACGCCGGGATGGCCGTAGAAGACGCCGCAGACGCTGAAACCGTCGCGCACATCCCCCATGATCCGCTCAAACATGAGTGCGTATGTCTCGGATCGCGGCCGGTTTTCTGAGTAGAGGTCGGCCAAAGTCTTGGCCTTCCTGGCAAGGTCCAATATGAGGTTCTCCGTAACAATATCCGGTACGACGTAGTGGACTACATCGGCCGCTGTGATCGCGCTCCCTGCCTCGGGAGTCAGCTGGGTGGAACCCCGAATGCCGGTTCCGACGATTGTTACTGAGCCGCGACTCGTCATCTAGCCTTGACGCCGATCGGTCCTCCTTTTCCGCCTGCCGCGTCGTAGCTGGCTTGATTTAAAGGGTCGCGCATTAGCTCCACGCTGACTGCGTATTGCACGCGATCCCAATCACCTTCAGCGAGCATGATGCATGCTTCCCACGGCAACCCGGCAACTCTTGCTGTCCGGTAGGGGTTCTTCCAGAAGTGGTCGAGCATGTTCGGATGCGTCGACTGCGCATAGAGCTCGTTGAGGAACTCGCTTAGTGGGTGTATGCAATTGATGAACGCGTCTTTATAGGTCTCATTGGCCGATGCCTTCGTTTCAGCACAAAGATCTGCCATTGCCGTCCTTCCTTGTCGTTTCATACTCACGTCCCTGATTCAAGGGGCCACGGCGGCCTGAACGTCCGGTACCCCGAAACCAACCTCTGGATGCCAATCACCGGAGTGTTCCGGGATAATCCGCAAAGTGGCGACATATGTACCGGGAAGATGACAGGACCTCAGGATACGTCCCCGAATCTCGGCGGCTGACTCGTTGGGGAATGCCTGCCGGACGAGAAGAGCAATGCCGGCCACATAGGGCGTGGAAGCTGAGGTGCCTTCGAAGTCCTTGAAATACTCGCCGGGCGTATAGCTGGTTCCAGGAACCGGATCCGTCGTGAATATGCCGATGCCCGGTGCTACCAAGTCGAGGTTGTTCCCGTAGTGGCTCAGCCAAGGGTTGTTTCGGTTCTTGGTGTGTTCCCATTTGACTCGCGAGATAGATCCATCGCTTAGGGTGGTGGCAGCCCCAACTGCAAGGACCTTCCCGTACCTGGCGGGGTACTGCAGGTCGCACATCGGTGCGGACGGCTCCTGTCCGTTGTTGATCAACGTCTGTCCGTTAGTCACTTCGGCAAGCTCCAGATTCCCCGAGCCCGCGACAATGACAACACCGGCCATCTCGGCTTTCTCAATCGCGCCGTTGAGGGCTGCCGACGGCTTGTAGCCTGCGAGGGAAATCGATATGACCTTCGCATCGCGCTGGAGTGCAGCTGTGATGCCGGCCGCGAGTTTGCTCGAATCGCTAAGGGAGGTTGGATTCGCCGAATACACCCGTATCGGTATGAGCCTGGCTCCTGGAGCCACCCCCACCGATCCGGGCTGGCCGTTGCTTGCGGTCCGAGGCGTAGCTGCAAGGATGCCCGCACATGCGGTCCCATGCGGGTCCTTCGTGTCTCCTACACCAACTGTGGAGGAAGGGTCGAGTACGTCGTGTCCTGGTTCGAATGTGAGCGCCGGATGGTTGAGATCGAAACCCCCATCTAGCATCGCTGCGGCTGGCCCGCGCGGGTGAGGCATAAGGCCAGCGGGGAGTTCAAATTCCAGAACCACACCTTTTGTGATCCCGGGCCGTTGCGGATTGATCACTAGCCAATCAATCTCTGCAAAGGCAACGCCGGGCATATGCTCGAGCCGATCCCTGAGAAGCATTGCTGCTGCCGGTTCTCCCGTCGGCAGATCGTCGTCGAAGCCGGAGACGAGTCGGATCGCGGCAATCAAGTCAAGATCTGTCGGGTCTTGCTCAAAGCCGCTGGCGGCAGCTGCTTCTGCGACTGCCTCGCGGTCGTCCTCTGTGGCGTCGTTCGTGAAGCCGACAACGACTAGTCCCGGTACCGGCGCGACCAATCGCGGGTCACCGTCCGAGGCGACATAGGCCGGCGAGGCAAATCTGACGTCGTCGACCGAACCGATCAGGTCCTCGAGGGCTTCAGGGGTGTCGGTGTCCAAGCTGGCAAAGCCAGCGAGCGTAGTCAACGAGCCCACTCGCCCGAGGAACGGCGTGCCCTCTGCAGGTCTGAATCCAGGGCCTGCAAAATCCTTGAACTCCTCCTCTGTCTTCTCTGTCAGGTAGCCGACGAGCGCGACATTCGGCTGGCGCACGAGCACAGCTGTGTCCTCACCGGAGCCTGCGATGATCTCGTTGGGGTATTGATCCAATTCAGGCATGATCTAGTCCTTGCTTGCGGCTGGCAGCTCGATAACGCTGCGCCGACTGTCGGGAGTCCTATCTCGCCCACACCGTCATCTACCAGCCAAACATACCCAGCCATCCGTAGGTTTGGGCGTGCGGCTCTGATCAGTCGTTTCTTGGGGCGGTCGAGGAATTCCGCTCGGGGATTTGGAACGCTCGATCACTCAGGCAGAGAGTGGCGTACTCCTCACGCGAGTATGGGGCGTACCCCTAACGAAGTGAGGGGCCCCCACCGGGCCCCTCACCTAGTAGCTGGTTGCCTTCCTGCGTCTCGGCTCTTGCCGAGACGTTCACCTTGACCTGGCGGTCAAGGCGTTGCGTGCAGGTTCCGCACGCGCATGCCCGGATCGGACATGGCCCCTAGCTACATCCTGTTGTACCGCCGCAACCCAGGCACACGTAGCAGCTGCCGTTGCGGACGGTTATCGCACCACATGTGTCACAGATCGGTGCATCTCCCATCTTGTCGGCCATGGCGGCCTGCATTGCCTGCTGCTGCACATCGGCCGCAGTGGCTACCGCGGTCCCGCCGCCGCTGGAAACCGGAGCCGGCGAGATCGCACCGCTGTTGCGGTATGCCTCCTGTGTTGCCGCAAGTCCCGAACCACCGCTCACCGGGGCCACCACTTCGCCGTCGACGAAGTCGGCAGCCTCGACCGTTGCATCGAGGGCGATCTCGGCCTCCGCATCAGTCAGGTCGAGCTGGATACCGGCATCCACTGCCATGCCCTCAGGTGGCTCCGGTAGCTCCAAGCTACGGTCCGGTGGTACCTGTGCCAGGTCGTCCCGCTGCAGGTACTCGACCCCGAGCGCCCGGAATACGTAGTCGATGAGCGAGTTGGCCATCTTGATGTTTGGATGGCCCTCGACCATGCCGCGCGGCTCGAACGTCTGGAACGTGAACGTGTCGACGAACTCGTCGAGCGGCACGCCGTACTGCAGGCCCTTGCTCACGGCAATGGCGAAGCAGGACAGAATCCCACGCAGGGTGGCGCCTTCTTTGGCCAGATCGATGAACAGCTCACCGAGTGTGCCGTCCTCGTACTCGCCGGTGCGGAGGAAGACCTTGTGACCACCGACCCGAGCTTCCTGCGTGTAGCCGCTGCGACGGGCCGGCAGTAGGAAGCGGGGCCGTTTCATGTCGGCGTATGCCATTGCCGGCGAGACTCCCGGCTTCATCGCTTCGTGCCAGGGAACCCGGCCGTGGGAGACGAGCTCCATCTCGTCGACCAGTGCGTCTTCGAGATCCTCCGGCTCGTCGTCGGCGTAGCCGTCATCAGACTGCGATGACAGCGGCTGCGACGCCTTGGAACCATCCCGGTAGATGGCCATTGCCTTGAGACCCAACTCCCACGACAGCTTGTACGACTCTTCTATGTCGTCCCGGGTCACCTCGTTGGGCATGTTGATGGTCTTCGAAATGGCTCCAGAGATGAACGGCTGCGCTACCGCCATCATCCGGATGTGACCGGTGTGGTGGATGAACCGCTTGCCGAACCGCCCGTTGCGGTTGGCCGTGTCGAACACGGCCAAATGGTCGTCGCGCAGGTGGGGAGCTCCCTCGATCGTCTGGCGGCCGCAAACGTAGTCGTTGGCTTCCTGGATCTCCTCGTCGGTGAAGCCCAATGCCTTCAGCATCGAGAACTCCGGATCGCTGTACTGCTCGGCCGTGAACCCAAGCCGCTGCATCACTTCCTCACCCAGAGTCCATTGGTTGAAAGCAAACCCAAGCTCAAACACACCGGGCAGCACGTTCTCGATCTTGTCCAGGTCGTCGGCAGTGAATCCCTTGGCGATCAGCGTCGCCATATTGATGTGCGGGGATCGAGCCAGGCTGTTGGTTCCCACCACGTATTCGATGATCCGTTGGATGGTGTTCTCCGAATACCCGAGACGCTTCAAGGCAGGGGCGATCGACTGATTGGCGATCTTGAAGTAGCCGCCGCCTGCCAGCTTCTTGAACTTCACCAGTGCGAAGTCGGGCTCTACCCCCGTCGTGTCGCAATCCATCAGCAAGCCGATGGTTCCGGTAGGCGCCAAAACACTGACCTGGGCGTTGCGGAAGCCGTGCTGCTCACCCTTGGCAAGAGCGGTATCCCACGCAGTGCGGGCCGCCTCCAGCATGTCGAGCGGCGTAAGCCCGGGGTCGATTCCCATCACCAGGTGGCTGACGGCCTCGTAATCGCCCGCATCCTTGTTGTAGGTAGCTCGCCGGTGGTTGCGGATCACCCGCAGCATCGCCTCCATGTTGAGGTTGTACTTGGGGAACGGTCCCAGCACTCCGGCCATTTCGGCTGAGGTCGCATAGGCGTACCCGGTGAGAATCGCAGTGAGCGACCCGGCGATCGCTCGGCCGTGGTCCGAGTCGTAAGGGATGCCCATCCGCATCAGCAGTGAACCCAGATTGGCGTAGCCGAGCCCCAGAGTGCGGTAGTCGTAGCTGCCGATAGCGATCTCTTTCGACGGGAACTGCGCCATCGTCACCGAGATCTCGAGCACGATCGTCCACAGCCGGACGGCATGCTGATAGCCGGGCAGATCGAAGTTGCCGACGTGGTCGTCGTAGAACTTCCCCAGATTGAGGCTGGCCAGATTGCAGGCCGTGTTGTCGAGGAACATGTACTCCGAGCATGGATTCGACGCTCGAATTTCACCCTCGGAGGGACAGGTGTGCCACTCATTGATGGTGCCGTGGAACTGCAGGCCCGGGTCGGCCGACTGCCAGGCGGCGTCGGCGATCTGGTCCCACAGGTCACGGGCGCGCACAGTCTTCATCACCGAACCGTCGGTGCGCGCCAGCAGGTCCCAATCTCCGTCGTTGAGGACGGCCTTGAGGAACGCATTGGAGAGCCGCACCGAGTTGTTGGAGTTCTGGCCGGATACGGTGGCGTAGGCCTCGCCGTTGAAGTCTGCGGAGTAGCCGCTGGCAACCAGCGCCCGCACCTTCTTCTCTTCTTCGGCCTTCCAGCTGATGAACGTCTCGACGTCGGGATGGTCGATATCGACGATGACCATCTTGGCGGCGCGCCGCGTTGTGCCACCTGACTTGATGGCGCCGGCGGCCCGGTCGCCCACCTTGAGGAA
>JASJEG010000129.1 GCA_030064765.1 Acidimicrobiia bacterium | reverse complement strand
CCGGTCGGGCCATCCGGGTCGCGGAACCAGGAGCGCAGCATTCGGTTGGCTTCCTGCTGCATCTCGTAGTCGACGGTCACCGTGATCGTCAGTCCTCCGCCACCTTCACACTCTGTGTCGGCGGCGGGACAGCCAAACAGCGCCTGCTTGCGTTCCGTGTAGGTGTCGCCGAGGCCGAAGCTCGGATCGCTGAGGAGACGCTCGCGAGCTTCGATGATGATCCGCGGATCAACCTGTTCGAACTCGAAGCTGTCGATCGGCGCGAGGGGCTCTGCCTGGGCCTGCAGCGACTCCTCCTCGGTGATGAATCCGTTCTTCTCCATCTGCTTGATGACCGAGTTGCGCCGGTCGAGAACTGTGTCGGTGTTGTCCCGTATGTCGTAGAGCGAGGGATTGCGAATCGGAACGGCAATGGCAGCGGCTTCGGCAATCGTGATATCGGCGAGGTCCTTTCCGAAGTACTCCTGCGCGGCGGCCTGGACCCCGTACGCGTTCTCGCCGAAGAACTGAGAGTTGAGATAGAACTCGAGGATCTCGTCCTTGGTGTAGCGCTTCTCCAACTCGGCGGCGATGACGGCCTCGCAGATCTTGCGGTCGAGCGTGATCTCTGCGGTGAGCACGTTCTTCTTGATGATCTGCTGGGTGATCGTCGAACCACCGCGGGTTCCGCCGGTCCGGGCGTTGTCGAGTGCAGCGCTGAGAATCGAGCTGAAGTCGATGCCCTCGTGTTCGTAGAAGTCGCCGTCCTCGGCGGAGATGATGGCGTGCTGCACGATTTCAGGGATCTCATCGATGGAAACCGGCTGGCTGTTGCGTTCGGTCAGCTTGCCGAGCAGAACGCCGTCTGCGGTGTAGACCTCGGAGAGGCTACCCAGGGCGGGGAAGCTGAGGTCGTAGTCATCAGGATCACAAACGAGTGAACTAGCAACGTCATCAACCGTCCCGAAGGCAGCGTTCGTCTCCAGGAAAGCAAAGATCCCGAACAACGATGCACCGAGCACCGTGATGACGGCGAGCAGCGCAAGGCTGGATATGCGCTTGCCGCGCCGTTCCCGCCGTTCGATTAGGTGAAGGCTTGGATCCATAGGGTACGGATGTATAGACGTCTGCGGTTCCGGAGAGGTTCCCGGATTACCATCCTGACCAGTCTGAGGGATGATAGGTATGTCGGGGAGCAACGACAGGCATTGGGCGAGCAGCGGGTTCGAAATCCAACCTGCCTACGGTCCGAATGATCGCGAAGGGTGGGATCCGGCAACTCAGCTGGGGGAGCCTGGGAGATTCCCTTTTACCCGCGGACCGTATCCCACGATGTATCGAGGTCGCTTGTGGACCATGCGGCAGTACGCGGGGTTTGGCTCGGCAGCTCAGACCAACCGGCGCTTTCGCGGCCTGCTCGACGCCGGGCAGACCGGGCTATCGGTGGCCTTCGATCTGCCTACACAAATGGGTCTCGATTCGGATGATCCGCTCGCCGATGGCGAGGTCGGCAAGGTGGGAGTGGCGATAGATTCGATCGCCGACATGCGGCTCTTGTTTGACCGCATTCCGCTTGGTGAGGTCTCCACTTCAATGACGATCAACGCCACCGCTGCTGTGTTGCTGTTGTTGTACGAGTTGGTGGCCGAAGAGCAAGGTGTGTCGTCAGATCGACTGCGCGGGACCGTCCAAAACGACATCCTCAAGGAGTACATCGCTCGCGGAACCTACATCTATCCCGTCGCTCCCTCGATGCGCCTCGTCACTGATCTGTTCGCTTACTGTGCTGCCGAGGTACCGAAGTGGAATACGATCTCCATCAGCGGCTATCACATCCGCGAAGCGGGATCCACCGCAGCCCAAGAGATCGCCTTCACCATCAGCAACGGTCTCGCCTACGTAGAAGCGGCCCAAGCGGCCGGGTTGGACATCGACGAGTTTGCTCCCCGGCTGTCGTTCTTCTGGAACTCCCACAACCACCTGTTCGAAGAGGTGGCCAAGTTCCGGGCCGCCCGGCGGCTCTGGGCTCGTCTGATGCGAGACCGGATGGGCGCCACCAACCCGGCTTCGTGGAAGATGCGCTTTCATACGCAGACTGCGGGCTCCACACTTACGGCGCAACAGCCGCACGGCAATGTCGTGCGGACGGCGTACCAGGCTTTGGCGGCGGCCCTCGGTGGGACCCAGTCACTTCACACCAATTCGTTTGATGAGGCTCTCGGTCTGCCCACAGAAGCTTCCGCCAAGCTCGCGCTGCGGACCCAGCAAATCCTCGCGTACGAATCCGGAATCGGCGATACGGTGGATCCACTGGCAGGTTCGTACTACGTCGAGTCGCTCACCGATGAGGTCGAAGCTGCGGCCGGCGAGCTCATCGAAGCAATCGATGACCTGGGCGGAGCGGTGCCGGCGATCGAGGCCGGCTTCCAGAGTAAGCAGATCGAGGATGCCGCCTACCGCTATGCCCGCGATGTTGACCGCGGCGACGCCGTCGTTGTCGGGGTCAATCGGTTTGTCGAGGACGAACAGCTAGCTCCCGACATCCTGTCGATCGATCCGGAGCTGGAGCGGGCGCAACGCACGGCAACGGCTGAGCTTCGAGCGGAGCGCGATCAAGCCGCGGTGGACCGGGCACTGGATGAACTCGAGCAGGCCGCCCGCGGCAACTCGAACGTGCTCTATCCGATGAAGGATGCGCTGCGGGCCTTGGCCACGATCGGCGAAGTATCGAAGACGCTGGAAAAGGTGTTCGGTCGTTACCGGGCTTGAATCGGCTGCGCCGATCCAAGCTTGCAGATTCCTGCGGAAACTGCCGACCCAATCCGTTCTTGCGTAACTGGCGGCTGATATCCGCCGTCATGTACGCAAGAACCGATACTTACCTGATTCCGCGTAGCCGTTGGTGCCTGGCTGCAGTTTGCGGAGCGAAGTGCTTACCTGATTCGGCGTAGCCGCTAGTACTTGGCTGCAGTTCCGCAGGAACTGCCTCGTGATGCCTACGGCATCACGCAATAACCATCAGGACCGTGCCGCTGGTGACGGTGTCGCCAGGCTGGATGCGAAGATCGATTATCTCGCCCTCACGGCTCGACTTGATCTCGTTTTCCATCTTCATGGCCTCGAGCACACAAAGCGGGTCGCCTTCCTTGACGTGCTCCCCGGCGGCCTTGTGCACCTTGACGATCGTGCCTTGCATCGGTGCGGTGACCACGCCGGTTTCGCCGGACGGCGCGGAGCGTCGCTCGAGTTTTGGCGGGCGGCGCCGCGGTGCGGCCTTTTGCCCTCCGGCTGCCGGGGGAGCCATGACCGGAGCCCAATACTTGACAACGAAACGACGACCACCAACCTCGACGGTGATGGAACGCTCCTCCTCCTCTTCCTCGGTTGGCAGATGGGGCGCCACATCTAGTTCGAGGTCGGCAAAGTCGAGGTGGTCTTCGACGAACCGGGTCGAGTAGGTGCCCGCAGCAAACTGGTCGGTATCGAGAACCTTGAGATGTGCCGGAATCGTCGTCGCCAGCCCGGTGATGTGGAAGGCGTGGAGGGCGTTCCTCCCCCGACAAATGGCTTCGGTGCGATCTCTACCCCAGACCACCAGCTTGGCAATCAGGTTGTCGTAGTACTGGCTGATAACAGAGCCGGCCAAGACGCCGCTATCGACTCTGACCCCGGGTCCGCCCGGTTCGCGGTACTCGACAATCGTCCCCGGATTTGGCATGAAGCCGGCTGCGGGATCTTCGGCGTTGATGCGGAACTCGATGGCGTGTCCGCGAGGCTCAGCCGAGTCGAAGCTGAGACGCTCGCCAGCAGCCACCCTCAGCTGCTCCTTGACAAGATCGATTCCTGTGACGGCTTCCGTGATCGTGTGTTCCACCTGGATTCGAGTGTTCATCTCGAGGAAGTAGAACTCGCCCGTATTCGCCATGAGGAACTCGACAGTCCCCGCCGAGACGTAGTCCGTGGCTTTGGCAACGGCAAGAGCGGCCTCGCCTATTTGCTTGCGCTGTTTGGCGTCAATGCCCGGTGCCGGGGTCTCCTCAATCAGCTTCTGATGGCGGCGTTGCGCCGAGCAGTCGCGCTCCCCAACGAAGACCGCGTTGCCATGGGTGTCACAGATGATCTGCGCCTCGATGTGACGCGGGTTCTCCAAATACTTCTCGACGTATACCTCGGGCCGGGAGAAATAGGCGTCGGCCTCGCGCCGGGCTGCTTCGAACGACGACTCCAGGTCGGTTGCCTCGTAGACCACCCGCAGGCCTTTGCCACCGCCCCCGTGAGCCGCCTTGATCGCAATCGGGAAGTCGTGCTCGTCGGCAAATGACCTCACCTCGTCGACCGAATCCAACGGTTCGAGAGTGCCCGGTACCGCCGCCACTCCGGCGGCAGCCACGGCCACCCGAGAAGCGATCTTGTCACCCATCGTGGCAATCGCCTGGGGGGATGGCCCCACCCAGATGAGTCCCGCCTCCATTATCGCCTCGGCGAAACCAGCGTTCTCGGCCAGGAAGCCGTATCCGGGGTGGATGGCAGAGGCTCCCGCCGACTTGGCTACATCCAGGACTCGATCGATGTTCAAGTAGGACTCTGCAGCCGGTGCCGGACCGATGTTCCAGGCTTCGTCTGCCAGGTCGACGTGTACGGCGTTGCGGTCGAGCTCGGAGTAGACCGCAATGGTGCGCAGCCCCATTTCTTTTGCGGCCCTGATGACACGAACGGCGATTTCGCCTCGATTGGCGATTAGTACAGATTCCACCAGGTCATCCTAGGAGGTCGGCCACAAATCCCACGTGTGGGGCGACGCCCACTCACAGCGGGATGTTCCCATGCTTCTTGGGAGGCATTGCTTCACGTTTGGTCCGCAACATCTCGAGGGCACGAATCAGGCGAGGTCGGGTCTCTCGGGGCTCGATTACCTCGTCAACAAAACCCCGCTCGGCGGCAACGTACGGGTTGTTGAACTGGGACTCGTATTCGTCGATCAGCTCCTGGCTGCGGTCCAGCGGATCATCCGCCCCGTTGATTTCGCGGCGATGGATGATGTTGACTGCTCCTTGGGCACCCATTACCGCGATTTCTGCGGTCGGCCAGGCAAAGACGACATCGGCGCGCACTGATCGAGAGTTCATGACCACATAGGCGCCGCCGTAAGCCTTGCGGGTGATCACAGTGAGTTTGGGCACGGTCGCCTCGGCGTAGGCGTAAAGGAGCTTGGCTCCGTGGCGAATGATGCCCCCGTGCTCCTGCTCGATGCCGGGAAGGAAGCCGGGGACATCGACAAACGAGACAATCGGGATGTTGAACGCATCGCAGAAGCGGATGAAGCGGGCGGCCTTCCCCGATGACGCAATGTCGAGGGTGCCGGCGAGGACTGCGGGCTGGTTGCCGATAATTCCAACCGCATAGCCGTCGAGTCTTCCAAAGCCAACGACGATGTTGGCTGCGTAGTGCTCGTGTACCTGATAGAACTCGCCGTCGTCGATGACCATCTCGATCAGGTCGACCATGTCATAGGGGAGGTTGGCGTTGTCGGGAATGATGGAAGTGAGGTCCTCCTCCATCCGGTCAGGCCGGTCCATCGGCGTGAAATAGGGCGGTACCTCCATGTTGTTCCGCGGCAGGAATGACAGCAGGTAGCGCACCTCTTCCAGGGCGGCGCGGCCGTCATTGGCGACGAAGTGCGTGACTCCGGATTTCGTTGCATGAGCGTGCGCCCCGCCCAGGTCCTCAAACGTCACGTCTTCGCCGGTAACGGTCCGAATCACATCGGGTCCTGTGATAAAGAGGTGAGAGAGGCCTTCGACCTGGTATACGAAGTCCGTTATCGCAGGGGAGTAGACGGCACCACCGGCACACGGCCCCATGACCACGGAGATCTGCGGGATCACGCCAGAAACTCGCACGTTCCGCTCGAAAATCCGCCCGTAGCCATGCAGTGAAGCCACTCCCTCCTGGATGCGAGCTCCCCCCGAATCCTTGAGCCCGATGATGGGCGCCCCGGTGTCCATGGCCAGGTCCATGACCTTGCAGATCTTGTCGGCGACGACCTCGCCCAGGCTCCCGCCAAAAGCCGTGAAGTCCTCGGCAAACACAAAGACCGTGCGGCCGTCGATGGTTCCCCAGCCGGTAACCACTGCGTCGCCGAGAGGGCGCTTGTCTTCGATGCCGAATCCGGATGCCTGATGCCGGGCGAGCATGTCCATCTCTTGGAATGAGCCTTTGTCGAGCAGTGCTTCGATGCGCTCCCGGGCGGTGAGCTTGCCCAGGTCATGCTGGCGGTCGACGGCGCGGCGACTGGCAGGTTCTCTGGCTTGTTCTCTGAGCTGCCGCAGCTGTTCGATCAACTCGTCGGTGGTCACAACCGGCTCCAGGTAGTGTCGTGTTGGTATCTAACTTTGACTCGCTGGATCGCGCAATGGCTACACCCTACGTCACGATCGTCCACGACGAGGTGAGTTCAACCCAGGACGTCGCCATCTCCGCCCTGGCAGAACACACCAGCGCCGTGGTGATCGTAGCCAATCGACAGACCGCAGGCCGGGGAAGATTCGGCAACGAGTGGTGGCAGGCACCTCGCGGGATAGCGGCGTCGCTCGCCTTTTCGAACGAAACCCTCGAGGTCGATGCGACCTTCGGGCTGACGGTTGGTCTGGCCGTTCGGGCGGCCATCAAGTCGGTGACCAATCTCGATGTCCGGCTCAAGTGGCCCAACGATGTTACGACCGAGGCAGGCAAGGTCGGGGGCATACTCGTGCAGCGTGCGGCGCAGGTGACCGTGGCCGGATGCGGGCTGAACCTGTGGTGGCCGGAGCCGCCGCCGGGGGCGGCAGGGCTGTGTGAGCACGATCCCGGCCCCGACCTCGGGTTGCGGATCTCAGAGCACTGGGCGCGATTGGTGCTGACTGGAGGCCAAAGCTGGGATCGGGAGGCCTACAGGATGGCGTGTGCAACTCTCGGGAACGAGGTGACGTGGGAACCTCGCGGGCGGGGCCGGGCCGTGGACATAGACGAAGCCGGCGGCCTAGTCGTCGAGTCCGCTCGTGGCTTGACCACTGTGCGGTCGGGAGAGGTACACACCATCCGCTCCGCCTAGTGCCGGGTCGTCTCAGCGACGTCGCTTGATCTTCGGCGGCTTCTTGCGAGAAGTGCGAGCCTTGACCTGTTTGGCCTCGGAGCGCGCTCGGAAGGTGTCGGCCAATTCGGTATCACGCAGCCGGTTACTCCAACGGCGCAGCACCGAGGGCTTTGGTGGCTTCGGTTGGGCGCCCCGCATAGAGATGCTTTGAGCGACCTTGGTCCGGCGCACCCGGGATCCCACTGTGGGAGCAGCCGGTTTTGGTCCCGCAGCTCGCGCCCTGCTGCCGGCGCCTACGGCAACTCGGTCACCAAAGCCTTGCCGCTGCGGCTGCAGCAAAGCGATCGTCGCAATCAAAGCGATCATCGTGAGACCGATGATGGTGAGCCACCACCAGTTCTCTGAGAAGAACGTGGTGTCGTCGCTCGGCGGCGGGGCAACGGCGGCCAGGGTCGTTGTGGTTGCTACCGGCGCCGCAGTCGTGGTGGTGGTCTCCGGCGGAGCCGTCGTGGTAGTCGGGGGCGCCGTGGTTGTCGTTGTGGTTGTGGTTGTCGTCGTTGATGTGGTGGTTGTTGTGGTCGGCGCTTCCGTGGTGGTGGTCGTCGTGGTGGTTGTCGGCGGGCTGGTCGTTGTCGTTGGCGGACGGGTCGTCGTGGTGGGTGGGCGCGTTGTCGTTGTGGTGGTTGTCGTGGTTGTGGTCGTCGTGGTCGTGGTGGTGTTGACTGTCACCGAAATCGAGCACGTGCTGCTTCCGCTTGGACCCTCTGCGATTGTGACTGACCCAGTGCCCGAGGCACTACCAGACGCGCTGATCGAGACCGAGGCTGACCAGGCACCACCGCCGCTCCCGACGGAGCCGTTGGCGGTTGCGCTGATGCCGGATGAGGTGCCGGCAACATACGCAAAAGCGGCTCCAGGGGAGTCAAAGCCAACCGACGTCCCTACGCTGCCGCCTTGGTTGACGGACACACTGCCGGGGCAAGAAGTCACGGCGGCGCTCGCTGAGGGAGTGTGGGCCAGCAAGACAGCCACCACTGCCATCAGCAGCACAAATGCCATCACGAGCGGATAGCGCGGGGCTGAACTGACTGCTCGGTTTCCGGTCACAACTCACCTGTCCTGGGTCCACCCAAGATTAGACCTTCTTGCTGGCGGCGCCGACTTCGCGCGGTGCGGTGAAACGCGCCGTTGTCTTTCATCGACAAGCCGGTGCTTCCGGCTTAGTCTTTTCAGCCGCAGCGCTGGGGCCAAATCCAGTTCGTGTTGGGTCATTTCACTAGCCGGAGTTGAGGTGGCGACGGCTGCGCAGCGCGTAGAGTCGTTTACCCTCGGTGTTCGGCAAACGTATAATCGACTTGCGCCCCGGAGGTGGGGCGGTCAGGGCAGAATCCAGGGGACACAAAGGGGGCCTGGTGGGGCTTCAAAGCAGCATCGCAGTTGTCGGTAGCGGCTATGTAGGGACAGTCGTTGCCGCTTGTATGGCCACTCTCGGTCATGAGGTTGTTGGCGTCGAAATCGACTCGGAGAAGCTGGAGCTGCTGCGCAACGGTGATGCACCTTTCTACGAGCCGGGTCTTGACGAGAGGTTGCGCTCTGCAGTCGACTCGGGCCGATTGACCTTCACTGATGACTTCGAGCTGGCCTTGGAACGATCAGAGGTGGTCTTTCTGTGTGTGGACACACCTCCCGGAGAGAACGGTCATCCCAACACCACCTCGGTGGCAGCGGCAGCCCGCGCTATCGGCAGGGCCATGTACAAGCCCCACGTGCTTGTCACCAAGTCAACGGTTCCGGTCGGCAGCGGCAATTGGCTGGCGACCACGGTTGAGAACGAACTGCCCGACGGTGTAGATCCCAGCGTGATTTCCGTGGTGAGCAACCCGGAGTTCTTGCGCGAAGGCAGCGCCATCGACGACTTCCTTTATCCCGATCGCATAGTTCTCGGCAGTGACGACGTTACGGCTCTGCAACTGGTCCAAGACGCCTATCAGCCGATCCTCGATCAGTCGTTCCCCGGTGCAGATCCAACTCATCGTCCGGTCCTGGTCCGTACCGACCGCTCGACTGCCGAGACCATCAAGTATGCGGCAAACGCCTTCCTTGCGACGAAGATCAGTTTCATCAACGAGATCGCCGAGATTTGCGAGTGGGTTGGCGCCGACATTGACGAGGTCGCGTACGCACTCGGTCTCGACAAGAGGATCAGTCCCGAGTTCCTTCATGCCGGAGTGGGCTGGGGAGGTTCTTGCTTTGCGAAGGACCTCGAGGCCCTGGCAGCGACCGCCCGCAGCCATGGTCAGGAGCCACGAATCCTCGAGGCAGCGACGCAGGTCAACAAGCATCAGCGGCACCGTCTGGTGCGCAAGCTGCAGGAGAATCTGCGCCCGCTCCGCGGCAGCCGGATTGCTCTTCTGGGGCTTGCCTTCAAGCCGAACACCGACGACACCCGCGATGCGCCGGCGATCGAGATTGCGGCGTCCCTCATGGAGAAGGGCGCGATCGTCCGGGCCTACGACCCGATGGTCAAATCAATCCCCGAACTACCCAATCTGCAAATCGTGCGAGACCCCTACCTAGCGTTGGAGCGCGCCGATGCGCTGGTTCTGGTGACCGAGTGGGCCGAACTCACCAAGCTCGATTTCCACGAGGTAGCGACGCGCATGCGAGGGAACATCGTCGTCGACGGGCGGAACGCATTCGATCCAAGGGCCGTCAAGGCGGCCGGCCTCACCTATGAAGGGGTCGGCAAGGGCGTGATGATCTCAAACGGTCGCTACAGCCGCAGCTGAGTCTCCTCCAGGTGGTTGGCGGCCCCTGCTAGAACCTCCGTGCGGCGGCTTCGTACGCCGCCATTCTGTGCGCAAGCGATCCGGTTCTAACCGAGCCGCGCCGCCGTACGATCTGCTTGGCAATGGGTCACATCGCTGTGAAAGCACGTTTCCGGCCTTGAGAGAACCTTGAGAAACACTTAGAAACTGCTATACGCATTGGCCCACAATCTCCGGTATTGTCGCTCCCAATGCGCAAAATCATTCTTTCGGTCCTCGTCCTGGGTTCCCTTCTAGCGGGCACGGGCGTCGCCGCCGCAGTTCCCCCCGGTGGCACGTTTGTGGACGATGACGACAACGTCCATGAGGGTTACATAGAGGCGATCAAGGCCGCCGGCATCACCAG
>JASJEG010000132.1 GCA_030064765.1 Acidimicrobiia bacterium | reverse complement strand
ATGCTCGAGAACACTTCGGGCCAGGAGACTGTCACCATTGCCGTGACGCTAGCAGTGACACCTACCTCGCGAAAAGGACGACCAGGGCTGACCTATTGGCGCTCAGCAAGCCGCACGAGCCGCAATGTGCTCAGGCAATATGACGAAGGAGCGCCTTTCGTTGCTTCTCTGTTTGCCCACCCCAAATCCCAAACTGAGCGTTGGTCTCGAGTGCGAACTGCAGACACTCCATCTGGACGGAGCAGCCGTGACAGATGCGGATCGCCTTCCGCTCGCCCTCAGGGTTCAGGGGGAAGAACGTATTGGGGTCTTTCTCTTTGCATGCTGCGAAGACCGCCCAGGGGCGCTCTTCTGTGATCGGCGACTCCAAACCGAGTGCGATCACGTCATAGTCATCAGTCATTTGGTGCACCTCCGGAAGGTGGCGCGCTACTGCCGACTCTCGACAGCCACCCTTATGACGTAGCAACATGGGATTTGGGTTCCCGGCTGCGGCCGCCAGCGGCAACGCCTCCGACGACAGCACTACAATTCGGCCACTAGCTCTGAAGCACAACGGTGGGAGGCAAGGCCCTGCTCTACTTCGCTTACAACGCACGGATCTCGCCCGAGCAAATGGCAGAAGTGGCTCCGAAGGCGGAGTTTCGCTTCATTGCACACCTGCCCGAGTGGGGGCTCGAGTTCCCCATCACAACCAGCACGTGGGATGGCGCGTTGCCCGCCATAACCCCGGAGCCGGGCAGCACGGTGTGGGGAGCCGTCTACGAGATCGGCAAGACCGATCTAGCCCAGCTCGATGAGGTCGAACTACTGGAGAGCCGCAGCAAACAGACTGTGGAAGCCATGGATCGGACCGGCAAGCGGCATCAAGTCCTGGTTCATCTGCTCGACGGCGCCGACTCACCCAACGGCAACGGCTCTAGATCCCCTTCATCGGAGTATCTCGGTCTGATGGTGGCCGGATCGCGCCACTGGAATCTACCCGTGGGATGGATAGCCGGCCTCGAGGAGCACCTCGAGAACGGGTCGTGAGCGGAAGGGACGCTCGACCGCCCATCCGTTGGGGGGCAGTAGCCATTGGAGCTATGGCGGGCCTAGTCGTCGCACTGCTCTCATTCATATTCTTGGGCATCACCGGTGTTGTCTCTCCGGACCGGGGCGAGATCGTTCTGCTGTTCCTCGAGTTCCTGGCCCTCGTTGTCGCCGGATATGTGGCCGGACGATTGTCCGACGCACCGGAGCTCCACGGAGGCTTGGCGGGCTTGGCAGCCGCCTTGGTGACAGGCCTGATATCTCTCACCTCTACCAGGGTGCCGGTCACCGCATTGGTGACCCTCGCCGTGGTTGCTGCAGCACTGGGGTCTGCCGGCGGTGTACTCGCTCGTTGGCAGAAGGACAAGACCGAGGAGAGCTCCGAGGGTTAGCCGGCCAGTTGTCCCCATGGAATCCCTCGCAGACAGGGACTTATGGCCCTATCTGCATATGCAGGAGTATGCATAATGTGCAGAGTATTCAGAACTATGCATGATCTGCACAAAGGCGTAGCCGAATGACCCTGTTGACAGCAAAGCAAGTCCAGGAGATCTTCCGGGTTGATCGCTCAACGATCTATCGGATGGCCGAGGACGGGCGACTTCCCGCCGTGAAGGTCGGGAGACAGTGGCGCTTCCCCTCTGAACACCTCGAGTCGCTGCTCGGCCAATCCAACGGCGAAAGCACTCCGCCTTCGCCTGCGGTTGCCACGTCTGATCACGTCGCACTGCGTGCGATCCTCCCCGGGGACACGGCCCAGGCGGTCGCCGATCTAGCCGCGGATCTCTTCGGGGTCATGGCTGTAGTGACCGACATGCAGGGGCAGGCGCTCACAACTGTGGCCAACCCCTGCGGATACTTCGACGCGGTCTTCGATGGCGTCTACACGGCAGACAGGTGCAGCACAGGATGGCGCCGACTCGGGGAGGAGATCGACCTCGAGCCTCGCTTCCTGCCCAGTCACCTCGGATTCCTGTGTGCTCGCAGCTTCATAAGGGTGGGCACCAACCTCGCAGGCATGGTCATCGTGGGTGGCGTCGCCCCGGGAGTGTGGCCGCCCGATGACGCAGAAGTCGCTGCGATTGCGGCCGAAACCGGCGCCACCGAGCAGACCATCCGCGATCACATCGACGAGGTGTACTGGATAGATCAGGCTCACCAGGACTGGATCGTTCGCAACCTGTCGAGGGTCAGCGATCTCATCTCTCATCTCGCCGACGGCCATGGCCGCCTAATTCAGAAGCTCGAGACAATCGCCGCCCTCGCCGGGTCGGCGGGCTTAACCGAAGGAGCAAGCAAGTGAAACGACTGCTGGTACTGGGAGCAGGCACAGCCGGAACGATGGTTGCCAACAAACTGCGACCCAGGCTCGACGAGCGGGAGTGGAACATCACCCTCGTCGATCAGAACGAGACCCACTACTACCAACCCGGCTTTCTCTTCCTGCCGTTCGGTGGATACAAGCGGGAGGAGCTCGAGAAGCCCAAGCGCCGTTTCATGCCGGCCGGCGTAGATCTAGTCATGGGCGAGATCGATCTCGTCGAGCCTGACAACAACCGGGTGAAGCTGATTGACGGCACCGAACTGCCCTACGACTACCTCATCATCGCCACCGGAACCCACCCGACACCGGAGGAGACCCCTGGTCTTGGCGAGGAAGGATGGCGGGAGTCGATCCATGAGTTCTACACGATCGACGGTGCCGAGGCTCTTGCCAACAAGCTCGAAACGTGGGAGGGAGGCAAGCTGGTCGTCAACGTCATCGAGATGCCCATCAAGTGCCCGGTCGCACCGCTCGAGTTCATTTTCCTGGCGGACGCCTTCTTCGCAGAGCGGGGTATGCGGGATTCGGTACAGCTCGAATACGTCACTCCCCTACCCGGAGCGTTCACCAAGCCGGTGGCAGCCCGCTACCTGGGCAATATGCTCGACGAGCGCAAGATCTCCCTCGAGGGCGACTTCTTCCTCGAGCGGGTCGATACAGATGAGAACAAGCTGGTTTCGTACGATGAGCGTGAAGTCGAATACGACTTGCTCGTGACCATCCCGGTGAACATGGGTGCCGAGTACGTCGGCCGATCTGGGCTCGGTGACGAGCTGCGGCACGTCCCCGTCGACAAGCACAACTTCCTCTCGACCAAACACGACAACATCTTCGCCCTCGGCGATGCGGCTTCGTTGCCCACCTCCAAGGCCGGATCGGTGGCTCACTTCGCAGTCGATATCTTCACGGAAAACTTCATCGACTACATCCATGGGCGTCCGATGCGGGAGCAGTTCGACGGCCATGCCAACTGCTTCATCGAGTCGGGCAACGGCAAGGGCATGCTGATCGATTTCAATTACGACACCGAGCCGCTCCCCGGCAAGTATCCGCTCCCCGGTGTCGGGCCGTTCTCGCTTCTCCAGGAAACTGAATCGAACCACTGGGGCAAGCTGATGTTCAAGTGGGTCTACTGGAACGTTCTTCTCACCGGCAAGGCAATGCCTATTCCTGCTCTGATGTCGATGGCGGGAAAGATCCGGGAGGAGGTGCGATGACGACCGCCGCCCCAGCCCGTCCCGAGGAGTTGGAAGCCAAGATCGATGCCCTCACCGAGCAGGTGGCCTTCCTGGCCGAAGAGGCTCGTCTCGCCAGGCAACGGCGCGAGATGTGGGTCGAACTCCAGCAGGACGTCATGCCGATAGCCGGCGACGTCTTGCAGGTGCTCGAGCGGGAACTCGAGGAGTTGAGCGCCGACGTGACGATTGCGGACATTGGCGACCTCGTCCGCCGCTTGATCAGGGTTGCTCCGATCCTGGACCGAGCACTCGAGTACCTCGAGAGCTTCTCCGAGCTGCTCGGAGACATGATGCCGCTGACCGAGCACGCCGTCGACGTGGCGACAGACCGTCTGGTCAATCTCGACCAGAAGGGCTACTTCAACTTCGCCAAGGCGGGTGTTCATGTTGTCGACCGAGTGGTCACCGGCTTCACCGAAGAAGACGTTGAGGCACTCGGCGACAACGTGGTTCTGATCCTCGAGACCGTCAAGGAAATGACCCAGCCTGAGATCATGGCGGTCCTCTACCGCATGATCGAGGCGGTGCAACGTCAGCAGCGCCAGCTCGAAGCCGAACCGGATGAACCCCCAAGCCTGTTCGCACTGGCCAGACGGATGCGCGACCCGGAGATCCGTAAGGGTCTCGCCAGAGCCCTCAACACTCTCAGCGCGGTATCGGATGTCGATACCGGGCCGCCCCGCAAGTTCGTCACCACAAGAGATCAAGTAGAAGACAAGCAAGAGCCTGAGAACTCTGTAGGAGGTAAGTAGGCATGCCCGTAGCGACCATCGCAGGAGCCGAAGTCCAAGTCGACGACGAAGGCTTCATGACCGAATACGAAGAATGGAATGAGGACATCGCCGTGGCGCTCGCAGCCAACATCGGTATTGAGCTGGGTGAGAGCCACTGGCAGGTCATCAAGTTCCTCAGGGAGGACTACAAGGAGCAGGGCGAGACCCCGATGTTGCGTCGAGTGTCCAACGTCGGCGGCGTTCCCACTAAGCAGCTCTTCCAGCTCTTCCCCAAGAAGCCGGCCAAGAAGATGTCCTACATCGCCGGGGTTCCAAAGCCGCAAGGCTGCGTTTGATTGATTGATCCTCGAGACAGCACAGGAGTGATTCAGACATGACAACCCCTCAAGAAGCACCTTCGTTGGTCCCCGACTTTGGCGACGATGACACCGATCGCAAGATCTGCTTCATCGCATCCAAGGGAACCCTCGATATGGTGTATCCGTCGCTGGTGATGGCCAACGCCGCTCTCGGCGAGGGCATCGAGACTCACATCTTCTTCACGTTCTGGGGAATGGACATCATCACCAAGAAGCACATGGACAATCTCCAGTTCACGTGGCTCGGCAACACCGCGATGCACCCGCCCGGCGGAAGCAAGATCCACATGCCGCAAGGGCTCGCCGGCCTTCCCGGCATGACGACGATGGCAACCAAGATGATGAAGAAGCAGATCGCAGACCTCGACGTGCCCGAGGTGCCGGAGTTCGTCCAGATGATCGCCGACGCCGGCGGTCACCTGTGGGCCTGCAAGATGTCAGTCGACATGATGGGCCTGACCAAGGACGACATGATCGACGAAGTGGCAGACATCATCTCGGCGACCGATTTCATCGAGCTCTCCGAGGGCGCCCAGGTGATCTTCACCTGAGGTTGCCGGCCCGTTGCGTTTTGCGGCGGGCGATGACGATCGGGGACGGGGCCTCTATGGTCCCGTCTCTCGCGCTAGGAGTTAATGAATGAGCAACTACGTTTTCTCGACGACAACCTCGGGGCCCTTGGCAGACGCCCGTGAAAGAGTGATTGCCGCCCTTGCCACAGAAGGCTTCGGCGTTCTCACCGAAATCGATGTTGCCGCCACCATGAAAGCCAAGCTCGACGTCGACATCGAGCCGTACCGCATCCTGGGCGCCTGCAACCCGCCGTTGGCACACCAGGCAATCACGGCCGAGCCCAGCATTGGAGCGCTGCTCCCATGCAACGTCGTACTTCGCCAGGAAGGCGAAGCCATCACCGTCGATTTCATGGACCCCGCGGCGGTCTTGACACTGGTGGAACGAGAAGGCATCGCCGCAATCGCAACCGAGGTCCGTGCTCGGTTGGAGCGGGTACGAGAAGCGGTCGCGGGCTAGTCGTAGCTCGGTCCAGGCAGTACTCTGACCGTCGAGTGCGGGAGACGGCCGCGGCCGGGAAACCGGTCGAGGAAAGTCCGGACTCCACAGGGCATGGTGCTGGGTAACACCCAGGCGGGGCGACCCGATGGAAAGTGCAACAGAGAGTAGACCGCCTGATACAAGCCCTTCGGACTCGCTGTGGGAACGTTGTTCCGCATCGGGCCGAAGTCTCGATTCAGGCAAGGGTGAAACGGTGGTGTAAGAGACCACCAGCGTTCCGGGTGACCGGGACGGCTCGGTAAACCCCACCAGGAGCAAGGCCAAGCAGGGAATGGGCTGCCCGTCCGCCAATCCCAGGTAGGCCGCAAGAGCCCGCCGCAGCAATGCCGGGCCTAGATAGATGGTCGTCGACCGTCGTGCCTTTGGCCCGACGGGATACAGAATCCGGCTTACACCCGCACTCGCGGTAAGGAGCCCCTTCGGGGGCTCCTTACACATCTCCGCCTGCTGAGGCTGTTCGAAACGCTAAACGGGTTCGGGTTCAGTCGCCCCAACCACTCACGACCGCGTAGGCACCGGACGACGCCGTTCCCTCGTCGCTGTGCGGCTGGAACATGGCGAGGAAGGCGGCCCTGGCTTTCTGTCCATCTGAAAGAGGTTCCAGCGTTATCCCCAATCGCAATTCGGCACCGCTGGGGTGGACAATGCGGACGATGATCTCCTCGAGATCCTCATCCTCCTTTTCGACGGCAGCGCGCCACCGATCCATGTCCGCCGGATGACACATGGCCGCCAGCGGAACCCCGATGACCTCGGTCAGCGGCAGGCCCAGCATGTCGGCCGCTTCCTCCTCGGCAAACATCACAGCACCCTCGGCGTCCAATATGGCGACCGCCGTCGGCGCTTCATTTACGTCGGGAAGGGGCTCAGGTGGTGGGATCGGTGCCGGCGACGAGTCTGATGCTGCGCGGTTCTCCGCATGGTGCCGCTGGATCGCCAACTGGACGGATCGGGCAAGCGCGTCGGCCGTCACCGTTCCTTTCACCAGGTAGTCCTGCGCACCGCGCCGCACTGCCCGCAACGCAAGATGGTCATCCTTGTGGGCGCTGAGGACCACGATTGGCACGTGGGCAGCGTTGACCAGCAGCGAATCGACCGCCTCGAGCCCATCTGCGTCGGGAAGGACGAGATCGAGGAGCACACAGTCGGGAGGAGCTTCGGAGATGGCCTCTAGGGCGGACTCCAGCCGCTTGACATGACGAACGGGGGCTTCATCGCCCCAAGCCTCGCTGAGCATCGTCAGCACGAGACGGGCGTGGAGCGTGTTGTCCTCAACCACCAGCAGGTCTGGTGGACCGCCGCTCGTCTGTTGTTGTTCCATGGCAAAGCCCTCCGAAGAATGCGCCTCTCGCGTATTCGGCCATTTGGCTCCGACTCTTGAGCGTTAGTCACATTACGACAAAAGGTAGGACCCGGATTAGCCCGGCTCCTTCTTCGAGTTTCTCGGCTGGCTTCAGCGGGCTTCTACCTTCCCTACCGTGACGAGCCCGTAGAGGATCCAACCGAGAGCTGCTCCCAACAAAGGCCCCACGAAATAGACCCATATGTCGGTGTATTCACTGCCGATCACAGCAGAACCAAGAGTTCGTCCGGGGTTCACCGAAGCTCCGGTCAGGGGGGCTGCGGCGAGATTGATCCCAACCAGTGTCAGGGAGATTGCCGCAAAGACCGAGCCCCGGAACTGGTTGCTCTTAGTGACGGTCAGGATCACTACGACGAACACTGCGGTCAGGACCGCCTCCAGGAGCAGCGCACCTCCTGTGTCAAGGCTCGGAACGGTGGCTGTTGCGGCGACCGTATCCCTATCGGACACGATGAGCAACCCCAGACCTGCCACCACGAAACCTCCAGTCTGGGCGACCCAATACTGCACCATCGTTGCGGCGTTGATCCTCTTGCTCAGATACGCAGCCAAGCTCACGGCGGGGTTGAAATGGCCACCCGAGACCTCACCGAACGCATAGAGGGCCGCGAGCAGCGCAAAACCGAAGCCGAACGCGACTACTAGTAGGTCACCGCCGCCGGCGATGATGCTCAATCCTCCAAGAAACAGGAGCACGAATGCGCCGAGGAATTCGGCGCCCAGTGCGCGCTTACTCTGATTCAGAACCCACTCCTCTCCGCCACGAGCCCTGACGTTAGACCCGTCGATCCTGGCATGCCTACGCATCCTCCCGCTCGGCGTGGCTCTAATCTGGCCGCTCGATCGAAAGGAATCCCGTGACGAAATTCGGCTACTTCTGCGGACACGAACAATGGCAACCCGAAGAGCTCGTACGGCACGCAGTCCTTGCTGAGCGCGCTGGATTCGACTTCATCGTGGTGTCGGAGCACTTCCACCCCTGGGTCGACGACACATCTGCGTCGGGGTATGCCTACTCCACCATCGGGGCCATGGCGCAGGTCACAGAGACCGTCGAATTCGCTACGGGCGTAACTACCCCGCTGTTCCGGTACCACCCGGCTGTTGTCGCCCAGGCAGCAGCCACCCTCGACCGCCTCTCGGGCGGCAGATTCCACCTAGGTGTCGGCACCGGGGAGAACCTCAACGAGGGTCCCCTGGGGCTGCCCTTCCCAAAGTACGCCGAGCGGGCCGCGCGAATGAGCGAGGCCCTGCAGATAATGCGGCGGTTGCTCGATGGGGAGAAGCTGGATTTCGAAGGTGAGTACTACAGAACCGACCGCGCCAAGCTCTACAGCCCTCCGCTCGGCAAGGTCCCCATTTGGTTGGCAGCCGGAGGACCCAAGTCCTCGGCCTTGGCGGCGCGCCTCGCAGACGGCATCATCACCAGCGTCAAGGATCCTGCGGTGACTCGAGAAAGGGTCATCGACCCCGCCGCCGCCGCCGCTGAGGAAGCGGGTCGGCCGCAATTGCCCGTTCTGGCGTCGCGCTGGTCGGTGCGGGCCTCTACGGAGGACGAAGCATGGCAAGCGCTGTCGGCGTGGCGCGGTCTGCGCGCCCCAGGACGTCTCGAGGCAGTTGACCCTGCTGAGCTGAGGGAGCGAGCGGATGCAATGGATCGCAGCGAGATCCTCAGCCGCTATTCCCTGGTGTCGACCGCAGCCGACTACGTCGAGGTCTACAAGCCGCTCGTTGCCGACCTCGCAGCCGACGTCGTCACCATCCAAACGACCGCCTTGGACCAGGAGGGCACGATTGCCATGTTGGGCTCGGAGGTATTGCCGGAACTGCGAGCAGTTGCCGGGTGACTCAGCCACCTACCAATTGTCGGATGAACTCGGTCTCGAAGACTAGAAGTGCGTTCCCCGGGTTGAGGGGAATCGCTGCATCCAAACCTGGTACGACCGCATTGCGATAGGCATCAGCGATTGCCTCGGCGAACTCACCGTCGAGCGCGCTCTCTAGGTACGTGCGGAGCTGGCTCGCCAGGCCGGGCCCGATCGTGGCGACCATGTCGATCTGCCAGCCAACCGGGGAGTTGGTCTGCAGAACCACGAGGGAGCTCTGCTCCGGGGTCGAGATCGTGACGGTCACGTAATCCGGATTGGATGCAACGGGGCGCTCGTCACCAACGACGATCGACCCGATGTCGATGTCGCGGATCGCCTCGAAGTCATCCCGAAACGACTGCCAATAGCCTTGCGCCAATCCCCCGGTCACTCCGGTCTCGATGAGACCTGCCATCTCGTCGGATCGGACCTGGTTCTCCGCCCCGGCGAGGACGGCGAGACCCACGGGTTCCACCGTTGCGTCGAGTGCGGAAACATCCACATCATTGACGGCCAGCAGCCATAGCTCGACCACTTCCGCTGGTGCGGGTTGGTCCAAGGGGATCTCCTCCGGAGGCTCGCCTTCGTTGCAGGATGCGAGCAGGAGTATGAAGCCGAGCATGACTAAGCGCACGGCGCCAGGGTAATCAAGCGGCGCGATTGCGACATGGCCATGCCGAGGACCCTCGATGGGTACACTCGCCCAGTGACCGTCCCCGCCTCACGCGCCGTTGCGCTTGGACTCATCGCCGGACTCGTCGGCGGTCTGTTCGGGATTGGCGGCGGCGTCATTGTCGTGCCCGGCCTCGTTCTCGGACTCGGCTTCGACCAGCATCGAGCATCGGGCACCTCAGTAGCAACCATTGTCGCTTCAGCCGGGGCGGCTTTGATCACATTTGCCGGCGACGGCTCGGTTGACTGGCGGGCCGCCGCCGTCATCACTGCCGGTGCGGTGACCGGCGCCGCCATTGGAGCTCGCATCTTGCACCGCATTCCCGCAGCAACGCTGCGTTGGGTGTTTGCGGTCGTTCTAGTCGCGGCTGCATTCCGGATGGCGTTGACATGATCGAGGTGATCGGCTTCGTTGTGTTGGGTCTGGCAACCGGCGTGCTGGCGTCGACCTTGGGAGTCGGAGGCGGGATCATCTTCGTGCCGTCACTCGTCGTCTTCTTCGGCTTCGAGCAGCACATCGCTCAGGGAACCTCGCTGGCGGTAATCCTTCCGACCGCGATCGTGGGCGCCTACCTGCATTCCAAGCGCGGCCGAGTCGAATGGCGGGCGGCGTTTCTCATCGCCGCCGGAGGCGTTGTGGGAGGCT
>JASJEG010000008.1 GCA_030064765.1 Acidimicrobiia bacterium | reverse complement strand
GCGGCTGGATACTGCGGGGAGATCACGTCCCGCTTCCCAAAGGCGACCTCTCGGCCGGGGACATACAGCCGGAGGGTCGCCGGCATCTCGCCGGCAGATACCGCATCGAGGATGAGTTTGCTCAGCCCGGTGTCGACTGCGGGTTCCTCGGGCCACGCCCCACTCAGTATCTGCAAGTCCTGCGGCATCATGCGGAGCGTAGCCTCGAGATCCGATAGCTAGCAGCGCCGCCCAGGTATCCTCCCGCGCAACACAGCAACCTCAGGTGGCCAGGCCCTCCGTGAAGAGACTTGTCATATTCATCGCGATAGCTCTCTCCTCAACCGCGTGCGGTGAGGCGGGTTTGCTTGATGGCTTGGGGAATCGCTCTGCGCAGGTAGTTCATGGCGATACCTCTACCACGACCAGCACCACTGAGCCCGAGCAAGCGGATGCGCCGCTGGGCTCAGTGCGCGCTTCTGACGTCGTCTGGTACAACGACGGGATTGCCAATGAGGGCATTGGGGAAACCAGCTTTGTCATCGCCACCGTATGGGCCCGGGGCGATGGCGTCACCTCGGTGATCCAGGCGAGTCGGAGCGAGATCGCTACAGCGCTTCCGGGAATCCAGTTTCCTGAGCTTCTGCCCGACCGCGTCGGCTGGATAACGAGCCAGCTCGTATTTGACGTGGCCTCGGCCACCCTGGGGCGGGACACCGCCGCCCAGTTCGGGCTGTGGCATTTGGAGCCCTATACAGTCGACGGCGGCCGCACTGCCCTGATGTGGGTACGACCCGCTACCGGGGCGGACACCATCGGGTCGATAGTTCCTGAGAGCACGACTAGCGGCCTGACGCTGTCGTGGGTTGCCGAGTCCTTCCACTATCAGGTCTCCTGCCCGCCGGAGCTCGCCGAGGAGTACTGCTGGCAGTTTGCAGAGACGGCGATGCCGCTCAGCCTCCTTCTCGAGGAAGCCGCCGCCTGATCTTCGGCCGAGGAGCGGAGACGGATCCTGAGCAGCGGCGCTTCAGTGCCGTCAGCCCAGGACACAAGGTGCCCCTAAGGTTGTGGCCTGTTCCGAGGAAAGGTGGACCAGCATCTACTCCGGCGGCTGGTGGTCGTACGTCCGGTACGACGAGGATCAAGATCGACCCGAACTGAATCGGGGTCTGCTGCGGCGTGTCCTGGGCTATGGACTGGCCTACAAGCGCGAGATGGCAGTCGTTCTCGTGACGATCGTCATCATCTCGTTGCTGTCGCTCGTGCCGCCTCTTCTCATCGGTGATCTCATCGACAACGCCATCCCCGACGAGAACCTGGGAAGGGTGACGCTTCTCGGCATCGGAATGGTGCTGGTCCCGTTGCTCAACGGAGGTTTCGGCGTCCTGCAGCGGTGGGCGTCGGCAACCATTGGCGAAGGCATCATCTTCGATCTGCGCTGCCAGCTCTTCGCTCACCTGCAGCGCATGTCGCTGGGGTTCTTCACTGCCACCCGAACGGGCGAGTTGATGAGCCGGCTCAACAACGACGTCGTCGGTGCGCAACAGGCCGTGACGGGCACCTTCGTGACCCTGGCATCCAATCTCGTGTCGGTGACGGCGACATTGGTGATCATGTCCCTGCTCGAGTGGCGTCTCACCTTGTTGGCCCTGGTGATCCTGCCGCTGTTCATCGGGGTGTCGCGTCGCGTCGGGCGGATGTTGCGGGCGGTGCGTCGGCAGCAACTCGAGCACAACGCTGAGATGAACGCCCTGATGCAGGAGACCCTTGGTGTCTCCGGAGCTCTGCTCGTGAAGCTGTTCGGTCGCATGAAGGACGAGGATCGGCGCTTCGAGGAACGCGCCGGCAACGTGCGTGACCTCGGTGTTCGCCAGGCCACCATCGGGCGCTGGTTCTTTATGGCGCTGGGTGTAATGAGCGCCTTGGGAACCGCCGTTGTCTTCTGGATCGGGGCGTTGTTCGTCATCAACGGGGACATCTCCATCGGCGTGATCGTGACCATGTCCTTCTACCTGAATAACCTCTATGGCCCGCTTTCCGGCCTGACCAACGCCCGCGTCGAATTCGCAACCTCGCTTGTCTCCTTCGAGAGAGTGTTCGAGGTCCTCGATCTGGAACACGACATCGAGGAGAGCTCTAAAGCGATCGACCTGGAAGACGTATCAGGGACGGTCGAGTTCGACGATGTGTGGTTCTCCTACGGCGGCCACACCGGGTTGCAGGCCATCAAACGATACGGTTGGGGGGGAGTGACCGAAGGGGAGGACGGTCCGCCCGCCGAGGTGCCGCACGTCTGGGCCCTGCAGGGAGTCTCGTTCACCGTCGAGCCCGGCGAACTCGTTGCATTGGTAGGTCCGAGCGGTGCCGGCAAGACGACCTCGACCTATCTAGTTCCGCGCATCTACGACGCAGATCGCGGGGCTGTCCGCATCGACGGCCACGACGTCCGCGAGCTGCGTCTCGAGTCCCTCGCAGACGCGATTGGGGTCGTTACCCAGGAGACGTATCTGTTCCACGACACCATTGCGGCGAACCTGCGCTACGCCCGCCCGGACGCCACCGATGACGAACTGCGGCAGGCCGCGGCCACCGCCAATATCGCAGAGCTCATCGAGGGGCTGCCCGACGGCTACCAAACGGTCGTCGGGGAGCGAGGTTATCGACTCTCGGGAGGGGAGAAGCAGCGGATTGCCATTGCCCGCGTGATCCTCAAGGATCCCAAGATTCTGATTCTGGATGAGGCCACCTCGCACCTCGACGCTCATGCCGAGGCGTTGATCCAAGAAGCGCTGGAGCGGGTGCTCGAGGGTCGCACCGCGCTTGTCATCGCCCACCGTCTCTCGACCATCCTGGCGGCAGATCGCATCCTGGTACTGGCGGACGGGAAACTAGTTGAAACCGGCAATCACCGTGAACTGCTGGAGACTCGCGGATTGTATGCCTCGCTGTATCGAACGCAGTTCGCTACCGACCCCGAGGTGAGTGTTGAGGCTTAGGCTGGCACGGGCCGCAGCGCTTGCGCTCGGCGTGTTGGTTGCCGCCTGCGGCGCGACCGATTCCCCGGACGCGGCAGCTCCGACCACAGGGAGCCCATCTTCAACGATGTCGGCTCCTCCCAGTTCATCTGAGACAACTTCGTCAGCCGCCGGCTGCGCCGACGTGATCGATGCCACGATCGAGCCGGGCAGCGCGGGCTACACCATCTCAGCAACCGTGCAATCCGCGGACACCGGCTGGGATAAGTACGCCGACCTGTGGGAGGTGCGCACTGCGGACGGCGCAGTGCTCGGGGAGCGGGTGCTGGCTCACCCCCATGTAGATGAGCAGCCGTTCACACGCACACTCAGCAACTTGTCGATCCCCGAGGGGACCGATCAAGTGACGATTGCTGCCAGAGACTCGGTTGTTGGGTTCTGTGGAGCACAATATGTCGTGGAGGTGCCGAGTCGATGACGTATCAGGTGTGGGCCAATGACGAATGGCTCGAGGTTGCAGTGCCGGAGATGGGCGGGGAGGCGCTCGTGGTACCGAACGTCGCCGCGGTCGTGTTGAACGAATCCCGCAACGCCCTCCTCCTGCAGCGTCGCGACAAGCCAGGCGAACCGGTACGCGGCCGCCTCGAGCTGCCGGGAGGGCGCTGGGGTGCCGGGGAGCCACCCGATGTGGCAGTTGCTCGCGAGGTGGCGGAAGAGACCGGGGTCGAGGTCTTCGGGTTGACCGAGCCCGTGGAGCGGCTCGAGTCAGGCCCGCATCGCAGCTGTGCGATGGCGCGGCCGATCGCAGCCGTAAATGGCATCGAGGGAACCTATCCGTCGCTCCACGTGGTGTTCGAGTGTGTGGGGCGGGGCGAACCGCGGCCGCAGCCGGGGGAGACGGCCGATCCGCGCTGGTGGCCGGTAGACGAGGTCAAGAACCTGCTCGACGAGAACCCGAATGAGTTCATCGATCAGAGCAGAGCGATGCTGCAGGCGTACTTCTCTTAGGGTTCGTCCTGCGGATCGAGCGGCTCCTGTCTCCCGGGTGGCAGAACGAGGACCGGGCGGCCCGACTCGATCATGACTCGAGCGGAGACGCTCTCCCAAGCAGACTGATCGAAGATCTGGCGGGTTGCCCCCAGCATCACGACATCGGCCTCCAGATCCTCGGCTAGCTGAGAAATGGTGCCCGCAGGATCTCCACCCTCGCGAAACACCGTGGTTGACTCGATGCCGGCCGCCTTCAAGGCGGCGACCACCGGTTCTGTGAGGCGTTTGCCGCGTTCCTCCACGTAGCGCTGGATGACAGCGTCGTCGCCGTAGTCGACTTCGAACTCCTCGGTGAGCGGATGCCATCCTTCGGAGCGAAGGGTGTCGAGGAAGTGGCGAGGCACCTCGATGACGGTCGTCACGGTCACGCGCCCTGTGGTGCCGAGGAGGTGGCGGGTGAACTCAACAGCCGGCTCCGGGCTGAGCACGCCGGTAGTGGCGATGAGCACATGCATGGGTAGATGATAGGTCGCCCAAACAGGCCGGGCTCTGTCGTCGGCAGGGTGCCGGCGCCGGTACTCTGACGCCATGCAGCAAGGAGAAACAATGCCAGGTGAGACGGGACCCACTGTTGAGATGATCAACAAGGTGACGTGGCAAATCCCCAATGCGCTGTGTCTCATCGGATCGCGCTCTGGTGATGAATGGAATGGCATGACGCAGAGTTGGGTCTCGCAGGTTTCCATGGATCCGGTGCTCATTGCCATCTCCGTCGACGCCACCGCCGTCACCAATCGGCTGATTCGCGACGGTGGGTCCTTTACCGTCAACTTGTGGGACCAGGCCGACACTCGGGTATTCGTCAAGTTCTCGAAACCAGCAGCAAAGGATGGCAACACACTGAACGGACGGCCGGTCCGGCTGGGCGTCACCGGGGCGCCTATCTTCGAAGAAGCCGTCGCGTATATCGACTGCCGGGTGGTGAAGACCATCGAGCTCGGAAGCCACGACCTCTTCCTGGGAGAAATCGTCGACGTCGGCTTTCACGAAGGTAGGGAAGGCACCCCGATCGCCAGCATGAGCGATACCCGGATGAAGTACGGGGGAGTGTTGCGCAAAGCTCACAAGAAGAGTTGAGCCGCGCACCAAGAAGCTTGGAGCCGCACACCCGAAGAGGTGAGCCCGGTCACTGAGAGCTCGCGGCTGCTTGTGGGCGGACCCGGCCAACCTGTAGGTTCTGGCGTGAGTCCTGACGACGGGAGACTGCCATGGATATTCGAGTTGACGGCAAGGTGGCCCTCGTAACCGGCGCCAGCCGGGGAATCGGCGAGGCCACGGCCGCTGAACTACTCGCTTCCGGTGCAGCCGGTGTGACGATTACCAGCCGCAAAGAGCCGAACATCGCCGAAGCAGCTTCCCGGCTCAACGACGATCGTGTGCTCCCGCTGGCGGCTCGGGCCGACAGCGAGGCAGATGCCGAGAGCGCAGTCGCGGCAACCGTTGAGCGGTTCGGGAGGCTCGATATCCTCGTCAACAACGCCGGTACCAACCCGGCAGCCGGCAACCTTGCGGACGTCGACCTGGGAGCGGTCGGCAAGACATGGGAGGTCAACCAACTGGGCCCATTGCTGTGGGCCCGGGCGGCGTGGCGCCACTCGATGGCTGCCAACGGCGGGGCAATCGTCAACGTGGCATCAGTCGGCGGGATGCGTGTCGGCCCCGTCATAGGGGCGTACAACGTCTCCAAGGCGGCGCTGATCCACATGACTTACCACCTGGCGAATGAGATGGCCCCGGCAGTGCGGGTGAACGCGGTTGCCCCGTCCGTTGTGCGCACCCGGCTCTCTGCTGCCTTGTGGCAGGGGATCGAAGAGCACACCGCCAAGTCTCATCCATTGCAGCGAATCGGCGAGCCCGAGGACGTTGCCCGCGCCATCGTGTTCCTTGCCTCAGATGCCGCAT
Source organism: Acidimicrobiia bacterium (assembly GCA_030064765.1). Lineage (GTDB taxonomy): Bacteria > Actinomycetota > Acidimicrobiia > Spongiisociales > UBA5794 > JAAETI01. The sequence continues at coordinate 20,685 of JASJEG010000008.1, read as the reverse complement.
CGTGGATCACCGGGGTGGTGCTGCCGGTGGACGGAGGGGTCACCGGAGCAGCCGCTTCACCGGGTCTCGGCGGCTGACCATCATGCTCCGGCCCATAACGTTCCCCATCGTCATGAGACGGAGCGTCTACTCGACGGGTTCATTCGGCTTGTAGCCGGGGAACCCTTCGTCGATCCAATGCACGTACGCTTCGGCGTTGCCGACGTCACTTCCCTTTGTCGAGGACATCAGAAAGCGATGATGCAGGAAGTCGGCGTACGCTTGAACCGGTTCCCTGTTAGGTACATCGCTGCGGATTCGCTGCAGCAGCGGTTCGAAGACCTGCACCCGCCACATCATGGCCATCAGGTCGCGGCTCTCGGCGCTGGCGTACGGCTCGCGAGCGCTGTGATAGTGCATATCCGACAGAATCTGGCGCGCCTGATGTTCCGCCGCCTCGATGCGAGCCAACCGGAAGAGTCGTGCCGAGTGATAGTTGCGGCCGCCGACGTTGACGTGCATGCGAACCCGGTTTCCGCCCGACTCATCTGGGAGCAAGGTCACTTCTCCGACCTCGAAGCCGAGTTCGTTGAGCCGGTTGATCCTTTCTCGGATCCGATACCGTTCATCGGGCCCAATAACGGGGTCTACGTTGAGTTCATTCCATAAGGCTTCGTAGCGGACGATGATGTCCGTGCCGAGGTCGAGGTCCGCTGCATCGAGGTACTTTCCCTGGGACAGCGCAATGTCGGCCATGCCGCCCGCAACGTTGGTTTCCATGATCTCCAGGTCGTGACGTCGCTGACCGTCTGAAAGATCCTCACGGATCTCGACCGTTTCGGCATCGATCATGATCGCCTCGATGACGCCGGCGTCGTAGCGGTAGAGCACGTTGGACAGGGAACAGTCACCCCAGAAGCAGCCGGCGAGGTGCAGTTCCACCAGCAATCCGGCAAATGCGTCGAGCATCTGGTTGCGGCGATCGCCGAAGCCTCCGCCGCGGATCAGCTCCCGGTAGGTGAAGGTGAAGGGGACGTATTCGGTGATGATTGCCGACGACCACTCCTGGTCGGGTGGGACCCAACCTCGTTCGGCAACCCCGACTGCGGGTGCGATCGGTTGTACCGTTTCCTGCAAGGTGCGTATCGAGTCGTACTCGTGGTAGGCCAGGTGGCGGGGGAGTTCCTTGATTGCGTAGATGCCCTCGTCATAGGAAACAAAGGCAATCTGATGGCGATGGACCCCCGTCGGCAGGTCCACCACCCGGCCGCCTTTCCATTCGCCCACCGACGTGCCCCACGGCAAGTCCAGGAAGTTGGGATGGCCCGGCAGGATCGACAGAGTTGGGATTGCCATCGCTACCTGCCAAGCACTTCCTCGAGATGCGCAATCCTGGCGACGATCGCAGCCCGATCATGCGCCGTGGCCCTGTCGATGGCCTCGTTGATGCGCGCTGCGTCGGCAACAGGGTCGATCAGCGACAGCCGGCCCCCGGCAGTGAGCGTCTGCTGCCAGGCCGGCACCTCGACCCGCTCGGCATCGAGTTCGGCGATGCGCTCCCGGAGGTGCTCGAGTTCCCTCTGGAGATCATCGGAACCCCGCCCAGCATCCGAGACGGCGCGCGCCTCCTGGCGAAGTTCCTCGCGTCGCGCCTCCAAGGGAATCCGCTGCGGAGCGTCTGGCTCCAGTAGAGCGAGTTCCGCAGCCAGCGTGCGCAACTCTTCGAAGATCTGGTCGGGGGTGTGATGCACGCGGGCACCGTACCATGCGGTTGCCCGTGTCGAGGTCGCCCGTGGAGTAGCGGCCGGATAGGCTCACCTCATGAGCCTTTCATTCCAAGTCACCTTCGATGCTGCGGATCCCGTCGCGCTGGCCGACTTCTGGGCGGCAGCGCTCGGCTACACCATCCCGCCGCCACCGGCCGGGTTCGACTCGTGGGACGACTGGGCCCGCCAGATGGAGATTCCAGTGGAGAACTGGAACGATGCCAGGGCGTTGATCGATCCGGATGGCGTCGGGCCTCGCTTGTTCTTCCAGCGCGTTCCCGAGCCGAAGAAGGCCAAGAACCGAGTTCACATGGATGTCAATGCCGGCGGCGGTCCCAGCGTTGACCACGCCGATCGGGTCGACGCTGTCAACCACCACGTCGATAAGTTGCTCGATTTGGGCGCCACCAAAGCCGAGGTGTTCACCCAGCGTGGCGAGTACTGGGTTGTGATGCGCGACCCGGAGGGCAACGAGTTCTGCGTTCAGTGAGGTGGGCCGCTAGCGGCTCGGCCGGTATGTCAGTCCCTTGTAGCCGGTGCTGAACCCTGCTGCCAGCAACGCTCCGCTCAGCGCCGAGGTGTGAGCCGACTCTCCGTCGACCTTCGCTAGCGTCAAAGACCGGCTCCGCGATCGCTGCGCGATGTCGATAAGACCGGTCACTATCAACTCAGTAGCGTCGGCAAACGTGAGCAACGACCGACCACCCCTTTCCGCGAAGCCGACCAGCATCCCGTCGGCCAAGATCACATATGCACCGGGGCGCCGGCTCGGGGTCCCTGTCGAGTGCTCTGGCCACGAGAGCGCGGTCCCGTAGGGGTTTGCCGGATCGGCGGCCGCCAGGATCACAAGTCCGGTCCCCCGGGTGTCGCGCAATCGATCGATCGCCCCCGGCAGACCAAATTGAGCGCCGCCCAGCGACTCGATGAAGTAACCCCGCCGTACCGTGCCGGCGTCCTCCATCGCAGACAACACCGGGTAGAGGCCGGCGAATCCACCCCGAATGTCCTCGGCAAGCACTGCGGGACGGGTGACGACACCATGCCGCTCGAGCAACTGCTCGGCTATGGCCTTGGCCCGTTGCTCCGGGGCGGGACCGGGACCACCGCCGGCGAGGTCTTCGACCAAATACCACCGCCCAGAACCGGCCGGAGGAACCGAAGAAGTCATTCGTCGCCGACTGCTCTTTGCCTTCCCCTTGGCGCCAACGAACGCCCGCAGCGGTGCCAGGGTGTCGTTGGTGATCTCGCCGGCCCAAACCATGTCCCACAGCGCCGTGACCACAGTCTGCGGATCGCCGCCACCGGCTGCGATGTACAGATCCTGAAAGAACGAGGCGCCCCGGCTCGTCAGGTGCGCCCGCAACGCCTGGTGGACCTCACCGATCGGCAGGTCCGGTTCCGGCTGCTCGAGCAGCAGAGGCACGTGATCACGCAGGAATAGAGAGACCTTGCCATCCTTGGTACCTGCGGCGCCCCGGCCTACCCAGGCGATTTCCCCCGAAGCAAGCAGCAGATCGAGATCGGCCGGGTTGTAGGCCATGCGAGCAGGGAGGACGTCGCGCTCCAGGATCGAGGCGGGGATCGAGCTGCCTTGTAGTGTCCTCAGTACCTCGGGGAGCCGGGCCTGGCCGGGCGTCGTGCCGCCAATGCCATGCCAGGCAGGCAGGAAGACACCGAGGCGGTCCGGTTCAACCGCTTCCACCTCAGATCGCAGCACTGCAAGGGAGCGGCGCCGGAGGCGCCGCAGCACGTCGAGGTCCACCCACTCGGTGCCCTGACCACCGGGCTGATAGGCACCGGACGCGACACGCGATTGCTGCTCCAGTCTCGTCAACACCTCTGCCACAACGGCTTCGGCAAGCCCGAGGTCGGCAGCGGCCTGGGTGGCGGTAAACGGGGCGTGGGTACGGGCGTAACGTCCTACGACGTCTCCCAGTGGATCCGCAGCAGGTTCGAGCAGCACGGATGGGATTCCAGCCGGGGGCTGCACTCCCAGGGCATCTCGCAGCCGGGCCAGGTCCTCAACTGCTGCCCATCTGTCTTCGCCGGCGACTCGGACGGGTACAGCCCGTCTGCTCGTTCGCAGCTCCTCGATCCAGCCGGGCACATCAGCCGCATCCATCGCCCGCGATTCGATTGCCGACTGGCTCAGCGGTCCGAGTTGGCGCAGCCCGTCATGCAATGCGTCGGCTCCTTGCATGCGCCGCTCCGGAGCGAGGCGTTGCAGCTCGAGTTCGACCTCGGCTATGACATCGGCATCGAGCAGGTCGCGGAACTGCGGATCGCCGAGCAATTCCCGCAACAGCGTTCGGTCCAGGGTGAGTGCCGCGGCTCTCTTCTCCGCGAGCGGGGCGTCGTACTCGTACATGTAGGAGGCGATGAAGTCGAACATGAGCGAGGTGGCAAACGGGCTCGGCCCTGTGAGGTCGACTTCATTGACGCGTATCGTGCGGCGGTCGATCGCAGTCAGAACCTCTCGCAGCGCCGGCAGGTCGAAGTAGTCCTGCAACACCTCGCGGTAGGTCTCCAGGACGATGGGAAATGAGGGAAAGCGACGGGCCACGTCCAACAGGTCGGCCGCTCGCCTCCGTTGCAGCCAGAGTGGAGTTCGGCTTCCCGGGCGACGGCGCGGCAGAAGAAGCGCCCGGGCGGCGGCTTCCCGAAATCGGGCTGAGAACAAGGCACTGTGGCCGGCCTCGTCCAAGACCAACTCGTCGATCTCGTCGGGGGCGATGAGGAGATCACTCGTTGGTGGCGGATCGTCGATGTCGGGAAAACGAAGAATGATGCCGTCGTCCGACCAGACGACATCGGTTTCAACGCCGTGGGTGTCGCGATACCTACGGCGGGCGGCCAGCGCCCACGGGGCATGAACCCGAGCTCCGTATGGAGTCAAGACAACCATCCGCCAATCACCGATCTCGTCGCGGAACCGCTGCACTACGACGTTGCGATCGGTTGGCAGGACTCCCGTCGTTTCCTTCTCCTCAGCTATGAAACGGGCCAAGTTGCCGGCGGCCCAAGGGTCGAGCCGATAGCGATCCGCTAGAACACCGATAGCCTCAGCCTCGGGCTTCGCCCCCACGGTTCGGATGAACTCGCCAACCGCTCGGCCCAGCTCGATTGGGCGACCCGGGCCATCACCATGCCAAAACGGCAGTTTGGCCGCCGCCTCGCCGGGTGCCGGCGCCACGATGACACGGTCGTGAGTGACTTCGGAGATCTTCCATGCCGATGAGCCGAGGACGAATGTGTCGCCGACCCGGCTCTCGTAGACCATCTCCTCGTCGAGCTCGCCGATCTTGCCCCCTTCGGGGAGCACCACCGTGTAGAGGCCGCGGTCGGGGATTGTTCCGGCATTCGTGACGGCGAGCATCCGTGCGTTGCTTCGCGGGCTGATCGTGTGTTCGACCCGGTCCCAAACCAGACGGGGCCGAAGTTCGGCGAACTCGTCGGACGGGTACCGCCCTGCCAGCATGTCGAGCACGGTCTCGAAGGTTGGGCGGGTCAAATCGCGGAATGGCAGTGCTCGCCGCACCAGCTCGAACACATCATCGACGGGGTGGGTTTCGTTGGCGACGATTGCAACCAGCTGTTGAGCGAGAACGTCCAGCGGGTTTTGCGGGATAGTGGTTTCCTCGATTGCCCCCGCGTACATCCGTTCCACGACAACTGCCGTCTCCAAGAGATCTCCCCTGTGTTTGGGGAAGACGCGGGCCTTGGAAGGAGCGCCGACCTGATGGCCGGCCCGACCCACCCGCTGCAAGCCGCGGGCAACCGAGTTTGGCGATTCCACGAGTACCACGAGATCGACCGCCGCCATGTCGATTCCCAGCTCGAGCGTCGATGTAGCGACTACGCCACGGAGTTCGCCGCTCTTGAGTCGGCTTTCGATCTCCACGCGCTGCTCCCGCGAGACCGAACCGTGGTGTGACTGAACGAGTTCCTCGCCCGCCAGGCGGTTGATCTCGGAGGCAAGGCGCTCGGCGAGGGATCGGCTGTTGACAAATAGCAAGGTCGAGGTATGTGCCAAGACCATCTCGAGCAGCTTGGGGTAGACCGCCGGCCAGATCGACTTGCGACCCGGCTCGTCCGGATCGCCGGTCGCAGGTGCGGTCTCTTCCGGGCGGATCATGTCCTCGACCGGAACGACGATCTGGATTTCTAGCTCCTTGTCCCACGGCGCGTCGACCACTGTGACGGGGCGGGCTTTCCATTCGGCTGTGGCGTCGGCGCGCACCCCGCCTCCCAGGAACTCGGCGATGGTACGGAGCGGGCGCTGTGTAGCCGAGAGGCCAATTCGCTGCGGGGGAGAATCGGTCAGGTCGGAGAGACGCTCCAGGCTTATCGCGAGGTGGCTGCCACGTTTGGTGCCCGCGACCGAGTGGATTTCGTCGACGATCACGTACTCGACCGACGCCAGCATCTTGCGAGCCTGGCTCGTGAGCATCAGGTACAGCGACTCCGGGGTCGTGATCAAGATGTCGGGCGGAGTGCGCACCATGGCCGTGCGCTCCTGCGCCGGCGTGTCCCCGGTGCGCATTGTCGTGGTGATGCGAGGTGGCGGCTGGCCCAGCTGCTCGGCGGCGTTGTGGATTCCGATGAGCGGGGCCCGCAAGTTGCGTTCGATGTCATACGCCAGCGCCTTCATCGGTGATACGTAAAGCACCCGGCAGCGTTCCGCGGCTGGTGGCGTTGGCTCGGAGGCGAGTCGGTCGATGGCCCAAAGGAACGCTGCCAGCGTCTTGCCAGACCCGGTGGGGGCGTGGATCAGCGTGTGCTCGCCGCGGGAAATGGCCGTCCAACCCTTCTCCTGGGCGGCAGTCGGCGCGGCAAAGGACGCCTCGAACCAAGCCCTAGTGGGAGCGGAGAATCGATCCAGCGCCATTGGCGCAGCGTACCTTGCCCCACCGACAGAAACCGCCGTGCCAGCCACCTGGAAGTAAGTGGATAGAATTACAAAATCGTCTTACTCACGCTCCCGCGTGTAAGAACCCTCGATCTCTCTCGGGCACAGGGTATTCGGCGAAAAAGAGCTGAGGGTCATCGGCATCCGCTGGAGAATGAGCTTGAATCAGGTCGTGGACATTGCGGTCAATCTCGTCGAGAACTACTTGCGGCTCACCGGCTATATGACGTTGAGTGAGTTCGAAGTGCAGCGTCGTGACAAGAGCGGGCGGTTCAAGACAGTCACCGATGTCGACATCATGGGAATTCGATTCCCCGGAGATGTGTACCTGGGCGATCCCCATCGGGAAGCGGATTACGAGTTGCTTGTTATCGATGACCCGGTTCTCGAACTGGAGCCGGAGACGATAGATGTCATCGTCGGCGAGGTGAAGCAGGGCAAGGCCGATTTGAATCCCGGCATCAAGGATCACGGTGTATTGCACTCCATGCTGCGCCGGGTCGAGTGGATCTACGGTGAGGATCTGGAGTCGGTCATACAGGGTCTGCAACGAAACGGTGTGCATCGGGCGCCGAGCCGAGGAGGAGGCGAAGTGCGCACCCGGCTGGTGGCGTTCGGCAGGAGCGACTTCTCCAACGCGAACACGATTGCCTTGGGGCACATCGTCACCACGATGTTGGCTTTCTTTGAGGAGCATGAGGATGCATTTCGCCCGATCCAGTTCCGCGAGCCGGCACCGGCGCTACTCAGGCTGCTTCTCAAGTCGGGTTTCGATGTCCACAAGGATCCGGGCGACGAGGGTTCACACCGACGCCGGTGACGCTCGAGCGGCGGCTAGGCAAGCCGGATCGTCACTGATAGAGGGCCGACGACACGGCAGCCCGGCCGTATGCGGTCTAGTAGGTGCGAACGACGCGCAACGCGGTTTCCGCGTTGGTGCCCTCGGCCTTCAGCGACGTGGCCCCTTGGTCGAGGCGCTGCACTGCAATGCGACACCACTCGCCGGCGACACCCTTGATCACGTCTTCGGCGTCGTCCGGGCCGTAGACCCAGCGGGCGTAGCGGGGACCCATCAGCTCCAGGCGGATTCCGGCCTGGGGGAACTTCTCACCCGCTTCGGAGAAGGCGTAAGGGAGCATGCGATGCGCCAACCAGGCGATGTGCCGGATGCGAGAGGTATCGGCGGTGGGATCCTCCTCCTCCTCATCAAACGTGAGCAGGCCTTCCATCGCATCCTTGATGTCGAGTCCGTGGGCCCAGGTTTCCATCAGGCGTAGGGTGGCAAAGGCGCGGGCACTCATGTCTCCGGCAACCCAGTGCACCCGGTCGCTGCCGTCCATGCGAGAGAGTGCGTCGACCACGTCAGCCCGACTGTTGCGCCACCACTCGATTACCTGCTGGTAGCGCATTCCCCTTCCTTCTTTGACCCCCAATGCGGTCCACTCGTCGATATCGCCGATCTTCGCCTTCTTGATCACCGAAGGGCCCTGCTCGATGACTCGTGCAGCAAACTGCTCGGTATAGGCAAGATGGCTAACTGTGTCCTTGATGCTCCAACCGGGGGCTGAGGTGGGTAGATTCCACTGCCGTTCCGAGATTCGCTGCAAGAACTGGTCGAGTGCCTGCTGCTCAGCGACGAGGTCTGAGAGGATTTCGCGCATGGGAGCGCCATTTTACCGTCGTCTTAGGCGAGGGAATCCTGGGCAGCGGCATTGAGCCGATCGACCATCAAGCGCAGTCTCCCGAGGTGGCGGCGGTCGAAATGGAGTCGGATTCGTGGCAGCGTGACATTGTCATCCCCGGCGATTTCTGCCGGCGTCGCAGTGATCTTCTCGATTGCGCCACTGACGACGATGTCTGCGAACTCGTCGTTCAGTTGGGCAACGAGCGATGCCGAGGGTTCGTGCTTGAGGCGTAGCACCAGCTTGCCGTCCACGTAGCGCTGCGAGTGGTAGTTGTTGTAGAACCGCCGAATCTCCGCCGCGGCCTCTTCGGCGCTGTTGCTGTAGGTGAAGAGGCTCGTGTCGTCAGGCGCAATCATTCCTTGGTCCCGCAACGAAGATACGAACTTGAACCACTCGTCCCAGTACCGGGTCCCCTCAGCCTCCATGAGGACAACCGGGTGCATATCCGATTTCCCGGTCTGAATGAGTGTGAGCAGCTCGAAGGTCTCGTCCTGCGTGCCAAAACCACCCGGGAAGATGACAAAAGCGTCGGATTCCTTGACGAACATCAGCTTCCGTGTGAAGAAGTACTTGAAGTTGATGAGACGGCTCTCGTGAACATAGGGGTTCGGGTCTGCCTCGAACGGCAACCTGATGTTGACCCCAAAGCCGTAGTCGGTCCCCGCGCCGAGATTGCCCGCCTCCATGATGCCGGGGCCGGCTCCGGTGACCACCATCCACTGGTGCGTGTCGGCCATCAGATTGGCGAACTCCGCTGCCAGCTCGTAGTTGGGGTCCTCCGGTGAGGTACGTGCCGATCCGTACACAGTGACTTTCGGCGTCTCGCGATAGCGGGAAAACACCAGGAATGAGTAGCGCAATTCCTTCAGTGCGCTGTTGACCAGCTTCAGATCGCCGCGATCCGTGTCATCACGATGCATCTTCAGCACAGAAACGATCATCTCCCGTACCAGAGTCTCATCGTGGTTGTCATCGCTCTGACTGGACACGGCGTCGCGGACCAGCTCCTCGAGTCGTTGATCGAGCTCCGGTTCACCGAGTTGATAGCTGCGCATAACATCCCAAGTTAGCGGTGAAACCCACCCAAGCGGTAGACGCTCGATGGGGCGGGCGAGAGACGGTACTAGCGTGCCGCTTCATGCGCCATGTCATCTGGGATTGGAACGGAACGCTCGCCGACGACCTGCCAACGGTCGTTGAGTGTGTCAGTGCTTCGCTTGATGCCATTGGGGAGGGGCCAATCGTCGCGGACGACTACCGCAGCCACTACACCCGACCGGTTCGCTTGTTCTACGACAGGCTGCTCGGGCGGTCCGTGACGGATTCCGAGTGGGACGCAATCGAGGAGACCTTCCACGTCCGTTACAAGGAGGCGGCCAAGCGGGTACCGCTGGCGGCCGACGCGGTTGCGGCTATCGAAGCGGTGGCCGGCGCCGGGAATACCCAGTCGATCTTGTCGATGTGGTGGGACAATGACCTAAAGGCTGAGGTGAGCCGGCATGGACTGGGTCCGTACATGGTTCGGGTCGATGGCAACACCAAGGACGCCAGCGAGACCAAGGAGCGGCTGTTGAGCATCCATTTGCGTGCTGTGGCCTCGAACGGGGCCGTCATGATCGGCGATGCCATGGATGATGCGCAGGCTGCTGCCGCTCTGGGAATCCCCTGTGTTCTGTACGACGGGGGCAGCCATCATCGCTTCGAGCTGGAGTCGCTCGGTGTGCCGGTGGCATCGTCCCTTGTGGAGGCCGCTGAAGTCGCCATGGCGACATGAGGCACTGCGCGGACCGGAAGCCAGTCAGTCTCGGTAGTTGACGTATTGCAGAGGCAGTCGGTAGTCGAGATCCTTCAGGAGTTGGATCACGGCTTGCAGATCGTCTCGCTTCTTGCCCTGCACCCGCAGCTGATCACCCTGAATCTGCACCTGGACCTTGAGCTTCGAGTCACGCACCGTCTTCGACAGTTCCTTCGCAGCTTCCTGAGCAATGCCCTGATTGAGAGTGAATGAGGCTTGTACCCGGCCCCCGGCGGCGGGCTTGATCTCCCCGCCGGAAATGGCTTTCAGCGAGACCTTGCGCTTGACCAGCTTGCCCTTGACTACGTCGATGGCCGCTTCGAGCCGACCCTCGGCACTTGATTCGAGCAAGATGCCATTGTCGGTCAGGGCAATACTGGTGTTGGTGCCCTTGAAGTCGTACCGATTAACGATCTCGCGCGCTGACTGGTCCACGGCATTGCGGACTTCCTGCATATCTACTTGGGAAACAACGTCGAATGAAGGCATGGCCGGGACCTTAGCCGCACCGCGGTACCCTGCAGCGGGTGAGAGGGACGATCTCATTACTCATGATCGGGGCGTTGTCGTCCGGTTGCGGTACAGCCGACGGCGAGCCCGAGGCGATCGTGTGTGAGGTTCTTTCCTGGGCAGATACCGCCACGGTCAGCTTCCCGGTCGATCTGCCCTTCAGGGAGCACAGGCAGGACCTGGTCGTCGACGACTCGCTCTTGGTTGAGTTCAGCTACATCGACAAGACGATTCGGGCCAACGTCATCGACACCTCCGCTGGTGGCCGCGAATACCTCGATAGCTACGACCCGTTCACCCCACGTGCCAGCGTCGAAACCCTCCGGGTCGGGGATGTGGTGTACGACAACAGCTCGAACCATCCGACGCGCCGCACCACATGGCGCGTCCGATGCGTGGCGGAGTAACGACCTCGACTACTTGTAGGGGGTCTCCTCCGGTCCGCGCCTCGCTACCGCGGACCAGACGGTCTCGTAGTGATCGCGGTCGAACTTGTCGACATGGGGGAGTACGAACTCCTCCCAGGACCGTCGTAGTGGATCGGTCGCAGTTGCGTAGACCCGCAGGCCGGCCGGCATGCGGTCGAGCACGGTGCGCAGGCTCATCGGCGTCTCGACCCGAGTGTGGGAATCGGTCGAGCTGAATGAGGCATTGACCTCGACGGCGAGCTTGCTGATGAGTTCAGCGAAATTGGTCCGCATGGTTGGATGACGCCGCTCCAGCATGCTCATCAGCTCTTGCTCCTCGGGGAAGTCCTTCTCCCAGATGATCCAACGATCAGCAAACGCCTTGTTGAGTGTCTGGGTGCCGGCGTAGTCGCGCAGATCGGTCGGGTTGAGGGTCCCGAACACGCGCACATCGGGTCGCAGGTGCACCATCTCTCCGGTAGGAAGCTCCAAGGCCTGATGGCGGTCGAGCAAGCCGTGGAGCGCAAACAGCGTTTCTGCCCCGGCGGCATTCAGCTCGGACAGGTTGATGAGCGCCGGACCACGCAGCGCCCGGGTGATGTCGCCATCCTCCCAGCGACTCTCGGTGCCGCCCTTGCCGTCACCGTAGAGCTTGACGGAACCGATGAGCGTTATGTCGCGAACCTCGCCGGTGAGCGGAATGCGGTAGTGGGGAAGTGAGAGCATGGCGGCGAACTGCTCGAGATCGTGATCCTTCCCGGTTCCCATGTGGCCGCGGAGAGCCAGGTGAAGCGGAGTGTCGGAGAAATACTCGCGGCGTACCAGCTCCAGCTGCGCCAGCCGATACAGCATGCCCAAGTCCACGTAGTAGGGGTCGGGTTGCGGGATGTGCTCGACTCGCAGCTCATAGTCGGGTACGTCCCGTGGGATCTCGGCCCGCTCCAGGTCGATGGGTGGTCCCTCTCCCAGCGGGTCGACGAACGTCACCGTTTCAGACATGAGCACTGCTCCTTTGTTGTGCAAGGTATTTCGATGATGAATGAGCCCACCACGTTTCGCCACCGGCGACCGCGATCGTGCGGAACAAAGTGGAGCGGACGCCTTCGATCATCGCTCGCGTCAGCTCCTCCGGCCGTTCGACCACTTGGTGGCGGCTGTAGGCCGCCGTCACCGTGTCATCTCCGATGCCGATGCCGAGCACAGTGGTGTGGTTGGCCTCGGCGAGCTCGACCGACTCCGCAAGGGCCCGGACCGAACCCCGCGTCATCCCGTCGGCGAGAACAACGAGGATACGGGTCGATACATGTCGGGAAGCCAAGCGCTGCGCAGCGTAGGTGACGTTGTATTCGTCGACGTTGGCGGCCTTGTCGAACATCGAGACCGGGGGGGCAGACTCCGGGTTGCGGCGTGCGGTTTGGCCCGCATCGCGCGGAGAGGCGGCCATGAAGAAGAGCCCTGCAAGCACGTCTTCGTGGCGACGCCAGCGATCGTCGAAGGGCTTGATGAGGTAGTGGTTGACAGTTCGGCTGAGGCGTTCTGCAGAACCGCTGTGGGTGCGGCGCAGGCCGCCGGTAGCCCGGTGCCTGCGGTCGGAGAAGGTGCGTTCGGTGTCGTCTTGCGTCGCAGCAAAAGACCGATTGAACAACGCGACCTCGAAATCGATCTGTAGCTCGTTGCACAGCATCGCCAGTGACCAGGCACCCAACGACGCCGCCGCCAGGGCCCACGGCGACTTGCGGGTCCCTCCGGCCACCTGGAGCGGCTGGAGCATCGATGCGGAGCCATCGACCAGCAAGCTGACCGCGTAGCTGCGTCGCGTGGGTAGGTCACGGCGCTCGAACATCCGCTCGTAGAGCCCGGCGCCGAGCAGAAGAGCCGCATAGGGAGAGATGTCCCCGGCATCGAAACCGGACCGCAACCCCCGGCGCTGGTTGGCCAGAAACAGTGGATACAGCTCGCCGGCAACCCGCCGCTGTAAGACGCCCCATTGGCGGGCGGCGTGGTCGAGCAGCCCCCGGCCCTCTGCGGCGAAGACGCGGAACTGATGAGGGAAACCGCCAACAATCAGCTTCCCCGTCTGACCGGTGGGCAAATAGACGGATGGCGCTTGGGATACCCGAACGAGTTGCTCGGTTGCCGGGTCTCCTGCAGTGTCCGCTTCGCCGGCTTTGCCCTGTTCGGCGGACACCGCCTGTGCGGCAGCCCTCGTCTCGTCGTAGGAATCGGCATCTGCAAGTGGAGGTGAGACGATTCGCACCGCATCGACAGAGTCACTGATGGCGGTGCTGTCGTCCTCGTTCTTGGCCGTGCGGACGGTCTTGCTGTCCGTCTGCTGAACCTGATGAGCCAAGCCGTGGATGCGCGCCACTTCGAGCAACTGGAGCGCCAGACCTGCAACGGTCCAAGGATCATCGGCCTCGACGACCAGATCGACGAACGGCTGGGCATCATCGAGTGCCCCGCCCACGTGGGGTGGCAGCATCCGCTGCAGCCGTTGCCGCTCGGCGTAGCCCCCAACCATGAGGAAGCACGCCAGCGCATATTGGCCGAGCGGTCGTGCCTCAGCCATGCCGCCGGGCATTGCCGCCAGGTAGAGGTCAGCCAGGACCGAGCGCACCCCGCTAAAGCCATCCAGCAGCACTCGCTCCTGTCTAGCGTCCTCGAGGGAGAAGAACAGCGCCTCAGCCGCTGGTCCGCCGATGCTGCTGATGGCGTCCAGCAAGGAAACCGGCTCGTCGAATCCCTCCGGTTGGGCCGGTTCGACGGGGGGTGGAGCCGGTGTAGTGGACTCGAGGTCATCGAACAGCATCGGTGCTAGGTCGGGGTTTTCCAGATCGAGGTCCTCGGGCTCCTCGCTGGTGGTCCGATCTGTTTGGTGGGCCAGCCAGGCCCTGGGGATCGGCCGCATCTCGTCGAAGTCTGACGCCATGAGATGGACCACCTCGTGGAGGGCGGATGTCAGGGCAACCTCGGCCGGCGTGACGGGAGCACTGCGGGCATAAGCGGCTTGGAACACTCCTGGATCGAGAACGATCTCATCTTCCCCACCCGCCGCTTGCGACCCCAGGCGGACTACGAGGTCCTCCTTGCCGGCAATGGCGCGGGCAAACCGCGTGATTGCAGGCGCCACTCGCTGGTAGCGCGCCACGACGGCCTCGATCACCCGGTCCTCCGGGGGAAGCACCTCGTTGAGAACTGACTGATCTCGCCCGCGCATAACTTGTGATTCTCTCATACCCGTCAAGTGCCCGTTGGCGCTGGACGTGTCGCAGTTAGGGTGCAGGTATGGACGATCTACGGGTGAACCAGGAAGTGGTGATCCCGGCAACGGAACTGGAATGGCGCTTCGATCCCGCTGGGGGACCGGGCGGCCAGCACGCCAACCGGAGTTCGACGCGTGTCGAGCTTCGCTACGACATTGCCGAATCAGCTGCGTTTGACGACGCTCTGCGGGAGCGGGTTATCGACCAACTGGGCAGTGAAGCCCCACATGGCGTCTTGACGATCAGGGTCGGCGAATCGCGTTCGCAGTGGCGCAATCGTCAGATTGCCCGCCGCCGGCTCGTTGACAAGTTGCGCAGGGCAATGCGCCCCCCGGCCCCGCCGCGCCGTCAGACCCGACGGACGCGAGCGTCGCAGGAACGACGTCTTGCCGACAAGCGGGCTCGCAGCGAGACCAAACAACTCCGCCGCCGACCGGAGATCGACTAGGCGTGCCGTCAGCGGCAGGGTGCTGCGCACAGCACGCCGGCAGCGCCCCCCGATCTCGGGCCGCACCCCTATCATCACCGGGATGCACTATGACTTGACAACCCTCCCGAATGGCCTGCGCGTGATCAGCCAGAACATGTCATCGGTGAGGTCAGTAGCGATTGGTTGCTGGGTTGACGCCGGCAGCCGCGATGAAAGACCCGAAGAGGCCGGGGCCAGCCACTTCCTCGAGCACCTCCTTTTCAAGGGTTCGGAACGGCTGAATGCTCGCGCCATTTCGGAGGCGTTCGACGCCGTGGGCGCCCGGAACAACGCTTTTACCAGCAAGGAGTACACCTGTTATTGGGCCCGGCTGCGCAGCGCCGATCTGCCGCTGGCGACAGACATCCTCGGCGAGATGCTGCAGCGGCCCGCCTTCCGTCAGCATGAGATCGACTCGGAACGCCATGTTGTGCTCGAAGAGATCAACATGAATGAGGACGACCCAACGGACGTCGCCCACGAGCAATTCGTGACTGCACTATGGGATGAGCACCCGCTGGCTCCCCCGATTCTGGGGACCAAGGAATCTATCAACGAGATGACCCGGGATACGATCCACGGCTACTGGGCACGCCGCTATTCACCCAAGTCGACAGTTGTCGCCGCCGTTGGCGATCTCGATCACCCTGCGCTCGTGGCCCTGGTCACCGAACACATGGGAGATTGGGAGGGGACGGAATTGGGTCGGGATGCCGATGCTCCCAAGATCGAGTCCCGTGTCAAGGTTCGCAGGCGCGACACAGAACAGTCCCACATCGTCTTTGGTGCTGAGGGACTATCACGCGGAGACGAGCGCCGTTTTGCGGTAACCGTCGCCAATCATGTGCTCGGCGGGGGGATGTCGTCGCGACTCTTCCGCGAGATTCGCGAGGAGCGCGGCCTGGCCTATGCGGTCCACGCCTTTCGTATGCCTTTCCTGGAGACGGGGGCGGCCGCAATCTACGCCGGGACGACGCCCAGCCAGACCTTCGAGGTGCTGAAGCTCATCAGGACCGAATTGGACAAGGTGATGGCAGACGGCATCACCGACGAGGAACTGGACCGAGCAAAAGGCAACATCAAAGGCAGCTTGGCCTTGTCCCTCGAGGACACCAACGGACGGATGACTCAACTCGGCCGCCAAGAGCTGACCGGTGTCGAGCACTTGAGCGTGGATGAAACCGTGGCTCGCATCGAGGCGCTGACCCACGAGGACATCATCGAAGCCGCTCGCGAGGTGTACTCCGGACCATATGTGCTCGGGCTCGTGGGGCCGTTCGACGAAGCGGACTTCACGGAGTTCGTGCAGTGACCACCGTAGGAGTCTCCGGTGCGGCAGGGCGGATGGGCCGACTAACTGCGGAAACCATCGCCTACGCAACCGGGTTCGAGCTGGCGGCGGCCTTCGATCCCGATGCTGCGGGTGGTTCCGTCGGAGGTGTTGAGATCTCGGCGACACCCGAGGTGATGATGGACGCCGACGTCGTTGTGGAGTTCACCACCCCGGATGTCGTCATGGAGAACCTGCGACGCTGGCACACGATGGGTCGGCACGCGGTAGTTGGTACTTCGGGTTTTGGCGAAGAACGCCTGGCAGAGGTCGAATCCTTCTGGAGCGAGGGGAGCGGCAGGTGCCTCATCGTCCCCAACTTCTCGATCGGCGCCGTGGTGATGATGCGGCTCGCCGAGATCGCGGCTCCGCACTTCGACGCGGCGGAGGTCATCGAGATGCACCACGATCGCAAAGCTGATGCTCCCTCGGGGACCGCCTTGGCAACTGCAGAGCGCATCGCCCGAGCTGCGGGGCGCCAAAAACGCGAAGTGGTGAGCAAAGAGCTGCGAGCCGGCACCCGGGGTGCGGAGGTCGATGGCGTATTCGTGCATGCCGTTCGGCTGCCAGGGCTGGTGGCTCACCAAGCTGTGATGCTGGGCGGATTGGGAGAAACCCTGACGATCCGCCATGACACGACCGACCGGGAGGCGTTCATGCCCGGGGTCGTGCTGGCGGTCCGCAAAGTCGCCGACCTGCCGCTGCCGGTGACGGTTGGGTTGGACGCCCTGCTCGGAATCTAAGGCCCCGGGAACGCTCAGGTCCTGAGGCTGCGATGCCGAAGAAACCCGTAACGTCACAAGGGGTAGATATGACTCGCCGGTTGACGGCGCTTGTTGCCGTCCTTTTTGTTGTTGCGGCCGCCTGTGGTGGCAGCTCGGATCCAAGCGCCGACAAGGGCGGGATCGCAGTCGCTCGCCCGCTCGCGTACAGCCTCACAGGCGACGTGGACCTCGACTATCGCGTCGAGATGGACATGGCCATGACGACCACCTTTGGGGAGGTCTTTCGCCGTCTCGACCCAAGCATGCCGGGATCGATGGATATGTCGATGGAATTCGAGATGCTCACCGGCTACCGCATCTCCGATGGTGATGAGCCGGGGACCCATCGAGTGACAATGGACGTTCGTGAAATGAAACTCGGAGGCGGCAGCGTCAAGATGGGTAGCGAGAAGCTGGACTTCTCTGACTTGCCGCAGGGCGACCTCGATGAGGTGCTCAACCAACAGGTGACCGAGGTTTCCTACATCGTCACCGACCAGGGTGAGGTGCTGTCCATGGAGATCGCAGGAGTGCCGATTGACATCAGCGGAATACTCGGCGGCACTTCGACCGGAAGCGCAACCGGGCAGATGTTTGGGCCGCAACTCCCGGATGGCCCGGTCGCCATCGGCGACACGTGGACCACCGTCTCTGAGGAGCAACTACCCGGGATGGATCCGATTGTGACGGAGCAGACTCACACGATCACAGGTCGTGAGGACAAGAACGGCCACCAGACCTGGGTCATCAAGACCGAAGCCAGTACCGGCGCCTACACGATCACCTGGAACGACCTTGTGATGATGGCCGAGCAACTCGGCGGCTTGGGGGAGCTCGGTATTGACGAATCGATGCCACCGTCGTTCACGATGTCGATGCGCTCGTCGCCGACCGGCTCTACTACCTATACCTGGTTCTCTCCCGATCTCGGGTTGACGGTGGCTCAGGATGTCACCGCGCACGTAGCGATGACTATGGAGATGTCAGGTCTGCCAAACACCGGCGGCCGTGCTGTCAGCATGAGAATGGACGGCTCCACCCACATGTATATGGAGCTCGAGCTGTAGCGCCGATCCAATCGGCGTCGGGACACCATGGGTCATCCCCGGCCGTCGGCCGCGTTGGACAGCTAGAACAGCGCGCTTGCCAACTGGCGGCGATAAGTGGTCGTCAAGGGGTGACCGTCGCCGAGCACCTCGAAGATATCGAGCATTGCCTTGCGCGCATCGTCCTTGCTTGCGCCCCGCTCCTTGACAACGCTGAGGAGATGGTCGAGGGCCGGTTCGTATTCCGCTCGTCCGGCAAGGGCCATGGCCAGTTCGATCCGGATCGGCCCCGAATCAGGTGCGGCTTCCAGGCGCTTCTCGATCTCTGTGATATCAGAGCCACGTGAAGCGCTGAGACGAGCGGCGGACTGAAGCCGCTCAACCTCATCGGTCACTGCGAGCTTTCCGAGGAGGATGAGAGCCTCGTCGTGGCGACCGGAAGCGATCTGCAAAGCGGCCAGACCGGTGCCAGCCTCCTGATGGTCCGGCTGCTGTTGGAGTACCGCCGCAAACAGCCGTTCGGCTGTTTCCAGGTTGCCGGCGATCGCTGCGTCTCGAGCCTGTTCGACGACTTGGTCCAACTCCGAAGGCAGCAGACCCTCGAGCCACTTCTTGATGGCAGCTTCGGGGAGAGCGCCCGTGAACTGGTCCACCGGCGCACCGCCGCGGAAGCCGATGACGGTAGGGATGCCCTGCACATTGAACTGAGCCGCCAGTTGCTGGTTGGCGTCGACGTCGACCTTCGCCAGCAGGAAGTCGCCTGCTGCTTCGGTTGCGAGCTTCTCCAACGTCGGTCCCAGAGTCCGACAGGGGCCACACCACTCCGCCCAGAAGTCCACTACAACCGGGACCTCGTGACTCTTCTGGAGCACGGCCTGCTGGAAGTCTTCGACTGTGATGTCTTTGATGTAGGGGCTAGTCGATTCCATCCGATCAAGGATAGTGAGGCCGGTGATTTGCCATGGCGCGGTGGCGACTGGGAATACAGGGCGTACCGCATGCCACTGCTAGCGTTGCCGGTATGGATACGCGTCCTTCACCCCCATTCGGTACCGTGCTCACAGCCGTTCTCACGCCTTTCGACGAGAACGGCGCAGTTGACTATGGAGTGTTCTGGAAGCTGATTCGCCACCTTGCCGACAACGGCAGCGACGGTGTGGTCGTGACCGGCACAACCGGAGAATCACCCACTCTTTCCAAGCCGGAGAAGATTGCCCTTTACAAGGCGGCGGTTGAAGCAGCCGGTGACCGCATGAAGGTGATTGCCGGTACCGGCACCTACAACACCAGTGAGTCGATTGCCCTGAGCGAGCAGGCTGCATCGGTCGGCGTCCATGCGGTCATGGCCGTTACGCCCTACTACTCGAAGCCGCCGCAGCAGGGATTGGTGCGGCATTTCACGGCAATAGCCGATGCGACTGACCTGCCGTTGATGCTGTACAACATCCCGGGTCGGACCTCGTGCCTGATCGAGGTGCCGACATTGGTAGAACTGGCCGGGCACGACAAGATCGTTGCCGTCAAGGACGCCGTTGGTGACCACGACTACACCTCGGGCGCAATCGCCCAGCTTCCAGAAGGTTTCGCTGTCTACTCGGGCGACGATGCGCGAACCAAGGACATCGTCTATGCCGGGGGAGTCGGCGTGGTGTCGGTCGCAGCTCACTTTGTGGGCAATCAGATCCAGAAGCTGATCGCTGCGATCATCGAAGAGAACCATGACGAAGCCAACCGCATCCAGGAGGCGTTGTCGCCGATCTTCGGTGCTCTGTTCCTGGAACCGAGTCCAATGCCGCTGAAGGCCGGCATGGCTGCCCTCTGGGAGAGCGTTGGTGAGCCGCGGCTACCTTTGGTGCCGGCCTCCATGGAAACCGTGGAGCAAGTCAAGGCAGGCTTCGAGGCAGCCCAGGAAGTGTGATTCCCATGGCAGGGGAGTTTGCAGCACCATGAGCGTGCGCGTCGGTTTCCTCGGGGGTCTCGGTGAGATCGGCCGCAACTGCGCCACGATCGAGATCGACGGCAAGATCGCGCTGCTCGACTGCGGGATCATGTTCCCTGAAGAAGACATGCTCGGTGTCGACCTCGTCCTACCCGACTTCTCTTCAGTGCTCGAGCGTCCCGATGATGTCGCCTGCGTCGTTCTAACCCACGGCCACGAGGATCACGTTGGCTCACTGGCCTACTTTCTGCGGGAGGTCAACGTCCCCGTTTATGGCAGCGAACTCGCGGTTGCCTTGGCGCGTCACCGCGTGGAGGAAGTCGGTGTCGAACCCGACATGCGGGCGGTTGCCAGCAACGAATGGGTGGAGGAAGGGCCCTTCCGGTTCACATTTGTCCGGGTAGCGCACAGTGTGCCACAGGCTACTGGTGTGGTCTTCGACACCCCTGAAGGTCTGCTGGTGCACTCGGGCGACTACAAGCTCGATCCAACACCAATCGACGGCGAGCCGACCGACCTCGGCACGTTTGCTGGATTTGCGCGTCGGGGAGTTCGTTTGTTGCTGGCGGATTCCACCAACGCGGAGGTGCCCGGCTTTGTCGAATCTGAGGCCTCGGTGGGTCGGGAGATTCGCGAGCTGGTCAGTCGAGCGCAAGGACGGGTGATCCTGGCCTGTTTTGCGTCCCACATCCACCGAGTGCAGCAGGTCCTCGATGCTGTCGTGGCCGGTAACCGCAAATTCGCATTCCTGGGTCGTTCAATGTTGCGCAATACCGACGTTGCCCGAGAGCTGGGACTGCTCGATTTCCCAGCCGAGGACCGG
>JASJEG010000134.1 GCA_030064765.1 Acidimicrobiia bacterium | reverse complement strand
GCAGACCAGAATGTGGGTCGGAGCATCGAGCGCCATCTGGGAGAAGTTGCCGTGCGACAGAGAGCCGTCATCGCTGCGATCGCAAGCGCTCTCCTGATGACCGGTTGTGGTGCACTGGGGGATTCGCTGGGGGGTTCGGTCGGCCCGAATGAGTGGACGCTGATTGGAGCGACGCCAGACGAACGTCACCTCCTGATCACGACTCTCTTCGGCGGAGTGGCCAGCGACTGCACCCGCTGGGAAGGCTGGGAAGTCAACGAGACGTCGGAACAGGTCGAGATCAGAGCACTGATCTGGGAAAAGCGGTTCCCGGACGCCTGCACCGACGACGGCGCAGTAGAGACCTTCGAGGTCTCACTAACCGAACCGCTCGGCGACCGTGAGCTCGTCGGCTGCGAGAGACAAGACTGCCGAACGGGGGAACCACCCGACTGGCTCGCTCCCTACATCGAGACAACCGTTACCTCCACCGGGCAAGCTGTCGTCGCTAGAGACGGCGCGACGTTTGTCGTCGAAACCGCATCGGGGAATGTGCTGGACCAACCAACCTATCCAGGCCCGCTGCTTGGTAGCTCGAACGGGGTGGACATCGTGTGGGACGGACGGCAGACGATTGCCCTCGACCCGCCGACCGGCGCCGAGATCTGGTCGGATGAGGGGTATATGGCGGGTCTTGGCGGCGACAAGGTGCTGCTCTGCCGTGGCAACGATTCCGAGACGATCGTCGCGGTCACCGCCAGCGACGGCGCGGAGGTCTGGTCCACCTACGGTCCGTGTGAACTGACCGCGGTCGGCGAGGAACTCATAACCATCGTGGCGCACGACCGGGCCGTTGACGGCGGCCACGAGCTGGTGTTGCTGGACGCCAGTACGGGTGAGCAATTGGTGCGGCGGGTTCTCGACGATGGCAGCGACGACCAGGTGGCCGGCTTCGACGGCATCGTCGCCGCCGGGGATCGCGTCGTAGTCAGCGGCCAACAAGCGAATCTCGTCATCCTCGGACGCAATGGTGAGGAACTGGTTCGGGGCCCCAGCGGCCAGGGCACCCCGATCGGGTTTGCCCGCGGAGTCGTGGTTCTCGCAGGTTATGCGACCACCCGCGGCGTAGACCCGTCCACCGGCGAAACACTCTGGAGTTCGAGCGAGTTCGCCCCACCCGACGTGCAGGTGGCCGGCGACGCAGTCTGGCGGCTGGACTCCAATGAGGGAACAGTGTCTCGTCTCGACCCCCGGACCGGTGAGGCAGAGTGGAGCGCTTCCGTGGGAATCAGCCATAGCTCTGCCGTAGCCGTCGACGAAGACACGGCGTACGTCGCCACCCCGCTCGCATTGATCGCCCTCGATGCAACCGCCGGGGACCGGCTCTGGTGGCAGCATCTCCCCTACCGGGCCGCACCGGCGGAATGAGGTTCCTGTGCGCTCAAGCCTTTCAATGTCGGCCCACCCCTAGTTAGCTCTTCCAGAATCTCCTACGCTGGCGATATGGAGGTCCGGGTCCTCGGTCCTCTCGAGGTTCTCGATGCCGGTCGGACGCTGCCGATGGGTGGTTATCGGCAACGTCTGGTTCTGGCCGTCCTGCTGCTGCAACCCGATCGTGTGGTGACCACCGATTGGCTGGTCGATGCCGTGTGGGGCGAGGATCCGCCGCGCACCGCTCGCAAGACCCTTCAGGTCTACATCTCCCGTCTACGCCGCGTTCTTGGTGCCGATGCCATCGAAGCCGCACCAACCGGATATGCCCTCCGGCTCGGTGGCGATCAGCCGGACGCAGCGCGATTCGAACAGCTGGCGAACGAGGGTCGCCGGCTTCTTCCCATCGATCCTGCAGCCGCCGCCCGACCACTGCACCAGGCCCTGTCGCTGTGGCGGGGCGCACCGTGGGGAGAGCTCGGCGATGAGCCGGCCATCCAGCCGGAGGCGCAGCGGCTGCGGGAGCGACGGCTGGTGGTGCTCGAGGACCGGATCGCAGCTGATCTGGCGAACGGCCACGCTGCCGGGCTCGTCGGCGAACTCGAGGGGCTGGTCGAAGAACATCCGTGGCGCGAGCGGTTCCGCGGACAGCTGATGCTCGCCCTGTATCGAGCAGGCCGTCAGGCCGATGCGCTCCAAGCCTTCCAATCGGCCCGCTCCTTCTTGGGCGAGGAACTCGGCATCGAGCCTTCTCCTGAGCTGCGAGATCTCGAAGAGAAGATCCTGCTCCAGGACGCGATGCTTGCCGGACCTGCGCCTTCAGCGGAGCTAGAGGACTGGAGGCTGGCACGCAATCCATACAAGGGACTGCGGCCTTTTCGCCAGGAGGATCACGAGGACTTCTTCGGTCGATCCGATCTCATCGACGAGTTGATCGACCGTGTCGAGCACCACCGGTTCGTTGCCGTTGTTGGAGCAAGCGGTAGCGGCAAGTCCAGCGTGGTGATGGCCGGGCTCCTGCCGCGGCTTCGGTCCGATGACTGGATCTCCGCAACGATGGTGCCGGGCCGGGATCCATTCCAAGCCCTCGAGGCGGCGCTCGAAGAGGTTCGACCCAACCTGCAGCCGGAGGTGTGGAGAGGGGACGAGCTGGATCTCGTCCGCGCCGCCCATGCGGTTGCGCCCGACGGTGAACCGAGCCTGCTGCTGGTAATCGACCAGTTCGAGGAGCTGCTCCATCAGGTGACCGACCTAGCTAGCCGGGCTCGGTTCATTCGCAACCTGGTCGAGGCCGTCGAGGATCCCGTCGTTCCGGTCACAATCCTGATCACGCTGCGGGCCGACTTCTTCCACAGGGCTCTCGAGCAAAGCCCGCTCGGCGAACTCATCGGCAGTCGGCTGGTGAGCGTGCTGCCGCTACGGGCTCACGAGCTCGAGGCAGCCGCGGTGCTACCTGCGCAGCAAGCCCGGGTCCACATGGAGCCGGAGCTGATCGCCGAGCTCATCGGCGAGATGACCGATCAACCCGGAGCGCTGCCCCTGTTTCAGTACGTGCTCACCCAGTTGTTCGAGGAGCGCGACGGGCCGGTGCTTACCCGCTCCGCTTACAGACGACTTGGCGGGCTCACCGGAGCGCTCAGTCGACGGGCTGAGGAGACCTTCCAGGCGCTGACCCCGGAGGCACAGGCGATTGCCCACCAGCTGTTCATGCGACTGGCGACAGTGGATGCGGCCGGGGTCGCCGGTCGGCGCCGCGTGGAGCAAGCCTCACTCGAGTCGCTCGCTCCCAACGAAGGTACGGCAAAGGATGTACTGACCGGTTTCGATGCGGCCCGGCTGCTCACGTTCGACCGCCACCCGGTAACCGGTGGGGCCACCGTCGAAGTAGCCCACGAGGCGTTGCTGCGCGAGTGGCCTCGCATGCAGGGCTGGTTGGACACCGCACAAGAGGACCTGCGGCTCCACGGTGCGCTGATTGCCCAGGTCGCCGACTGGGAGGCCTCCGGCCGTGATAGCGACTATCTGCTCACAGGCTCCCGCCTGGATCTTTATCAGGATTGGGAGAAGACCACCGGCATCGACCTGACCGACCGCGAGGATGCCTATCTCGAAGCCGGCAATGCCCGCCGCGAGGCCGAGCGAGCCGAGGATGAGATCCGACGTGGCGAGGAACTTCGGTTGGAACGCCGCTCAGTAAGGCGGCTGCGCGCATTGGTTGTGGTTGTCTCGATTGCCGCCCTGATCGCTTCCGGCCTGACCTTGTTTGCCGCCGGCCGGAGCAGAGCCGCTGCCGCCAGCGAGCGCGAGGCCCGGGCGAGGGAATTGGCGAACGCGTCGCTGGTGAACCTGGAGACCGACGCCGAGCTTGCATTGCTGCTCGCCGTCGAGTCGATCAAGGTCACCCGCTCCGTCGATGGGTTCGTCGTCGCTGAGGCGGAGCAGGCCCTGCAACAGGCGGTATCCGCCAGCCGGCTCGTAGCCGCGCACGAAGGTGAGTGGGATCTCGGCTTTCTCCCCGACGGCAGCCTCTTCGTCGGCGGTCCCGCAGCTCGGGTGCTGGATCCGGCCACCGGAGAGACTGTGCTCGCCTTGCCTGCACCAGAGGTCGGCCACGTTGAAGTGATTGCCGTCAACCCCGACGGAACCCTGCTGGCCACGGGTACATATGGTGGCGGCGTAGGGCGCGGTGAACTGGCAGTGTGGGACGCGGCCAGCGGCGCTGAGGTGCAGCGATTCTCGTTTGAGAACGGCCCGGCCCATAGCCGAACGGTCTGGTCGATAGCCTTCAGTCCCGATAGTCGGCTCTTGGCCTCGTACTCCTGGAATGAGGAAGAAGGAGTGCGGGTATGGGACGTAGCCAGCGGGAATTTGATCCTCGAGAGGCTTGATCCGGACATAGCGATTGTGTGCTGTCCCCCCGTCGGGTTGGCATTCAGTCCGGACGGATCCTCTGTTGCGGTCGGCGCCGCTACGGGTGACGTAATCATCTTCGACGTCGCTACCGGTGAATGGCTGCCGCCGCTGACCGGCCACGAAGGCCCCGTCTCGAAGATCGAGTATCTCCCTGATGGCACCGGGATTGTGACCAGCAGCTGGGACGGGACTGTGCGGTTGTGGAGCAGCGAAGCGAAGGAGTTGGCAACGGTCGAGGCCGAGGTCGGGCTGATCATTGGGATGGCGCTGAGCGACGATGGTCGATACATGCTGACCGGTGGCGACACCGGGCTCCTTCGACTCTGGGAGCTACAGCCGGGGGAAGCGGAGCCGATCGCAACTTTGCCCGGTCACCGCGCCGCCATCTTGAATGCCGCCTTTGCGCATGACGGAGGCGTTGCGGCGAGCGTTGCCTTTGACGGAGAAGTCCGAGTCTGGGATGTCTCCCCGAAAGGGCGAGGCGAGATCGCTGCGTGGCCCGGATCCGGACCGGTGGCGTTCAGCCCCGATGGCACGATGCTGGCTTTTGCTGATGAGCAGCGACGTGACGTTGCCGTGTGGCCGGTCGCTGGTGGACGATCACAGCTGCTATTGCCGGTAGCCGGCTTCATTGGCGACGCCGCCTCCGACGAGGAGTGGGCGGACAGCGGGTCCGTCGTATTCAGCCCGGACGGTGAGTACCTGGCGACAACCACCTTGACCTCGGAGGCAATACCGAGTTCGCTGACGTTGTGGGACGTGGCGTCGGGAGCGGCCCAAGCCACCCTGTTCCAGCATCCATTCATCCTTGGGAAAGTGGCCTTCAACGATGACGGCAGCCGGATTGCTGTGGCCACCTGCGAGTACGCGATCGAGTCCTCGACCGCCGCGGTGATCGAGGCCGCCACCGGCGATTTGGTTTTCACGACCCCGCCCGGTCCCTGTGGCCACGCGGCGGATCTAGATCCGGCCGGCGAGCTACTCGCCGTGCTCGTCAATGATGACAGAGACAACGTCCGGATCTGGGATATCGCAACCGAGCAACTGGTGACGCAGATGAGCCACCTGGTGGCTACGGGAGGGTCGGTACAGTTCAGCCCCGACGGGAGCCGGCTATTGACCGTCGGCGCAGATGGGTTCGGTCGCATCTGGGACGCCGGGTCGGGAGAGCTCTTGATCGAACTGGAAGGCCACACCGGGGGGGTTGAGGACGGTGTCTGGGTATCCGACGACACCGTGGCGACCGCCAGCAGCGACAACACAGCCCGGCTGTGGGATGCCACAAGCGGTGAGAACGTACTCACGTTGCCACTAGACGGGTACTTGCCGCACTTGGCAGTCAGTCCGGATGGCCGCCGCTTGGCGACGTCCTCCGGCGGGGTCGTTCGGGTGCGGACTCTCGATCTCGATGAACTACTCGCCATCGCCACCGAACGGAGCAGGCCACTCAGCCCTGCTGAGTGCGTGACCTTCCACTTCGAGGACTGTCCCAGCGCGCCTTGAGCCGCGGAGTTTGGTTTCCTCCGGCACATGCGAGCCGTGGAGTTTGATCGCATCAAACTCCATGCGGATTCCATCCGCCGTGCTGCCACTCTGCAACCAACACGGAGCACGGTGTCGCTGTCTGAACAAGGAGGACGGATGCGACGTCTGACACTGCTTTCGGCTCTCGTTGTGGCGATTGCTGCAGGTTGTTCCTCCAGCGAGCCGCTGACGATCGACATAGCCCGGCCGGATGCGCCGCCGCCATCGCCCGTGGCGATTACCGGGACGGCCGTCGACGAAGGGGTCGTCTGCGCCAACGCCACGGTCAATGATTACTGGCAGGACTACGTGGAGGGCGAGGACGACGAGTGGATCATGGTGAACTACTTCGAAGTCGTGTGCGACGACGGCTCAGGCTCGATCACGATCGGAGAACTCCTCGACTTTGAGGAGTTTCCCCCGGCCACCTGGGAGGGAGCGTGGACACTGGAGGGGTCCGGTGACTACGAATCTCTGATCGGCTCCGGCGAATGGTCTACGGACGATGAAGGGATGTGGCACGACGTTGGCGAGGTCGAGAGCTGAAGAACCTGACTTCTCAGGGCCCCGGGAGTCATCCCGGGGCCTCGCCACGTTCCGTCTACAGCGCCGTCAGCGCCCACACTGCAGCGGCAACGACGGCGGCAATGGCTACCGACGCCAGACTCCAGGCAAGCCACTCGGAGCCACGGCGGCGGGACTCTCCTGATCGGCGGTGCCGGCCGTTCGCGTTCTTCCACATGACTCGAGTGTGCGCTATGTCGACCGCAAGATGGTTGCAAGGCGGATGCAATCCGCTGGAAGGAGACTCCAGGCCCGGCTCACTTCGGACCCGGCACTGCCGTTCCCCGAGCTGTCGCCAATCGGCCGCAATGATGCGACACCCACCACATCGCCGGGTGTGTCGAATCGCTAGGCGACGACAACCGTCTTCTCGAACCTTGCTGCCCTGTGGTCAGAACTTGATCGGCCAACCTAGATTCCTTGTGGTGGGATCGAGGCCCTGGCTGCTCTACTCAGTGAACAAGGGAGTGCAACGTGGCAGACCGGCCGGCAAGATCTGATTTCGAGGAGTTTGTCCTCGATGTCGAGCCCCGGCTCCGTCTTGCGCTCAGCGCCGTATTCGGACCGGACGGCGGTCACGATGCGACCGCATCTGCCCTGGCGTACGCCTGGGAGAACTGGGACACCGTCACGGCAATGGAGAACCCGGCGGGGTATCTGTACCGGGTGGGTCGTAGCTCCCAGCGTCGTCGCAAGGAGCCGACCTGGCTGCCCGTCCCGACCCACCGGCATCCGGAGATCGAGCCAGCACTACCGCAGGCGCTGGCGCGGCTCTCCGAGAAGCAGCGACTCGCCGTCGTCCTCGTCCACGCCTACGAGTGGACCCGCCGTGAGGTGGCCGAATACACCGGCCTGTCCGTCTCGACCATCGATAACCATCTCGCCCGAGGGTTGCGCAAGCTCCGGGCCGGCCTGGGGGTGAGAGCCAGTGCGTGACCTCCAATCGCAGATCCGCGACTACTTCGACGAGGCTCGCGAGCCCGTGACCGTCGACAAGATCCTCTTCGCCGGCGCCGGTTACGATCGGGTTCGCCCGCTCGACCGGCTGCACCGTCCCGCTGGTCCGCGTCGCCCCTGGTTGATCGTCGCGGGCACCGCCATCGCGGTGGTGGTTCTGATCGCCGTTGTCCCCCTCCTTCTACGCAGCTCAACACCGCCGTCCACCGTGCCGCCCGCTACCGAACCCCCGACGACGACCACAACAGTGGTCACCACGACCACGGCTGTCACGACTACGACGGCTCCGCTACCGCAGCCGGCACCTGAAGCGCTGGCACGAGAGTTCATCGAGGCGATCGGGACGGATAGTGAAGCAGCCCTCGCTCTGGTCGCCCCTGATGCAGACGTCGACGCCCCGGGACTAGATGACATCGCCGATATCGCTGGCTGGCTCGCCTGGAGCGAGGCGATTGGTTGGAACCAGACATTCGAGGGCTGCGAAGGGACCGGTGCCGAGATCCAATGCGGATACACGTACACCAACTCGTGGATGGAGACTGTCGGCGCCTCCCCGGGGACCGGCAGCACCTTCACCCTCACCATCAACGACGGCATCATCACGGCGTTCACCGACGACCAGGTCGGCAATCCGATAGTGCTCGCCTGGAATGCCTATCGCGGATGGCTCGAACGCACCTATCCGGAGGCAGTCGATCAGATGATGACTGCTACTGACCGGCCGATCCTCACGCCCGAGTCGATCGCTTTGTGGGAGCAGTACACCGAGGAGTTCGCCAGTACCCGGGCCTCCGAGTAGCGGCCATCCCCTTCAAGCTTCTCTCGTATCAGCAAGAACCCGGGCCGAGGCCCGGGTTCTTGAACGGCATTCACCCCCCTCGGCGGACTCCGTCCGCCGATCCCCCCATCAAGGGGGGATCGTCCGTTGCTACATCGTGAGCGCCATGACCGCCTTTTGGGCGTGCAGCCGGTTTTCCGCCTGGTCGAAGACCCGGCTCCATCGGCCGTCGATGACCTCGTCGGCCACCTCGATGTTGCGGTCCGCCGGTAGCGGATGCATGTAGATGGCATCCTCATCGGCCATCTCCATCCGCCGAGCATCGACGATCCAGTCCGTGTACTTCTCGGAGATCTTTGCCGACTCCTCGTGATCCGAGGTGGTGAGCATCGAACCCCACGCTTTGGCGTAGACAACGTCGGCACCGGCCATACCCTCTTCGAAATCCTCGAAAATCTCGAAGCTGCCGTGGGCCTTCTTGGCGTTCTCTTCGGCCTGGGCGATGACCTCAGGGAAGAGCTTGAACTCCGGCGGGCGGGTCAATCGCACGTTGGCGCCATACCGGGTCATCAGCAAGATGACCGACTGCGGCACGCTGATCGGCTTCTGGTAGCTGGCCGCATAGGCATAGCTCATGTTGAACGTCAGCTTGCGGGGATCACCCTTCTGCTCGATAACGGTCAGCAGGTCGGCCAGCGCCTGGAACGGGTGGTACCAGTCGCACTGCATGTTGAGCACCGGCGTCCGGCTGGCCTCCGCAACCGCACGGATGTACTTGTTGCCGATGTCCCAGTCCACGTTGCGGATGGCAATGCCGTCGTTGTAGCGACCGAGGATCTCGCCGATCTCCTTCCAGGTGTCACCGTGGCCGATCTGGGTGCTGGTCGAGTCGAGGAACATCGCGTGGCCGCCAAGCTGCGCCATGCCTGCCTCGAAGCTGGCCCGAGTCCGCGTGCTCGAGAAGAAGAACAGCATCGCCAAGACCTTGTTGTCCAGCAAGGCATGCTGCTCGCCGAGGGCCCGACGGCGCTTGAGGTCGAGAGCGACGTCGATGATCGTGTCGAGCTCGTCCTTGGTCCATTCCTGGGTCGTGATCATGTCACGGCCGTGCAGATGTGTCTGCATCTACTGCTCTCCTTTTGCAGATTGCGGTTGTCTATTCGTCCTAGGCCCCGGTCTTCCGCCGGATGAGACGGAAGCGGAGCAAATCATCACGGAAGTAAGAAGTGGCGTGGACCACGGGCTCGTTGCTGGTATCAAAGCCGACCTCGACAAACGACAGCCCCAAGGTTCCCCTCTTGACACCGAGCTTCCTAGCCTGTTCGGCGTCGAACGCCACCGGCACTATCTCCGACACGTAATAGGCGAGCCGGCGGTCGCAGTACTCCTCCAGGTACTCGTAGATGGGGAGGTTCTTGCGCTTGCGGTCGGTCACCTCGAGCAGCGCCGCCGGAATACGGTTGCGGGTCAATACCACCGGTGTGGTGTCCTCGAGAAAGACCTTCTCGATCACCAACACCTCGTCGTCCGCATCCAGCTCGAGCGCTGCGGCGGTCTCCTCGTTGACCGACAAGATCTCGTCGGTCAACACCCTCACGTCAGGCTTGTAGCCGTGGTCCTCGAGCACCTGCTCGTAGGACCAGATCTCCTCGAGGCGCGACTTGATCTGCAAACCGGCCTCGTTGACAAACGTGCCGGCGCCTTGCTTGCGGTAGATGGCACCCTCGTGCTCCAGCTTGCCGAGAGCGTCCCGGATGGTGGTGCGGCTCACACCGAGGTCTTCGGCGAGGGTGGCCTCTGGCGGGATCCGGCCGCCGTCGAACTCGTCGTTGATGATCTGCTCTTTGATGTGAGCCTTGACCTGGTCGGTGAGTGACGGGTTGCGAGTGATCATTTGAGATTCAGACTAGCCAGTACTGTGATCATATTGTAATATGGTATGACCAATCCGACAACCCCTAAAGGAGGGCTGGCAAAATGCGCAGTTTTGCGGGACGAGACATCCTGTCGTTGAAGGAATTCGAACGTAACGAATTTGAGCACCTGTTCGAGATTGCCGACCGTGTCGAGCCGATTGCTCGCGAGCGCCGCAATGCCGACATGCTCGCCCACAAGACGCTCGTCACCGCCTTCTATCAGCCTTCCACCCGGACTCGTCTCGCCCACGAGGCCGCGATGCATCGCCTCGGCGGCCACGTGACCGGCTTCTCCGACGCCAAGATGACCCGGGCCGGCGACTTCTATCAGGAGTCCATCAAGGACACCGTCCACATGCTCGAGTTCTACGGCGACGTCATCGT
>JASJEG010000007.1 GCA_030064765.1 Acidimicrobiia bacterium | reverse complement strand
GAGGTAATGAACTCGATGCTGATACCAGTTCGGCTCTTCCGCGACCAGGATGCGGCGATCGAATGGCTGCGGCAATTCGTTGACGACGACAGCTACCCCCAAAGCTGATTTCGTATCTCACAGCCGCAATCGCGCAGAAGCCCGCCTGAACGGGGGCTTGGCCCCACAGCCTTCGTGGAACAAGGGTGGATCGGGCTCCTGCCGGCTCGCCGAGTACCGTTAGGGGGTGCGGGAGAGAGTCTTTCGGTGACAACACGAACGTTCAGCATCGACCGGATCCCGGTGGTGCGAATGCTGCGCACCTACGAGCGCAGCTTCTTCCGCTACGACCTCGTTGCCGGACTGGTCTTGGCGACGATGCTGATTCCCCAGGGTATGGCCTACGCCGAGTTGACCGGGCTGCCGGCCATTACCGGCATCTACACCACGATCGCCGCACTGCTTGCCTACTCGGTGCTCGGCCCCAATCGGCAGCTCATCCTCGGTCCCGATTCCTCCCTTGCCCCCATCATTGCTGCGGTGATCCTGCCACTCGCCGCCGGCGATGCGGCGACGGCGGTCGTCCTGGCGTCGGCGCTGAGCGTCATCACCGGAGTGGTCTGCATCCTGGCCGGCTATCTGCGAGCCGGCATCATCACCGAACTGCTGTCCAAGCCGATCCGGATCGGCTACCTCAATGGGATCGCCGTAGTTGTTCTCATCTCCCAGCTCCCAAAGGCGCTTGGTTTCTCCGTCGACGAGGAGCGGACCATCGACGTGCTGATCGCCACCATCGGCGAGGTGCTCGATGGTGAGACCGTCTTGGCGGCGCTGGCACTGTCCGCAAGCACGGTCCTCATCATCGTCGGCCTCCGGAGGGTGAGCGCCACCTTCCCCGGGATTGTCGTCGCCGCCCTCATGTCGATTGCGGCCGTTGCCCTGTTCGACCTGGTCGACCGAGGCGTGCGCATCGTCGGTGACATCCCGGCCGGTCTGCCGCCGTTCACGATTCCCGAGTTCTCCTTCGGCGACTTTCCGACCCTGCTGGGAGGCGCGGTCGCCGTTGCGTTGGTGTCATTTGCCGATACTGGGGCCCTGTCGACCGCAACGGCGCTCAAATCGGGAGTTCGGGTCGATCCAAACAGCGAGATCAAGGCGCTGGGAGCCGCCAACATCCTCTCCGGTGTCTTCCAGGGCTTTCCGACCAGCGCCAGCTCCTCCCGGACCGCGGTGGCGATGTCCGTTGGGTCGAAGACACAGTTGACCGGTTTGATCGCGGCCGCCGGCGTGATCGCCGTCATGCTGGCCGTTCCGGGTCTCGTCGCGGAAATGCCTTCGCCGACGCTGGCCGCCATCGTGATCACCGCGTCGTTCAGCCTGTTCGACTGGCCGGCGACAAAGTGGCTGTTCAAGGCGAGGCGTTCCGAATTCGTGATGCTGCTCGGTTCATTCCTTGGAGTCGTTGTCGTTGGGATTCTCGAAGGCATCGCCATTGCGGTCGTCCTCTCGCTGGCCAACTTCATCCGGAAGGCCCTTCGACCCCACAGCACCGAGCTGGGCAAGATCCAGGGTGTGCCGGGGTATCACGACCGGGACCGGCATCCCGAAGCTGCCGTCGTCCCTGGTCTGCTGATCATCAGATTCGATGCCCCGCTGTTCTTTGCGAACTCACCAAGGTTCGGCCGGAGATTGCAGGAGATGATGCATACGGCCGACCGTCCGATCGACACCGTGCTCGTCGTCGGCAACGCCATAACCGACATCGACACGACCGGGGCTGAGATTCTCAGCGACATCCTGGACAACCTGGACGCCAAAGGCGTCGCTTTTGCATTCGCCGGGGTGAAAGGGCACGTGAAGGACCACTTACGGTCGTACGGGATCTACGACCGGATCGGTGATGAGCACTTTCATCCCAACACCATCAGCGCGGTGAAGAAGTACGTGAAGGACCATCCCACCGGGACTGGTGACTGACCTCGCGGAGGCAATGCCTCGATTCTGGCGTCGCAGAACGGAATATGTTCCGGTTTGCGACGCCAAAACGACCGGCGTGAGGGTTTCCGGGCCTCAACGAGTCGCTTCGACCAACAGGAACTCGTCGACAAGCAGGAGGCGATCACCGTCGAGGACAAATCGAGTTACCGCGCCCATGTTGTCTGGCAGATCGCGGTCCTGATCCCCAAGGAACCCGTCGCAGCCGCGTTCGGTTTGCTCGAAAGCTGGCCCGAGGGTGACCGGCTGGCCGGCAGGCGTGGTGTCGAGTGCCGACTCCGGTTCGTAGTAGCTCCCGCTCGCCTCGAATTCGGTGCCGCCCGTGTTGCAGCCGGTGTTGTAGTCAACCGAGCCGTCGGCGTTGAACTCGATGAACACTGGATCGTCACCGACGACGTTGGTGAGGCCACCACCGTCCGGGAGTGCGTAGTTGACGATCTCCCACCGACCCAGTAGCTCCCCGCTCCGATCCTCGCCGGCGGGTGCTTGAGTAGCGTCCGGCGAGGTGGTAGCCGCAGTCGTTGCAGCCGCCGTCGTTTCCGGTGAAGCTGCCGTTGTCGACGCGGGATCATCGTCACCACCGCAGGCAACGGCGACGAAGACGAACGCTGCCACGACAATGTGCAACGGTCTACGGAGTGACATAGCCAAACCATAGACGAGGGCAACGCTACGCGGGGCTGCAATGCCGCAGCGGCTTCTCCCACTCGATTCTGGCAGGAGCCCCATCGCCTTGCAGCCATCGTGCAACCGGGCTGTGTCACGTTTGGGTCGGGATCTTCAGATAATGGAGGTGAAAGCCATGCTCACCAAGCGACTCGCATCCGTAGCGGTGCTGGCCCTGATCCTGAGCTCATGTTCATCGGCAGGGCCGCAGGAAGCCGAGATCGAGATGATCGAAACGGCGCCGATGGAGGACGGAACATTCACGGCTACCGGAGCCGCAGTCGATGACGGGATCATCTGCGCCGAAGGTACCGCGCGTCTGGTGGGAGCGACCGACGCCGAAACCGGCGAGCCGGCTGGCGAAACGTCGACCGTTGTTCTCGTCGACACTGCCTTTGTCTGCGGCGATGGCAGTGGCGAGTTCCACCTCGCAGTCGAGGTGTCAAGCACCATCGACGACTGGTTGCCGGCCATCGAATCGGGCGAGCTCTTCGACGACGGCGAATGGACGGTTTCCCAAGCCACCGGCGACTACGACAAACTCACAGGCGACGGTGCCCGCGCCTGGCAGGTCATGGAGGCAGGAGTCGCCCCCTGGGACGGAGGGTCGATCCGATCGGTCTACACCGGGGTCTTCGAAGCCAGCTGACGCACCAGCGGCAGGCCCCAATAACGATTCTGGCGTCGCAGATCGGAATATGTTCCGGTTTGCGACGCCAAAACGACTGAGGCCCTATGCGTCCGCGGTAGCGTTCGTTCCGAGGTGAATCGACCAAGAGCCTTCCGAGTTGGCCCATCGGTCGTGCGCGGACTCGTACTGACCTTGTTGGCTGCCGGCTGCAGCGGTGGGGCGTCGCCGACTACCTCAACGACGGCAAGCACGCCCCCGATCACTGAGTCCACCGCCGTTGCGACCACAGCGACCGTCGCCCCGACAACCACAACAACCGTCGCCCCGACGACCACTTTGCCTGTGCGACGCGAGGTCCCGTATTTCGAGCCCGCCGAGTGCGTTACAGACGCGACGAGGCGATTGGCAGCAGATCCGGATCGAGACGTCGAATGCGGTTACGTGGTGGTCCTGGAGGATCGCGCCAAGCCGGAAGGTGCCCTCGTCCGACTCCCGACAATGATCGCCCGGACCCGTAATCCGGATCCCGCCCCAGATCCGGTCATCTATCTGGCCGGTGGTGGAGGCCACAACCACCTGCGCTACGCCGACTTCCTCCAGGAAGCGGTCGGCGACGTGGTCCTCGAGCATCGCGACTTCATCCACTACAACCAGCGTGGTGCTCCTCTCACATCACCGGAACTCTCATGCCCCGGCCTGACCGACTTCCTATTTGGCCTCGCCGCCCAGCCGCTCGGAGCGGAGGAATGGGCGGATCGGCACATCGACTTCCTGGCCGGGTGTCGGGACGAGCTCGAGGCGGCCGGTGTCGACCTCTCCATGTACAACAGTGCGGTCAACGCCGCCGATGCCGACGACGTGCGTCGTGCCCTCGGCTACGAGCAAGCCAACTTCTACGGAACGTCATACGGGACCCGCCTCGGGCTCGATCTGATCCGCGACCATCCCGCCGGCGTGCGGAGCGTGATCCTCGACTCCGTCTATCCACCGCAGGCCGGCTTCTACGCCGAGTCTGGTGCCAACCTCCAGCAGGCCTTCACCCGGGTGTTCGATGCCTGCGCCGATGATGACGGCTGTGCCGCCGCTTACCCCGATCTCGCAGCGACGTTCTTCGAGACCATCCAGCGACTCGACGCTGAACCCGAGTGGGTTGACACCCCGGTACGTCGAGTCCTGGTGGACGGCGGGATCTTCATGGACGCCGTTTCCCTGTTCCTGTACTCGCCGGATGGAATCGAGCGGGTCCCCGCGGTAATCGACCGCGCCGCAGAGGGGGACTTCCGTACCCTGGCCGGGCCCGTCGGGGGAGCGATCACCACCGAGGATATTGCCTGGGGTATGTGGTATTCAATGCAGTGCCGTGAAGAGATTCCATTCGAATCGCTCGACCAGGCCGTCGAGATCGGCGCCTCACTCGACCCGGGTATTGCCGCTCACTACATCGATGGGTTCGCCCGGTTCCATTTCGCCTTGTGTGAGGAATGGGGACTGGAACCGACCGATCCAATCGAGAGCAGCGCGGTCACGAGTGACGTGCCGGCCTTGGTATTGGCGGGAAGCTACGACCCGGTCACACCGCCCGCCTGGGGAGCGTCGACGGCCGCCGCCCTCCCAAACGCCTTCTACTTCGAGTTCCCTGCTGTCGGTCACGGCGTCATGCGCTCCACCGACTGTGGGCTATCGATCGGACTGCAGTTTCTCGACAATCCAGCCGCGGAGCCGGAGTCGTCCTGCATCGCCGGTATGCCCGACCCCGACTTCGCGGGATGAGCCGCTGAACCCAGCTACCGAGGCTGGCGACGCCAGGAGTCACCCAGGCAATGCGAAACGTCGCACGGGCTTCGACCATCGAACGACTCGACCTGCGAGAATCAGCACCGCCGAGCGGAGAGGACAGGTCGTGAGCACCATCGAGGTCGAAGTTGCCTTCCGTTGGGAGAACGTACTCCTGTCTGGATCCGTGCATCATCCTGAGGTTCCACCGCCCTACCCGGCGGTTCTCCTGATGCAGGGTTCCGGTCCGTCCGACCGTCACGCCGATGGGTATTTCCTGCCGATTCGTGAGGCGTTCCTGGAGCGTGGAATCGCGACGTTCGCCTTCGACAAGCCAGGCTGTGGCCGGTCAACGGGAGAGTGGCGGGACTACGCGCTGGAGGGTCGTGCCTCTCAGTCCATCGCGGCGGTGGAGGTTCTTCAGAATCAACCCGAGATCGCAGCAGACCGCGTCGGGGTCTGGGGCCAGAGTCAGGGTGGCTGGCTTGCCCAGATGCTGGCTAGTCGGCTCGATGGACTTGCCTTTGCGATCGCCAACTCCGGTCCTTCGATCGGCGTTGTCGACCAGGATCTCTACGGCTGCGAGCACTCGATGCGGAGTGAGGGTCACTCCGAGACGGACATCAAGCAGGCGTTGCGTCTGCTCCAGGATCTCCATCGCGCCGCGGCACAGGGCATTGCCTACGAGCAGGTCGAACGGGAACTGCTACACGATGCCCGGGATCGACCCTGGTACGGCTACGCGGACATAGATGGAGCGGCCGACTGGGCCCTTGGAAGGAGCTTCGTCACCGAGGACTACCGGCCACTCGACGCCCTCCGCCAAATCCGATGCCCGTTCCTTGCGGTCTACGGAGGTCGGGATGTCCTGGTGCCTGCCTGGAGGAGCGCCGAGGAGTCCGGCGAGGCTCTCAACGACGGCGGGACACCCGACGCAACCGTGGTGGTCTTCCCGCAAGGAGATCATCGGATCCGTGATCGAGCCGGAGAGTTCGTCCCGGGCTACCTCAAACTGCTCGGCCAGTGGACAGCCGACCGAGTGGTTGTGCCCTGAACCCGATTCTGGCGTCGCAGAACGGAATATGTTCCGGTTTGCGACGCCAAAACGATAGAAGCCCCCGCATGTGCGGGGGCTTCAGCTGGTTTGCCCAGGCCTAGCGAATTTCCCCTATGCTCATAGTGGGAATTGTTTGGTTTTGGGCCCCAGACGACGCTAGGAGGGAGACTTGTGAGGATCACGTCCGCCACCGGTCTTGCGGCTCGCCTGCGAGATGCAACTTCAACCCAGCATCGGGAAACGGAAGCCCGTAGCTTTGTCGTCGATCTGATGCAAGGAGCTCTCGACCTCCAGGCATACACCCGATACCTTGCCCAGTACGCCTACGTGTATCGCACCCTCGAGTCCCGCAATGCTCGGCCGGACGACCCGGAGTTCGTCAACGACCCGGCGCTGCTGCGCTTCCCATCGATCGTGTCCGATCTCAGCAACCTCGGAGCTGCCGACTGGGAGACGTCGCATCCCCCTCTGCCCGCAACACGCGACTACACCCAACGAATCGAGTCCGTGTCGAGCAACCTCCCACGCTACGTGGCGCACCATTACACCCGCTATCTCGGCGATCTCTCGGGGGGCCAGGCGATCGCAAAGCGCGTCGCCGAACACTACGGGGCCACGGACAACCAACTCTCTTTCTACCGGTTCGACGCAATCGATCGGCCTGGCAGGTTCAGAGTCGAGTACCGCCACGGCCTTGATTCATTGAACCTCGGGGACCGAGATGAGGCCGACCTCATCGCTGAAGCACAACTCGCCTTTCGGCTCAACGCCGACCTGTTTGACGCTCTTGGAGCGTCCTGATCCAACCTCTCCGACGGCCTCACAGCGCGCCCGGAGAACTCGCACCTGCCGCTTGGGGCAGTCCCGTGACGGGTGTCTTCAACGATTCTGGCGTCGCAGAACGGAATATATTCCGGTTTGCGACGCCAAAACGACCACGAACCGAGAGCTAGGCACTTCCGGTTGAGTCGGACTGCGCGGAGATGATCGAGATCTGGCCTGCCGTTCCGTCGAGGCGGATCTGCTGCCCGGTCTGTAGAAGCGAAGTTGCCTGACGAACTCCGACTACAGCAGGTATCCCGAACTCCCGTGCGACAACCGAACCGTGAGTCATCAACCCTCCCAGCTCCATCACGACTCCGCCGGCCGCAAGGAAAAGCGGAGTCCAAGCAGGGTCGGCCGCATGGCACACGAGAATCTCGCCCGGGGCGACCCGCTCCGTCGAGGGATCGGAAATCACGCGTACTCTGCCTTCGACCACTCCGGGTGACACCGGATCCCCGGTCAGATCACTCGAGTCATCAGGATGGACCTCCACGCTCTCGTAGAACGCCCGACCATCGCTGAGAAGGAGACCGGGAAGCCGACGTCTCTTCTCCTCCCTCTGCATGGCAGCCTTCCTATCGCGTACCAGGGTCCTCCATGACCCATCCAACGCCGGCGGACCGAGCCTCAACTCGTCTGCCTTGAGGTAGAAGACATCCTCCGCTTCCTCGAGAATCCCCTGCTCAGCCAAGTCGTTTCCGCTCTCCAGCATCGCGTCCCTCGCCAGCCCTTGCACGCGTACCGTGTTGAACTTGGGACTCTCCCGCAACCCGGTGAGTGCCCTCATCCGCACAGCGGCCCACGATGCGAGGCGAGACTTCGGAAGGCCCAAGCGGGTGCCTCGCAGTTCTCGGGCCACCCTGCTGATCGCCTCTTCGGCTTCCAACACAGCGTCGGCGAAACGCTGGCGCGGGCCGCTGACCTCCTCCGTCAAGCGAACGTAGTCCTTGAGGTTTTGGAGCACGGGCTCGGGTTCATCACCCCATCGAGCGCGACCAACGTCGATCTCTCCGATCCCGCGTGCGCCATACTCCTCCAGAAATCCCTCAACGCCATGCTGCGCAGGAGCCGGAAGACGACGGTCCATGAATCGCACTGAGAGCGAAGAAGCGGTTTCGTCGGCGAATAGCCGAACGCTCGAAGGATCGTCCGCAATCACTTCTGCGACCTCCGCAAGTCTCAGGTTCATTTCGCTCGTAACGTTGTTAGGGAGCCCGCGTGTGGCACGCAGGGCTAACTCAGATCCGCCAGGAATGGACCTCGCCAGCGAGTTGAATACCCCCTGAGCCAGTACCCCCGCCCAATAGCGCGGGATGAATCGCGGAAGCATCGCCTCAGTCATTTGCATGGTGGCGGACACAGCCAGTTCAGCTCTCCCGCCAAGCCCTGCCTCGTCCGCGAATCTCGCGCGGATGCGGTCCAGCTCGATCTCCGCCTCCATGCGAAATAGACGCGACTCTCGATGAGGCCGAAAGAGGCTAACCAACAACCGCCCGATCATCGGGGCAACTGCCGGCAGGACCCGCCATGCAAAACCCAACGACACCCCACCCTTTGTCGCCAGCCTGGGATCCCGCCGGAGTGACCGTAGGGACCGCTCCGCACTGGGCTCGAACGCTCGAAGCAAGCCGTGGAGCACCCTTCGTCCGAGCCGGCTCCGAAACAGGCTCGTCGCATCCATCCACAGCCGCTCCCCTGCGTCGAACATGGTCTCCGGACTGTCGACACCCTGCTCGTAGCCGAACACCCGGCCCGCCGCAGTGTGGATGCATCGGATCAAGTCACGCCCGAGTGGCGTGATCGGATCCGTGAAACCTTGGGTGGACGCATAAGAGACGAACACGTGAATCTCGTTGGGATCGAACCCGTCAGGCACGGGATACAAAGACGTGATCCAACGCGACTGCAAGACCCACATGCCATCGTCGGCGAGAGCCCACTCGATATCCTGCGGGCCACCAAAGAGATCGGACGCACGATTCCCTATGTCGACGAGTTGGCCCATCAACTCATCGCTCAAAGCCAAGACATCGGTCTCGTCGACCATCTGTGTTCCCCCTGCGGGCATCGGCTGGAGCGAACTCCTCCGCTCCCCGCGATGGGACTCGAGGACGGACCCGGTACCGGCGTCGATCCGGTAGCGGTCGGGCTCCAGTCGCCCCGAGACGAGCCCTTCACCAAGACCCGAGACAGCTTCAACAACCATTTCGCGACGGTTTCCAGAACGGGGATCCGCAGTGAACAGGACTCCCGCCGCTCGAGCTGGAACCAACTCTTGAACGACCACACCGATCCCAAGCTCGACGCCCGGCTCTCCTGTTGCGATGCGGTAGGCGATGGCACGCTCGCTGAACAGACTCGCCCAGCACTTGAGAATCGCTCGTCTGAGCTCTCCTTCTCCGCGCACGTTGAGGAAGGTCTCCTGTTGACCTGCGTAGGAGAAGTCGGCGAGGTCCTCGAGCGTCGCCGACGATCGCACTGCAACGGGTGGTGCACCCATTGCTGCGTAGTGGTCGGCAACCGCAGTAAGCAGCTCCGGGTCGGCCTCGGATTCGAGAAACCACCTCTCTATCTTCGCTGCCAGTCCCCCGAGATCCGCATCCTGGCGTCCGGCTACTGACTCGAGTGCCACCGCTATCTGGTCCAGCAAGCCCGAAGCGCGGACGTGGGCAGCGTACGCGGAGACTCCCAAAACGAAACCTGGCGGGACCGGGAAGCCGCTGTTTGCCAAACGACTGAGATTCGCTGCCTTGCCGCCCGCGTTCTCAACAGTCAGGGAGTCGTCATCGAGATCGAGGACTAGGAACCCTCTATCCATCTACGGTCCCGAGAGAATGCCCGAACTTCATGTCACGTGAGGATAGGGCCACCCCACCACCGCACGCAGAGCGAGACGGACAACCAGCTCTCGTCGGTGGCCGTAGGATGCCGTTATGGACCTGATACGTCATGTCGTGGTGTTCGATGCTGCAGACGTGGCAACGGAGAGCGCGTTCTGGGCTGCCATGTTGGAAGGGAGCGTGGTCGACGACGACCCGCAGTTCCATTGCGTCATCGACAGCGCGGGGAACTGGCTCGTCGGCGTGCAACGTGCACCGGACCACGTTCCGCCGGATTGGCCTGACGGAGAACGGCAACAAGTTCACGTCGACTTCCACGTGACCGATCCGACGGCAGCACATCGTCGCGCCATCGCTCTCGGCGCTCGACTACTCAAGGATGCAACAGACCCGAAATCCGACCACGGACACCGCGTATACGCCGATCCCGCTGGTCACCCCTTCTGCCTCGGGTGGGGTCACCCGAACCAGGAGCAACTCGCCCAGTTCCTCGTCACGTACGGCGAGACCGACTGATCGAGAGCCAAGCGCCACCGCACCAACCCCACCGACTCTGGGCAGGCAAGGCGCATATCCGGGCGTTGAAGATCGGTCCGAGATCGGGCGGCCCGACCGGCGTAACCCCGCGAGCTGAAGGAGTTACGTCAGAGCGCTTGCAGGTGCATCTCGACGTTCTTGTTTCGCGAGCCTGGACACGGTAACGAACGCTGCGATCTGAAGCGCAACGATCACCACATGCATCCCAAAATCAACTATCGGTGCGGCCGGGCTGTTCGCATACGGGAATAGCGGATCAATGAACATCTCCTGGCCTTCACGAAGGATGCTCATGAACCACACAACGGCATGTTGGGCTGGATTCTGAGTAATCAATACAAAGATGGACGCCCCGATCATTGCGACCAGTCTTCCTGCCGTTGTGTAGAGAACGTTCTTGTCGGGGTCACCCTCGATCGTTATGCCTGCATCCAAGAGGTATTGATGATTGAAGTAATACCAAAACACTTGCACAGTCATGAGTAGCACGATGACTACCAGGAATACGTTCACCCAGATCGGTATCGGTGAGTTCTTGAACCTCTCGAGCATGCTCTTCTGTCCTTTGCTCAGCTTCGGTATCGAGTAGGGCGAGGAAGATACTCGGGCGTATACTGTGAATCAAACGATATGGATTCACAAAGTATGAATGGCATTCAACTTCGGCACGTCGACCTGAACTTACTTGTCGTACTCGATGTGTTGCTGCGAGAGCGGAGCGTCACCCGGGCGGCCGAGCGGCTCGACCTCACCCCATCCGCCGTCAGCCACGCCCTCAAGCGCCTCCGCGAGCTGTTCGACGATGAACTGCTCCTCCGGGACGGCCGGCGGATGCGTCCAACTGTTCGAGCCGAGGGACTGGCTGAGACATTGCCCAGGGTGCTCCAGCAGTTGGCGCGCACGATTGCGGCTCCCGAGCCCTTCAGGCCCGCCACATCGACCCGCACGTTCCGGCTGGCTGCACCGGATTTCATCGCCCCGCTGGTGCCGCCACTACTGCAGGAGGTGAGGAACGCGGCACCTGGAGTCCAGGTCGAGCTGGTGCCCTACTCCTCGGCGGCTGTCCGGGAGCTGGCCGATGGCCGCTACGACGCGCTCGTCGCGCCTGATGGGATCCGGAATGAAGACCTACGTGGTCAGCCGCTGGGGACTTGGCCGTGGGCCGTGTACGGCCGCGAACGCCACCCTGCCTTCACCGACTGGTCCCTCGAAGCGTGGTCTGCCTACCCCCACCTGCAGGTCCAAACGTCCGTCATCCGCGGGCAAGGCCCCGTGGACCGGCAGGCCTCTCAGCTCGGCATTCGCCGCGTCGTGGGGGCTGTGGTTCCGCACTTCTCGATGGCCGCGCCGATACTCGCCCAGACGGACCTGCTGCTCACCGTACCGTCGGTAACCATGGGCAACACCGTCGCCGCCTATCACCTCGACCGGCGTGAGATTCCGTTCGACCTTCCCCACCTAGGACTATCCCTGTTCCGCAGTGCGGCGGAAGGGGACGAGCCGGGGGTGCGGTGGTTCCTAAAGCGGGTAGAGGCCGCCCTCCGAAAGCCGGACGAAAGTATCGTCACTGTCAGGTGAGAGCGGACGTGGGTAGGATCGCCTTCATGCCCATCTTCATGGACGTACACGGTTCGCTCGGGGACGCCACTCAGGACGACATCCGAGCTGCGCATCAGAAGGACCTAGAGATGCAGGACCAGTTCGGCGTCCGTTGGCTGACTTGGTGGTTCGACGATGGTAAGGGGAAGTCGTTCTGCCTCGTCGAGGCCCCGGATGCCGATACTGCGGTTGCCTGCCACAAGGCATCCCATGGCCTGGCGCCCCACGAGATCATCGAGGTCAGCGGCGATGCGATGGCCGGCTTCTTTGGCGACTGGGCAAAGGATTCCCACGATCAGGCCGTGTTCCCGGAGAAGGGACACTCACCGGACACCGCGCTCCGGGCGATCATGTTCACCGACATCGTCGGTTCGACCAGCCTGTCGACGCGGCTCGGGGACGCCGCCGCAGTGCGAGCGGTCGAGACCCACGACAGCGTCGTGCGCGCCTGCCTCGAAAGGTTCGAGGGGCGCGAGGTGAAGCACACGGGCGATGGGATCCTTGCCTCGTTCGTCTCCATCTCCCACGCGGTCGATGCGGCGATCGACATGCAGCGTGAGCTGGCGACGCTCCGGTCTGCACAGCGCGACGATGCCATCGAGATCTCCATCGGGATCAGTGCCGGCGAACCCGTCAACAAGCACGATGACCTATACGGAGCATCAGTGAACCTGGCCGCACGGCTGTGCGCCCACGCCGAGTCAAACCAGATCGTCGTGTCGAGTGCGGTGAAGGACCTGGCGCTCGGCAAGCCCTACCAGTTCGCACCAGTTGGGTCCATCGCACTCAAGGGCTTCGATGAGGCGGTCCACGCCTACGAGGTCGAGCACTAGCCACGACGAGACTCGTGCCACCCACGGCGCCTGAAGGTTGGCGCACGTCGCCGGCCCTCAGCCCCAGGACTCCAGTAGCTCGATCGAGGCG
The DNA here is from genome assembly GCA_030064765.1 of Acidimicrobiia bacterium. Classification (GTDB taxonomy): domain Bacteria; phylum Actinomycetota; class Acidimicrobiia; order Spongiisociales; family UBA5794; genus JAAETI01. Next base: position 13,918 of record JASJEG010000007.1, on the reverse strand, counting down.
CCCGGCATTGACATCCTCAGGATCAGGTTGCCAGGGCTGACAGTGATCTCGATCGGGAAATCGGGGCCGCCCACGATCGGACCGAACAGCAGAATCTCGTAGACCATCGCCCGCTCGAACGTGCCGGCGGCGACCGTCACAGGTCCGGCCTCTGCGTTGCGCAGGGTCACAGCGACGGAGGCGTCCAACTCGTCCACGCCGAACGAATCGATCGCGGTCACAAAGCCGTCCAGCGTGAACGTCTCGCCCGTTCCACCGGAGAGATCGAGCGTGGCGGGTTCGGCAAACGTCTCTACAGCCTCCGGTCCCCTGCCCGTGTCACCCGCCGGCCAGGCTTCCATCCCGAGGAACTCGACGACCCACGGATCGTCGAGGCGGAAGTAGAACACCAGACCGGGCGTACCGGGCCCGTCGAGCCCGAATACCAGACGGTCGTAGGTGCCTGCGCGGCCAAACCACTCCACCCCGTACTCCATACGAGCCTGGAGGTCACCCGCCACACCCCACTGATGGCTCATCGGCGTGTCGGGTACCACCATGTCCACCCGGTAGACCGCGGCATCCTCTGGACCAGGCAGCAGGTCAGCCCAAAGGATGCCGGCCACCGGATGCGCACCCGGCGGGAGGGTGGTTGTAGTCGGCGCTACGGTCGTTGTCACCGGCACGGTGGTGGGCAGCGGCGCCGTGGTCGTTGGCGGCTCCGTCGACCCCGTCGGTGGGTCTGTGGGAGCCACGGCGGCCTGCGTAGTTACGAGCGTCGTCATCGTGGTTTCCGAAGCGTCGTCGCCCCCGCACCCCGCGACGAACAGCGCCACCGACATGGCCAGAAAGATCGTTCGTCGTGCGTTAATCATGAACCGGCCTCCACGCTCGCACGCCATAGTGTGCCAGGCAAGTCCAACGCTCTCGGCGCAGGCGTCCGTGCCTCATTTGAGGGACGAAACTGAGCCAAATCACACCCAGGAGCGCGGTCCAGGCCCGGCGCCGCCCTTCCGATCCTGGGGATTTGCAATCCAGCAGGTCTCGAATGAAAGACACCCGCAACCGATGCACCCTGTCAGGCCCTCCCGGAGGCGCTGCAGCTCAGCAACCCGCTCGTCCACCCGCTGCAACCATTGCGCGGATAGCTTCTCCCAGTCCGACGGCGATGGTGTGCGATCGTCGGGGAGTTTGGCAAGCTCGCTGCCGATCTCGTCCAAGGTCAGGCCGATCCGCTGCGCGAAGACGATGAAGGCGATCCGGCGGAGGACGGATCGCTTGAACCGCCGATGGCCAGACCCTTCGCGTTCGGAGGCGATCAGGCCCCGCTCTTCATAGAACCGGAGAGCCGAAGCAGCCACACCGCTCCGCTTCGAAACCTCTCCGATAGTCAATACCGACTGCACGCAGGTCAACGTAACCAAGAAACCTCTTGACTTCAAGTTCACTTGAACTTGTAGTTTGAGGCTGCGGACAAGGAAAGGACCCGAAGGTGGAAACCAGCAAAGCGATTGAAGGACTGCGAGTGGCCGTGACGGGGGGCACGTCGGGATTAGGTCTCGCTCTAGTGCGACGACTGTCCGATATTGGCGCTCGCGTGGCTTTCGTTGCTCGGTCGGCCGATGCGGTCGAGCGTGTCGCTGCAGACACCGGTTCGATCGGTGTCGTTGGTGACGTCGGGGACAAGGATGCGATCTATCCGATTGCCCTTCAGATCACGGGCAATCTCGGTGGTATCGATGTCCTCATCAACAACGCCTCCTCACTCGGGCCCACTCCCCTGGCCCTGCTTGCCGACACCGAGTGCGAGGAACTGGAGACGGCGCTCGCGGTGAACCTTGTTGGCCCTTTCCGGCTCACCAAGGCGTTGTACGGGGCACTGGCAGCGTCGGCCAGGGAGCACCGTGGTTCGGTCGTGGTGAACATCTCCAGCGACGCCGCCGTCAACGCTTACCCCGAGTGGGGTGCGTACGGCGCCAGCAAGGCGGCGCTCGGGCACCTGACATCGATCTGGCACGAGGAGTCGAACGCCCTCGGCATCCACTTCCTCTCCATCGACCCAGGCGACATGGACACGCCGTTACACGCCCTTGCGGTTCCCGATGCGGATGCCTCGACCCTCAAGCACCCCGACCAGTCAGCCATGGAGGTGATCGCAGCTATCACCGCAGCTCTCCCGCAGAGAACTGTCGCGCTGCAGGGGAATCGCCCATGAACGCTGCGGATCGCCCGAGGCCCTCGACGGCGCGACTGCTGGTGGTCGATTCCGTCGGAGCTGTCCGACACCTTCCGCGCTCCGACCTAGCCACCCTGCTACGTCCGGGCGACTTGGTCGTCGCCAACGACGCGGCCACCTTTCCCGCCAGCCTCAAAGGCAGACATCTTCCGAGCGGCGAACCACTCGAAGTCCGCCTCGCAGCCTTCACCGATGCCAGCGATCTGCGACGGTTCGATGCCATAGCGTTCGGAGCGGGTGACTACAGCACGCCCACCGAGAAGCGACCGCTTCCCCCCGAGCTAGCAGCCGGTGATCGACTGCTCCTCGGGCCACTTGTCGGGACCGTGGAAGATCTGCTCGACCACCCTCGCTTGATAGAACTGCGATTCGATGGGGAGGCAGCGGAGGTTCTGACGGGCCTTGCCCAACACGGGCGGCCCATCCAGTACGCCCACGTTCCAACTCCACTGGCGCTCTGGGATGTTTGGACCCGGGTTGCGGGTAGGCCATTTGCCTTCGAGCCGCCGTCAGCAGGTTTTGCACTCGATTGGCGAACGCTCGTCTCCTGGCAGCGGCGCGGCGTCGATGTCGCCACCCTCACCCACGCAGCCGGCATCTCTTCAACCGGCGACGCCGAACTCGATGCCCGATTGCCGTTCGACGAGCCATTCGTGATTCCGGAATCTACGGCGAGCGCCGTCAGCAGAACCCGAGAACGAGGCGGGCGGATACTCGCAGTAGGCACAACAGTCGTGCGAGCCCTGGAGTCTGCGGCCTTTGCGCCTGGTGTGGTCCAACCAGGCGATGGGGTGGCGAGTGGTCGCATCGGACCCGATACGGCGTTGCGGGTGACCGACCTGGTTCTGAGCGGGATCCACGAGCCCGGAGAAAGCCACTTCGAGCTGCTTCGTGCGTTTGCGGATGACCTCGTGCTCGACCGTGTCCACCGAGCCGCACTAGAGCACGGCTACCGCAACCACGAATTTGGAGACTCACTGTTGCTCGAGCAATCGCGGCGAGTCAGCGTGAAGGCACCCGATGCGGTCGCCTGATTGCTCCGACGACGGTCCAGCACGACCCGGGTGGATCTCACCCGGCAGGTGAGCCCTACGTCGGAACTGGTCGAGCCAGCCGGTTTTGGCGTCGCAGACCGGAATATGTTCCGGTTTCGGACGCCAAAACCACTGAAAGCCTCCTGCATGGCAGGGGGCTCTATAAGAGTCGGTGCTGAAGCTCGTCGGCACAGCCGCCGCTCGGTGAGGCTTCGGCGTAGGGTTGCCAGAAGGCTGCCAAGGAGTAGAACAGTGGAGATTCAGGTCTCTACGGTCGTAGATCGTTCTCTAGCGACAGTATGGGACTTCTACGCCGTCCACCATGTCGAGAACCACCCCCGGTGGGACCCCGACCTCGAGCTGGAAAAGCTGTCGGATGAACCGCTCGGGCTGGGAACCCGGATCAAGCGTCGGAACATGCGCTACGACGTACCTACTGAAGGATCGATGGAGGTAGTCGAGTTCGAACCTCAACGCGCAATGGGCGTGAGGATCCAAGACGGGCCAGTCGAAACCCACGGGCGAGCGACATTCTCAGCCGTCGCTCCCGACAAGACGGCCGTAACGATCTGGGCTGACTTCCCAGGAATGGACGAATCCATGGCTGACAAGATCAGACCGCTCATGGAGCGAAGCGCCGCCGCCGTCAAGCAACTAATCGAGAGCGAACCTGGCTAATGGCCAATTCGCTCGATGCCGGTTCGCATACCGCCATCCGAACCTACCTACGCCTCTATACCGATCGCTACGGCGAGTCCCATTTTGAGGAGGTCGAGTTTCCACTGAGCGAATTGCGGAGCGAGGGCATGGCTCCGGTATTGGCGACTCCTTTCCAAGAGGCCACCCACCACGGGCTGAGGATTGTGCCGCCGGGTTGGAAGCGAGATTGGGCTCCTGCCGCCCGGCGAATGATTGCGGTCTACTTGTCCGGTGAGGGCGAAATCGAGGCCAGCGACGGTGAAGTTCGAAGACTGTCGCCCGGAATGGTGCTACTTGCTGAAGACACCACCGGGCGAGGGCACCGGGTGAGACACATCGGCAACGATCCGGTGACGGTGGTACACATCGTCCTTCCGGACTAGACGTCAGCACGCCCGGGAGAACTCGCACCAGCGGTTGCCGCAGGCCGATCCTTCTGATCCGTCCAACTTGGGACCATGTTGGGGAGTGGCGTTGGGCCGTCTCACCCAACCTTCCATGGATCGATGACGACCTTGATCGCGTCCTCCTCGATCGACTTGCCGATCGCATCCGCTGCCTGTTCGAGACCGAAGCGGTGGGTCACAAAACTGCTCAACCCCGACGTCGCAGCATCGCGCGCCATCTGCCGCATGCCCGGGAGGTAGCCGGCTGCCTCCTGACCCGAGACCCCGAGAACACGTATGCCTTTGCTCACCAGGTGGCGGTTGGGGAGGATCTCAACCGGACCGAGGTCGCTGAAGTTGCCGACCATGACCGCCAGCCCACCCGGCCGGGTCGTATCGAACACGGTGGGCACCACCTCAGGAACCCCTGCCGTCTCCACCACGACATCTCCGCCGCCCTCAGTCAACTCGAGCAACTCACCTGCCAACTGCTCCGGGCTCAGATCCCGATTGCACACTGTCCTGGTAGCACCCAGCGTCTGTGCGACTCCGAGGCGCCCCGGCATCAGATCCACGGCGATGATCTCGCCCGCCCCAAGCATCCTTGCCTTCACGATGTGGAGCAGGCCGAGCGGTCCGCACCCGATGACTATCACGGAGTCGCCGAACAAGAATGACTCTCCGGGCACAGCTGATATCTGACGCGCCCGATCCAAACTAACCGTGACAGCAAATACCTCCGCGAGCACCGCTATCTCGTCGGGCACGTCGTCGGGGACCTTGAAGAAGTAGGTTCCGGGGAGGGTGTGCATGTACTGCGACCATCCGCCGAGCAAATGGGGAGGCTCGTCGCAAGTCATCGTGTTCCCGTAGTCGCGGATGTTTTCGCACAAGGTGTACGGCCCGCGCCTGACACACGCCCGACAGTGACCACACACCAGGTTGGGTCCAACCACCACCCGATCGCCTGATTGGAGCAGCGTCCCGGCATAGTCCCGGATCGGACCGTTCGCCTCGACCAACTCGCCGACGATCTCGTGGCCCTGGATGATTGGGAACGGAGTATCGCTCGGATTCGACAGTCCTGTGTATTGACCGGTGTAGCCCTGGTAGGTGTGCTTATCGGTGCCACATATGCCACACAGGCTTACCCTGACGATTGCCTCTCCAGGTTCGACCAAGTCTCCAATCGGATACTCGCGAACCTGGTACTCACCCGGTGCGGTAAGCACTGCGGCGACACTGGTTCCATCCATCAGTCTCTCCGGAATCGATCGAACGGCTCATCGACATGATGGCAGGACCACATCGTCACGGCCCGAGAGGAACCCTGATACGAAGGGATTGATCGGCGCGCGTAGCCGCAGCTAGCGGTCTCCTGGGACGTAGTCGACAGGAGCTCCGAACGGGACGCTGTCACGCTGCAGGGACACCATCAACTCCCGGACCTTGGGCATGAACACCTCGTACAGCACCCACGAGTGGACGTCCTGGTAGTTGTACGGCGTGTCCTCATCGGGGTTCACGGTGAGGTTGTAGATGTGGGGCGTTGCCAGCTTCAGGATGGGATCGGGTCCGCTCTCGACTTTGTGGGTCAGCACCTTGAAGTTCTTGTAGCGCATGCCCACATGGACTCCGTCGAAGAACATGTGGAAATGGTCGCGGTTCGACTCCTCGCTCATGCCAGTGAGGAACGCCGACTGGTCGAAGCCATCCATCGCGCGGTCGTCCGGTATTGCCTCCGGTTCGCCGATGAGGTGCAGGAGCGTTGGGAACCAGTCGAGTACGTGGATCATCTCGTCGGACTGCCGCGGTTCGATCTGCGTCGGCCACCTAACGATCCCGATGGTCCGGTTGTTGCCCTCGTAGGTCGAGAAGTACCCGCCTCTCCAGTTGCCTGGTGCGCTTCGGTTGTTCGGCGAGTGGAACGAGGTGTCGCGGCCGTTATCGCCGGCAACGATCACGATGGTGTCGTCAGTGATGCCCAAGTCGTCGATCTTGGCGAGCAGTCTTCCGAAGTCGGCGTCGAGCATCTGCAGGCAATCCGGCACGGCTCCACCCTTGCTAGAGCCTTCGAATTCAGCCCTGGGAAGGGTGGGGAGATGAACGTTGGAGTGATTGAAGTAGATGAAGAACGGATCGTCGCCAGCCGTCGAATCCTCCATCCATGACTCGGCCTTCTCGAGGAACTCGAGATCGATGTTCCGCCGCACGTCGGCATCGAGCACCTTTACGTTGCGCAGATCGCCGGGGCCTGTCGATTCGAGGATGTGAGCGGGCTCGATGCCCTCGTCCCGGAACCAAGGATCCTGCGGCCACATGGCCTTGTCCCATGAGCCGTTGATGCCGTACCAGTAGTCGAACCCCTTGTCGGTTGGGTAGCGACCGTCGTCTTCGCCTATGTGCCACTTGCCGTAGATGGCATTGCGGTATCCCAGATCCTTCAGTCGCTCAGCGATGGTGGCCTCCCAGGCGACCACCCCTGCTCCTGGGAACGCGTTGGTACATCCGGTGCGAGCGGAGTATCGCCCGGTCATCAAGGCTGAGCGAGTGGGGGTGCATTGCGCTTCGACGTTGTAATTGGTCATCAGGAGGCTCTGATCGGCAAACGCGTCGATATTCGGCGTTGCTGCCCCCATTGGCCATGCACCGCCGTAACAACCGAAATCGCCCTGGCTGACATTGTCGATGTGGAAGAAGAGGATGTTGGGTCGTCGGTTCATTCAGCCCTCCCAAGGCGGTGCGACGTCGATCCGTTGATGGTCGGCCCGCAAGTCGGCTGTCCAGTTCGGCCTGAACTCACACTAGACCGCCGTGCCCGCCTCAGCCATGGTACTCTCCCGGCGGGCGCCGCAGCGAGCTGATAGGGTCGCGTGGGCTCAGAGCGAATCTGCCCGAACTGAGCGAAAGCCGAGGAGATTATGAGCAACGAATCGGTGACCGGCCGGGGACCCGGCCCGTACGTGATCCCGATCGACTACGAGGCGCTGTATTCGCAAGCAGAGCCGCCTGAGTACAGACCTTTCCCGATCTATGGCTTCTTCCTCGCCAGTGTGGCGGTCCAGCAGACACCGATGGTGGTCGAACCGTTCGGCTTCACGGTCCCCGACCGTATCCGAGCTACCCAGGACGTCACCTACAAACGGATCGACGGACACGAACTCGACCTCGACGTGTTCTCTCCGGCCGAATCGGTCTCGGCAAATCCGCTGATCGTGCTCATCCACGGCGGGTATTGGCGCACCGGTGATAAGGGCGAACGTATCCAACTGGCGGTGGAGCTGGCCGATCTCGGGTATACCGTCGCATCGATGAACTACCGGACCTCAGGGATCGCTCCTTTTCCAGCTGCGATTGAGGACATCCGTGATGCCATCCTTCACCTCACGGAACACGCCGCCGAGTATGCGATCGATCCCAGCCAGATGGTCATCTATGGGGGCTCGGCGGGAGGGCATCTGTCGGCATTCATCGGTCTGGCTGCCAACACACCCGACCGCTCCTATGTCGACGGGCTTGACGCGGGTGCCATCAGGGGAATCATCACGCTCTACGGAATGCACGACCTGACCCTGCCAATCCAGCGCGAGCATCCCTTCACGGAGGAGTTCATTGGCGCGTCCTGGGAGGATGATCCCGACACCTACGTCGACGCATCGCCGGTCAGTCATGTTGACGAGAACGACCCGCCGCTCCTCATCATCCACGGGGCGCTCGATGGCTCTGTCTCGGTGCAGAACTCCGACTCGCTGGTGCGCCATCTCGATAAGGCCGGAGTCACCTACTCCTACGACCGCATCGAGGGCTGGCCACATGCAATGGACTTCTTCTCACCAATCGGCGAGCGTTGCCTCTGGCACATCCATCGGTTCTTACTCGAGAACATGCCATCGCAGAAGCTTGCGGCCCAGGGCTGACAGTCTCTTCGTCCGATCCTGCGGCTCGCCCTCCGCCTCAACACTCGGTTTTGGCGTCGCAAACCGGAACATATTCTGGTCTGGGACGCCAAAACGACGGAAAGAGCTAGGCATCGCCCGTTGAGTCGGATTTCGCTCAGATGATCGAGATCTGGCCGGTCGTTCCGTCGAGGCGGATTTGCTGCCCGGTATGTAGAAGCGAAGTTGCTCGTCGAACTCCAACTACAGCAGGTATGCCGAACTCCCGTGCGACAACCGAGCCGTGAGTCATCAACCCTCCCAGCTCCATCACGACTCCACCGGCCGCAAGGAAGAGCGGGGTCCAAGCAGGGTCGGCTGCATGGCACACGAGAATCTCACCCGGGGCGACCCGCTCCCTCGAAGGATCGGAAATCACGCGCACTCTGCCTTCGACCACGCCGGGTGACACCGGATCTCCGGTCAGATCACTCGAGTCATCTGGATTGACCTCCACACCCTCGTAGAACGCCCGACCATCGCTGAGAAGGAGACCGGGAAGCTGACGTCTCTTCTCCTCCCTCTTCATGGCAGCCTTCCTATCGCGCACCAGGGCCTTCCATGACCCATCCAACGCCGGCGGGCCGAGCCTCAACTCGTCTGCCTTGAGGTAGAAGACATCCTCCGCTTGCTCGAGAATTCCCTGCTCAGCCAGGTCTTCTCCGCTCTCCAGCATCGCCTGCCTCACCAACCCTTGCACGCGTACCGTGTTGAACTTGGGACTCTCCCGCAACCCGGTGAGGGCCCTCATCCGCACCGCGGCCCACGATGCGAGCCGAGACTTCGGTAGGCCCAAGCGGGTGCCTCGCAGTTCTCGGGCCACCCTGCTGATCGCCTCTTCAGCTTCTAACGCAGCGTCGGCGAAACGCTGGCGCGGGCCGCTCCCCTCCTCCGTCAAGCGAACGTAGTCCTTGAGGTTTTGGAGCACGGGCTCGGGTTCATCACCCCATCGAACACGACCAACGTCGATCTCTCCGATCCCGCGTGCGCCATACTCCTCGAGGAATCCCTCGACGCCATGCTGGGCAGGAGCCGGAAGACGACGGTCCATGAATCGCACTGAGAGCGAAGCAGCGGTTTCGTCGGCGAACAGCCGAACGCTCGAAGGATCGTCCGCAATCACCTGTGCGACCTGCGCAAGTCGCAGGTTCATTTCGCTCGTGACGTTGTTGGGGAGCCCGCGCGTCGCACGCAGGACCAACTCAGATCCACCAGAAACGGACCTCGCCAGCGAGTTGAAGACCCCCTGAGCCAGAACGCCCGCCCAATAGCGCGGGATGAATCGCGGAAGCATTGCCTCAGTCATTTGCATGGTGGCGGACACAGCCAGCTCAGCCCTCCCGCTGAGCCCTGCCTCGCCGTCGAATCTCGCCCGGATACGGTCCAGTTCTATCTCCGCCTCAGTTCGGAATCGATTGGATTCTCGATTCGGCCGGAAGAGGGCTAACAACAGCCGCCCGATCATCGGGGCAACTGCCGGCAGGACCCGCCACGCGAACCCCAACGACACCCCGCCCTTTGTCGCCAGCCGCGGATCCCGCCGGAGTGACCGTAGGGACCGCTCCGCACTGGGCTCGAACGCTCGAAGCAAGCTGTGGAGCAACCTTCTTCCGAGCCGGCTCCGAAAGAGGCTCGTCGCATCCATCCACAGCCTCTCCCCTGCGTCAAACATGGTCTCCGGACTGTCGACACCTAACTCGTAGCCGAACACCCGGCCCGCCGCAGTGTGGATGCTTCGGATCAAATCACGCCCGAGAGGGGTGATCGGATCCGTGAATCCTTGGGTGGACGCATAAGAGACAAATACGTGAATCTCGTTGAGATCGAACCCGTCGGGCACGGGAAACAATGACGTGATCCAACGCGACTGCAAGACCCACATCCCGTCGCCCGCGAAAGCCCACTCGATATCCTGCGGGCCACCAAAGAGGTCGGACGCACGACTCCCCATGTCGACGAGCTGGCCAATCAACTCATCGCTCAGAACCAAGACATCCGGCTCGTCGATCATCCGTGTTCCCCCGGTGCGCATCGGCTGGAGCGAACTGCTCCGCTCTCCGCGCTGGGATTCAAGGACGGACCCGGTAGCGGCGTCGATCCGGTAGCGATCGGGCTCCAGTCGCCCCGAGACGAGCCCTTCGCCGAGCCCAGCGACAGCTTCAACAACCATTTCGCGGCGGTTACCAGAACGGGGATCCGCGGTGAACAGGACTCCCGCCGCTCGAGCTGGAACCAACTCTTGAACGATCACACCGGTCCCGACCTCGACGCCCAACTCACCTGTTGCGATCCGGTAGGCGATGGCACGCTCGCTGAACAGGCTCGCCCAGCACTTGAGAATCGCTCGTGTGATTTCTCCATCGCCGCGCACGTTGAGGAAGGTCTCCTGTTGACCTGCGTAGGAGAAGTCGGGAAGGTCCTCGAGCGTCGCCGACGATCGCACCGCAACGGGTGGTTCGCCCATTGCTGCATAACGGTCGGCAACCGCAGCAAGCAGCTCCGGGTCGACCTCGGATTCGAGGAACCACCCTTGTATCTCCGCTGCCAGCACCCCGAGATCCGCATCCTGCCGTCCGGCTATTGACTCGAGTGCCATCGCTATCCGGTCCAGCAAGCCCGAGGCGCGGACGTGTACCGCGTACGCGGAGACTCCCAAAACGAATCCTTGCGGGACCGGGAAGCCGCTGGTTGCCAAACGACTGAGGTTCGCTGCCTTGCCACCCGCGTTCTCAACAGTCAGAGAGTCGTCATTGAGATCGAGGACCAAGAACCCGCTATCCATCGACGTTCCCGAGTGCATGCCCAAACCCCATATCACGTGAGGATAGGGCCACCCCACCACCGCGCGCAGAGCGAGGCGCAGCCCTGCCGACCCCTCCTACAGCGACCTAGCTTTCCTGATACAGCGACCTAGCTAGAAGGTCCCGCAGCATGGGCAGGCCCCTCAACGATTCTGGCGTCCCAGAACGGAATATGTTCCGGTTTGCGACGCCAAAACGACGGAGACTCCCGCTCCATTGCGCGCAGGTAGGTCCGGCCCGGTGTCCCGGTCAGGCCCTTACTAAGTGGCTGCGTAGATTGCCCTGGCAGGCCATGTCAGGATGGGTGATACTGGTGGGAGCAACAAAGGGGCTCTTTGTGAGGCGCCCACCCTTGGCCCTGCTGGTACTCGCCCTGATTGCCTCCGGATGCAGCAACGAGCGCAGCGGCGATGAGGAGACAGATCCGCCTCCTGTCGTGAGTGAAGAGGACACGGATCAGGAAACCAAGGTCACAGCGAGTGTGACGACCTCGACCACCATGCCTGCAACCACCACGACTGCGCCGGCTACCACCCAACCGAGCACAGCTGCTGCCTGGCCGGAGAAAAGGGCGTACCACGAGATGGTCTACGACTCGGGTTCGGACGTCGTACTGATGATGGGTGGTGTCGGGCCAGACATCGTGCCCAGCTTCGCGGTCTGGTCGTTCGATCCTGCAACGATGAGCTGGACCGAGCTCGGAAGCATGCCGGCAGACCTCGATCCGGTCGGCGCTCCGGCGGCATACGACGTCGAGTCCGATCGTGTGATCTACCTCCAGACGACCGCCTTCGACTTCGAGACGGATCCTGTGTCAACCTGGGCGTTTGACACAGACACAAACACCTGGACGGAGATGACTCCGGATCCGCACCCGCGATTGGGCTTTGGCGCCCGCATGGCGTACGACAGTGAGTCGGATCGGATCATCGCCTACGGAGGTATGACAATGACCGGCCCCGATCTGCTCGTGACTCCTGGGACCTGGGCCTACGACTACAACACCAACACATGGGAGAAGCGCACGCCCGAGGGTGAACCGCCCGGCGTCAACTACCACGGCATGGCGTACGACCCTGGATCGGACACAACCATCGTCTTCGGCGTCAATGACATAGACCCTACGGACCTGTTGAACGTGATCTGGGGATATGACTACAACACCGACACATGGGAGGAACTGTCTCTGACACCCGGTCCCGAAACGGGATCGGCATACACCAGGGCTGCCTACGACCCAGCACGCAGCCGAGTCCTCGTGTTTGGTGGGCTGCACATCGTTGATGGTGTGCTGGCCGCTCACGATGAACTCTGGACCTACAGCCACAGCAGCGGCTCCTGGGAGCAGGCGACCTCGTCACCACAACCGAGAGTTCACCACGACATGGTCCTCGTGGCGTCATCAGGAGACCTTCTTGTCTTCGGTGGGGGTATCAACGACAGCGATTCCGGATTCCAGGGCAACGATCTGTGGGTCTACGACCCTGCCGTCGATACATGGACGGCCTTGGGTCCATAGCGGGCACATCCAGGCTGCACGAGTCGTTCGGTCCTAGCCCACCCTGCGAGCGAGCCTGATAGGTTCGGCCCCAGCACGCAACCGCGGAAGTGGATGAAGGGAGACCGCTTGAAGACCGCAACAACCTACCTGCTGCTCGTTGTAGCCATGGCGTCGATCATCACTTCGTGCGGAGGATCAGATGACGCCAGCGGCGACGGAGCCGAAGCCAACACCACGACAACGGCGCCGGCCTCTGCCGTAGGTGGGGACGCGGAGCCGACGACTTCCGCGGCCGACATGGCGACAACGACCACCTCTGAGGCTACTCAGGCACCCTCATCGATTGGGGAAGCAGGCAGCTTTAGGGTGAACGACACCGAGTTTGCCGTCACCACGCTCAACAGATGCATACCCTTCTCAGACCAGGCCGGCAACATCGACCTCCAGGCACTCGCACGAGGCGAACAAGGATCGGCAAAGTTGAACCTGAATCTGGACGGGGAGTTCCTCGATGTCTCCGTCGACGGCAGCGGCATCTCGGCGGAGTTCGGGAGCATTGCATTCGGCAAGGACCCGGACGTCGAGTCGTCCGAGGTCAGCGGTGATCGCTGGACCGGTTCGGCCACCGTAGGCGACAGCCTCGACAGTGGCGACCGGGTCGATCTCGCCTGGGACGTCATGATTCCCGAGGAGATCAACGACTGCAGCTTGTAGCCGGGTACCGAGCCGGCCTCCGAGTGCACGGCCGATTCCTGCATGGCAGAGGGTCTCAGCACGCCCGGGAGAACTCGCACCTGCCGCTTGCGGCAGGCCCCATCCTTCTGATCCGTAGTCACACAGATCCCGTCACGTCTGGTGACGTTGCGTCCATCCAGTACGCCTGAGGAGGCGTTTTGCGAACCGGTCGTGTCAACCAGTCCATCGAATCACGTCTAGCCACCTGGAGTTGGGTTGCGTTTTGGTTGCCGTCCGCAAGCCCTCAGGTAGCGCATATGTGCCGCTAGGCATTCGGTTCTTGGTGGCGAATCAGGTTTGCTTTACGCCGCAGGTCCGCTCAGCAAACGCAACCGAGACGCACATGCCCGCTCTCAAGGGTGAGACTCAGAGGGCTTTGGTCATACGATGCACCCGGTCGCTCCGCAACAGCCCGGAAGGCGAGGTGGCTTCGATGGTCATTCCACGACGCTCGTACAGACTCCTGGCAGCATCGTTCTCGACGTCAACGTCGAGCGCGAGCCGGCGCGCCCCGGTTGTGGCAGCTACTTCTTCGGCATGATCGAGTAGCAGGGACCCGATCCCTGCCCCGCGAAACGCCTCATCGACAGCCACACCTTGGAGATACCAGTC
>JASJEG010000133.1 GCA_030064765.1 Acidimicrobiia bacterium | reverse complement strand
CCGGATGAAGGACCTCGCCCGGCAACGGCGTGATTCTGCTGCCCAGGAATTGGCCAAACTGGCAGGACGCCTGGAGCGACTCGAGGAAATCAAGGCTGAGCAGCAGGATCGGAAGACACAACGAAAAGAGGCGCGGCGGCGTCTGCGACGTCTCGAGAAGGCCGGCAAGCGATTGGCCGGCCTCGACGCTGCCATCAGTGAGCTCAGCACGAATCTTGCCCGGGCACAGGAGCGATTGCACGGTCTCGAGGAACACGCCTCGCGGCTCCCCGACGCTGCAAGTACCGAGCGGTCCTTTGCCGATGCGGCTGCTGCAAAGAAGCGGCGGGGCGAGCTTGCCAACGAACTCGACAAGGCACAGCAAACCCTTACCGGCGCAGAAGCTGGCCTGATCGACGCGACCACGGCCGGGGAACTGGAGAAGATCCAACGCGCGGCCCGGTTGCTGGCCGCAGCCGACCCGCAACTCAAGGCGGTTGTCGAGGCGGACCGCCGGATCGCCACCTTGAAAGAGAGGCAGGAATCGGCTGAGGCCGAGGTAGCCGCGACGATTGCCGCTCGTACTGAGGCCGAGCGAGTGCGCGACGACTCACTGGGTCGGTCCGTCGAAGCGGCCAAGATCCTGGAAGAGGCGGAGGCAGCCCTCGACAGGGGCCGCCATGCCGATATGGCTGCAACGCTGCGGGCACGTCTCGTCGAGGAGGAGGAGTGCCCGGTATGCGCACAACCGGTCCACGAATTGCCCGAGCAGGCTGCCGAGAGTCATCTCGAAGAACTCGAGGCGGTCGTAGCCGGGGCGCGCCAAACCAAGCAGCAAGTCGACGATGCGCACACTGCGGCGCTGGCAGGACTCGAACGCGCCAAGGAACAATTGATTGCTGCTGAAGACAAGCGGGCGGCTGCCGCCGCACAGGTTGCAGGCGCCGAGGAGGATTCGATCCGGGTAAGGGGGGACTTCGAGGAAACCACGCTGCAGCTGGAAAAACTCCTCGGCCCCGGTGATCCGGGCCCAGCCCTCGAGTCACGCCGGGCTCGATATGAGAAGCTCATTGCGGACCGGGATGAAGCACAGCGCAAGGCTGATCAAGTTCGGGGGCTCCATGATCAGGCCATCAGGGATGAGCAGCAGTCCGCCAAGGCGCTGCAAGACACTGGGGTACGGCTTGCCGAGATGGCCACTCGCCTCGGCATCACCGTCACCATCGGGGATGAGGTCGAGTCGGTACAGCGAGCATTCGACGAGGTTCGAGCCGCATGGACCCAAGCGACGGTGGATCTGCGAGCAGAGTCGGATGCCGGGCTGGCTCAGCTCGAGAAGGAGCAAGCGGAACGGGCGAATCTCCTCGGCAGCCTCGAGGTTGACGGCGAATACGCCGCAGCTGTCGCGGTGGTGACCGACCGAATTCAGCGTCTCGAGCACGAGCTGGAATCGGGCGCGGCACAGTTGGCGGCGGCGGCAGACCTCGATGCTGCGCAGGCGGTGTTGGCGGATCAAGTCGAGGTCTTCGGCCGGATCAACCGGGACCTCACTGACTCCCGTTTCATTCGGTTCCTGCTCGACGAAGAACGGGCACGCCTGGCTGAGCTGGGCAGCGAGCACTTTCAGTTGCTCTCTGCCGGTCGCTACGAGTTTGCCGACGACCAGTTCGATATCGTCGATCTGGTCGCAGCCGAGACAACTCGGCGGGCCGACAGTCTCTCCGGAGGCGAGACTTTCTTGGCTTCGCTTGGCTTGGCCCTCGCACTTGCCGAGATGGTTGCCGGAACCGGGGGACGGCTCGACTCCTTCTTCCTCGACGAGGGTTTTGGCACCCTCGACCCCGAGCACCTGGATCTCGCCATGGAGGGTATCGAGCGGCTTGTCTCGCAAGACCAGGAGCGTCTAGTCGTGATCGTGAGCCATGTGCCCGAGCTGCGGATGAGGATCGAGGACCTAATAGAGCTAGACCGCAATCCGGTTACGGGGGACACCCGGGTGCTCCGTCGCTGAATTTTGAGCGACGCCCCATTTTCGCAACCCAGGGGCCTAGGATGCCGCCATGTCCGAGCGTGACCTACCCATCATCATCCAAGGCGGTATGGGCGTTGCCGTCTCCAACTGGCGTCTTGCGAGAGCGGTGTCGCAGCTCGGCCAGTTCGGTGTTGTCTCCGGGACTGCCCTCGATGTTGTGCTGGTGCGCAGATTGCAGATCGGGGATCCCGGCGGGCACGTGCGGCGAGCCGCTGAGCACTTCCCGATTCCCGGGGTCGCCGAGCGGGTGCTGGAGCGCTACTTCGTCCCCGGGGGCAAGGGAAACGGGGAGCGGGTCAAGAGCCACCCGATGGGTCGCCTGAACCCTTCACGCAACCTGGAGGACCTGATGGTTCTGGCGAACTTCATCGAGGTCTATCTTGCCAAGGAGGGTCATGACGGTCGGGTTGGGATCAACCTGCTGACGAAGATCCAAGCCCCTACCATCCCATCGCTCTACGGTGCCATGCTTGGCGGGGTCGATGCCGTCTTGATGGGGGCTGGCATTCCGCGGGAGATCCCTGCAGTTCTGGATGACCTTGCCGCCGGGCAGGTTGCAGAGCTCAGGCTGGATGTAAAGGGGGCCGCTCGCGACGAGGATTTCCGGCTGCGGTTCGATCCCCGTGCCTACTGCAGCGGCGACCCGGTTCCTGTTCGGAGACCCGACTTCTATCCCATCATCTCATCCGCCGTCTTGGCGACCATGATGTCGACGAGAGCGACGGGCAGTGTGGAGGGGTTCATTGTCGAAGGACCAACCGCAGGGGGTCACAACGCCCCACCCCGGGGCAAGCTGAGGCTGAGCGAATCCGGGGAGCCGGTCTACGGTGAGAAAGACGTCGCCGACCTCGAACAGATTGCGGCCGTAGGCCTTCCCTTCTGGCTGGCCGGTTCATACGCAAGGCCCGAGAAGGTGGTCGAAGCGCTCGATTTCGGAGCTACCGGAGTGCAGGTTGGGACCGCCTTTGCGTATTGCGAGGAGTCCGGATTCTCCAGTGAGCTCAAAGCCAGAGTCCTCGCCCGCAGCCGCGAGCAGTCGCTGGAAGTGTTCACGGATCCAGTGGCGTCTCCGACCGGCTTCCCTTTCAAGGTGGTGCCGCTCGCAGACACGATGTCGGATCAGCCTGCCTACGAGAAGAGGACCCGGGTGTGCGACCTGGGCTATTTGCGGACCGCCTACCGCATTGACGAGGACACGGTTGGCTGGAGGTGTCCGTCGGAACCCGTAGCGGACTATCTGCGCAAAGGGGGTGACGAAGCGGACACTGTGGGGCGCAAGTGTGTCTGCAACGCGCTGATGGCAGGCATCGGGCTGGGGCAGATCCAAAAGAATGGGGAGCCCGAACTCCCCCTCGTCACCTCGGGGGATGACGTCGCCCACGTCGCCCGGTTCCTCAAGCCGGGGGCGGACCGATACACCGCAGCTGACGTCATCGAGTACCTGCTGCAGGACATACCGGCGCCCTCCTGAGAAGGCTGAAGCTGCGGTAGCTAGAGTCCGTCTCGTGGGACCATTGACAGGAATCCGCATCGTCGAGCTGGCGGGGCTGGGTCCCGCTCCTTTTTGTGCCATGTTGCTGGCCGACCTCGGTGCCGATGTGATTCGTGTGGATAGGCCACCAGGAGCGGGTATTGCCGCCTTTGATCGCATAACGGCGCGCAACCGTCGTTCACTCGGGATCGACCTGAAGAAGGCTTCCGGGGTGGACGTGCTACTGCGGCTCGTGGAAAGTACTGATGTCCTGATCGAAGGGTTTCGTCCCGGGGTCGCCGAGCGGCTCGGCTTTGGTCCCGACATCTGTCTGGAGCGCAACCCCAAGCTCATATACGGCCGCATGACGGGATGGGGCCAGGAAGGCCCGCTGGCCAGTCGTGCGGGACATGACATCAACTACATATCCCTTACTGGAGCCCTGCATGCAATCGGGCCGAAGGGCGGAAGGCCGGTCCCGCCTCTGAACCTCGTTGGTGACTTCGGTGGGGGCGCTCTCTACCTGGCGATGGGGATCCTCGCCGCGCTCTTGGAGAGATCGGCATCGGATACCGGTCAGGTGGTCGATGCCGCCATGACCGACGGGACCAATTCGCTGATGACCTTCTTCCATGAGTTCCAGGACCGCGGCATGTGGGGCAACGCGCGTGGCGCAAACCTGCTGGACGGAGGGGCACCCTTCTACACCACTTACGAAACGGCGGATGGTGAGTACGTCGCGGTCGGGGCTCTAGAGCCGCAGTTCTTTGCCGAGCTGCTAGATGGTCTGGGCATCGACCGCTCCCGCCAACCGGATCAATACGATCCGGCCGCATGGCCAGAGCTGCGCCGGCAACTCGCGGCCGCCTTCAGAGCGCGCAGCCGCGAGGAGTGGTCTGCGGTGTTCACCGGCAGCGACGCCTGCGTGACTCCGGTGCTATCTATGGAGGAAGCAGTTCAGCATCCGCAGATGACGGAGCGCAATGCGTTTGTCGAAGTCGACGGCTTGGACCAGCCGGGTGTAGCGCCCCGATTCTCCCGATCGCAACCGGCGCCACCGGAGGGGACTCCGACCGTTGGCGAGCACACCGACGAAGTACTGGTCGAACTAGGTTTCGAGCACGAGGAGATTGCTGCTCTTCGTGCGTCCGGTGCGGTCCATTGATTGAGTGCTGGGTCCTCGCCGTGTCATTGGTATGAGCTGCGAACCGGGGCACCACGATCGTCGCCGGCGGCACGTCCCTCGGGGGGCGCACGCACGGTCGCTATCTGCGCCGCGGTCTCAACCAGCTATTGGTTTAGTGCATTCAAGTCTGCGGCCGCTTTTGGTCGATAGAGTCTCGTGACGGAATCTGCCGGCGGTGGGGGCCGAACGAAAGAAGCCCGGTTGCGCCATTTGCAGCATTTGATCGACTCAGGCGAGTACCACATACCGGCTATTGACATAGCCGACGCGATACTCCGTCATGCCGGCATAGAGGCTAATGTTGCACGCCCCGTCCGTCCGGCCGCCGACCGATCCGAGGACGGTCCGACCACGCCGGAGAGGTAGGCAACAAGTGCGAGATGCGATCAAGGACTGGGTGCAGACGCTGCCGTTGCCGGAGCCTTTCGCAGTGGTGCTGATTGCCATGATCCCCATCATCGAGTTGCGAGGCGCGATTCCATTTGCTCGCGAGATTCTCGGGATGTCTGCCTTCTCGGCGTTTACGTGGTCGGTAATCGGTAATGCCATCCCCGTACCCATCATTCTTTGGCTGCTGCCCCCCTTTACGGAGTGGGCGGAACGCCACTGGGAGGGGCTGCATCGCTTCCTCGAGAGACTCCACGCCCACACGGAGAAACGGCACACCGCGCGGTTCGAACGGTTGCGTGACCTTGCGCTGATCACCTTTGTGGCCATCCCGTTGCCAATCACCGGGGCCTGGAGCGGCTCGCTAGCCGCCGTGGTGTTCAACATCCCAAAGAGGCGGGCGATCCCTCTCATCTTCTTGGGCATTGTCATCGCCGGCCTCATCGTGACGTTCCTCGTAGAGGTGCTCGGCTGGGCGATATGACCCCGGAGTTGAGCCCGAGCAGGGCTCAACTCCTCCGCAGCAGGTTCGGCTAGCCGGCTGCCGTGATTGTCACCATCACTGAGCCGGTGAACCCGTCCACGACGGCAATTGGCGCTCCCTGCACCTCACCGGTATTGGGACCCGATTGGCGCGGAGCCTGGTTGGGGCCTTCACCCGGCGTCTCATCAACCTCGGTTCCGGCATCCCACAGTAAGACCAGTTCGGTGATGTCTCCATCGAGCGGATTGTCTTCGTCGAAGAGAGCTATCCCGCTTGACGCAGGAGCCAGGAACCAATCATTGGATTGCACAAACATCGTGGCGAAAGAGAGATAGTCGCCCGGAACAGCCTCGAAAGTGAAGGCATAGCTCGAACCGGGTAGGGCCGGCGCCGCCTCGGTCGCACCCTCCGGAACTGCGAATGCGCCGGCCTCCTTGACCGCCACCTGGTCACTCAGCGCCGCAAGCAGCCCATTCGGGTCTCCGTCTTCGGCAAGGGCTTCGAGGCCTTCGCCTCGATCGAGTTGGTCCGCAGCGAACAGCGTGTCCATCGCGCTATGGACTGCGTACACGCCGGGGGCCAAGGGTGTCGGTAGCGCCGCTGAGTCGGATGTGTTCCGGATGGTGACCGTGAAGCTGGTCGGCGTGTGGCCTACGGCCATGTTGTCGTCCATTGCCTCTGCGGACATGTCGTCCATGGTCTCTGCGGACATGTCGTCCATGGTCTCTGCGGACATGTCGTCCATGGTCTCTGCGGACATGTCGTCCATGGTCTCTGCGGACATGCTGTCGTCGGTCTGCTCCATTGCGGGTTCACCGGCGGCTGTTTCCCCGGCGTCCGACCCACCGCAGGCTGCCACGACCATGGCCAATGCCAGAGCCAGGCTGAATCTCTTCAAGAGCACTGTGCTCGCCTCCTTGTTGCGTGATGGCAATGATCAATGTGCGAGGTTGTCAGACCCTTGCAGTGGTGTTGCGGTTGTGTGAACTATGTGCGTATTAGGCTTGGGGATGTCTACCAACCCGTGTGTGATGCCCGTACCGCAACCGAAAGTCGTCCTGCACGATCACCTCGACGGCGGGGTGCGGCCGCAGACCGTTATCGAGCTTGCTGCTGGACTCGACGTCGAGTTGCCGACGACTGACCCGGTTGAGCTGGCCTCGTGGTTCACAATCACGCCAGGCATGGAGTTCGGGCAAGCTTGGCAACGCTTCTACGTGGCAATTGCCGTCATGCAGTCGTCCGACGCACTCCGCCGGATCGCTCGAGAAGCGGTCGAGGACCTAGCTGCCGATGGAGTGGTCTACGCCGAGCTGCGGTTTGCCCCCTTGAACCATCTGAGCGGCGGCCTGGATCCCGATGACGTTCTGGACGCCGTTGTTGGAGGCCTGGTTGAAGGGGAGGCCGCAACGGGCTGCGTGGCGCGGGCGATTGTGTGCGGTTTACGCGAAGAGGATCCGGAGAGATCGCTGGCGGCAGCGCGGTTGGCGGTCGACTGGGTCGGCAGGAATGTGGTTGGATTCGACCTGGCGGGCAACGAGTTCGACTTCGGAGTGGAGGCGCACCGTGCGGCCTTCGAAGTTGCCCGCAACGGGGGCCTCGGCATAACCGTGCATGCCGGCGAGATGGCAGGTGTTGACAGCATTGCGGCCGCGTTGGAGCACGTCGCGCCGGATCGAATCGGCCACGGGATGCACCTCATCGCGGATTGCGATGTCGAAGACGGGCGAGTCACCGGATTGGGTCCGGTGGCCCGGGCAATCGTGGCCGAGGACCTGATGCTCGAAGTCTGTGTGACTTCGAATGACTGCCTGGGAACCCCCATGAGCCAACACCCGGTTCGCTTGTTTCACGATGCCGGAATCGCCGTGTCGGTGAATCCTGATGATCGGGCCATCACCACGACGACAGTCGAACGCGAGTATCTCCTGTGGCGCCAGCTCCACGGATTTACCAACGAGGAGTTCCGGTCTATCAACTTGCGGGCGCTGGAAGCAGCGTTCGTTGACGAGGGCACCAAGGCAAATCTGCGGCCCGTCATTGCCGCAGGCTGGAAATGAGATCCGCGACGTCCCTCAGGACCTCGGGAGACTGAACTCCACGATCCCGCCTGGTCCTGGAGATGCGTGGATCGAGCCCCCAAGCGCGGTGACGAAGCGACGTGCAATCGCCAGTCCCAGACCGGTGCCACTCCCATCTCGGGTACGGGCTGAATCTGCTCTGGTGAAGCTGTCAAAGGCCCGTTCCACGAAATCAGGTGGGAAGCCTTCCCCGTCGTCTACAACTCGCACTCGCAGCTGATCATCCGGGGAGATGGTGACAGTGACATGGCTGTCGCTGTGTCTGATTGCATTGTCGATCAGGTTGCGCATCACCCTGCCGAGCGCCTCAGGGGCGGTGGCGGCTGTGATGGATCCGGGCGCATCGAGCGCAACCTCGATCCCGAGCCGGTGGGCGGTTGGTCGGAGGACCTCAATCGCCTCGTCGGCGATCTCTGTCACGTCAACGGGTTGAAGCTCGAGATCGACTGCTCCCGCCTCGAGACGTGCCAGAAGGAAGACATCGTCCACCAGACGGTGCAGAGCATCGATATCCCGTTCCATCGATCGGAGATATCGCGCCGGATCGGGGGCGACTCCGTCCTGCAGCGCCTCGACTGCGGCCTGCAGCGATCCGAGCGGGCTCCGCAAGTCATGCCCCACAGCTGTGAGAAACTCTCGCCGAGCCGCATCGTCGGCGAGGCGGCGTTCCTCTGCCTTGTGCAGTTCTCGCGCCATTGCGTCAAACGCGTCAGCCAGATCACCCACCTCGTCCCCGCGACTCACGCTGGTCGATGTCTCGAAGTCGCCGCCGGCGACGCGTTGCGCCGACTCGGCTATCCGAGCCAGATCGGCGGTGATGGGGCGAGACACGGCAAAGGCAAAGCCAAAGGAAGCGATCATCCCGAACCCCAGGACAACAAGCAGCAACTGGAGATCGTGGGACGAGAAGAACATCTGTTGGGCGGCCACCACCGCAGTTGCGGCCACGATCAAGAACGAAGTCATGCCTACCGCGATGATGGCGAATCGAATAGAGGGAGTGCGTTCCGACCAGCGGGGGAGGATCAGCACCGCCCCCGCTGCCACCGCCATGAGTGCACCGAAGATCAGACCCAGCTGGGCCCGCTCCGAAGGCGTGGGCTCCATGATCAGCTCGAACAGAGCCATGGCAATGACCACAGCGGCGGGGAGCCACAGGAGCGCCTTTAGCCTCACGGTTCAAACCTGTAGCCGACACCCCATACGGTGGTTATCCAGCGTGGTGCCTCCGGGTCGGATTCGATCTTGCGACGGAGACGCCGTACGTGGACCGTTACCGTCGACGGATCCTGCCAGTCCGGCGATGAGTCCCATACCTGTTCCAGTAGCTGTCCTCGTGAGAAGACCTGTCGGGGCGATTTGGCCAGGAAGGCAATCAAGTCGAACTCCTTGGGAGTCATCTCGACCAGCTTGCCGGCTACGTAGACCTCGCGAGTCTGCTCATCGATCCGGAGATCGCCGAAGTCGAGTATCTCGGCCGCCACTGGTGCCCCCCCGCTACGCCGCAAGACCGAGCGAACCCTTGCAACGAGCTCGCGGGGTGAGAAAGGCTTCACAACGTAGTCGTCCGCTCCCAGCTCGAGACCGAGTACCCGATCAGGCTCCTCGGTGCGTGCGGTCAGAAGGATGACCGGGACATCGCCGGACCGCCGCAGCTCTGTGAGCACACTGAACCCGTCTATTTCGGGCAGCATGATGTCGAGGACGATGAGGTCAGGTCGGCGCTCTGCGACGCTGTCCAACGCCGCGGTTCCGGTCGAGGCCTCGACAACATCGAATCCGTCGCGTTCCAGATAGGCCACAACGACCTCTCGAACCATCGGTTCGTCGTCTACGACCAGGATGCGCTCGGTCTTGGTGGCGGTCATCGGAAGAATCATATGGCAGAGAACCGGTTGGTACCGCCCTTACATCCCAGTTTCGAGAATGTTCATCGATCCGGCTCTAGTTCCTCGAGACGTGTCCGGCGGGCGAGAGCGAGTCATCCACCGCTGCGATCGGTCCCGAACTAGCTCGTGTGCTGCCACTTAAAGTAGTAGTAGCAATACAATTGGTATTCGTGCATAATCGAGGAAAAGGAGCGTACTTGGGGGATAGCTTCACGGACGAGCAGTGTGTCCTTTGTGGCAACGGTGCCGCCGTACGGGTCAGCGGCACCAGTTTTTGCGCGTCCTGCGGCCTCGAGCGGCTCCGGGGGACATCGGCGCCGGTCGCTCCCGCTACCTCGCGGTGGCGCTGGCGGGCCATCCGTACCGGCATATCCGCAAGCCTGGTAGCAAAGGCGCTCGTAGGTGCAATGGCACTGGCGGCCACGGGAGTGGTTGCGCTGACTCCAAGTAGCTCGGTGGATCCCGGTGGGCCGACGCCAGAATCTCCGGTCGCTCTCAGCGCGTCACCTAGCAACGACCGGCCACTCGACCCGGTCGGCGCAGCTCTACCTCCCGATTCGGTAATACCCGATGCAACGCCGATGATCGAGATCGCAACCGCTGACGGCCATTCGCCGCGCGCCGATGATTCCACGCTGTCGGCGGCTCAGCAGTATGCGGCCGCGGTAGCTGCATGGTCGCAATGCCTCGGGACCGCCAGCACCCAGGCCGAACTCTCGGAGCTCATGCAGACTTGCGGACCGGTTCCCGACATCAGCGGCTTTGGTGTTGATGACGATGGTGAGGTGACGCTGGCGGCTGCAGAGGGTGATGATCCGCTTGGTGATGATGAGGGGGATGATCCGCCTGGTGATGATGAGGGGGATGATCCGCCTGGTGATGATGAGGCTGATGACCCGCCGGCCGATGACCCGCCGGCCGATGACCCGCCGGCCGATGACCCGCCCGCTGATGACCCGCCGGCCGATGACCCGCCCGCCGATGACCCGCCCGCTGATGACCCGCCCGCCGATG
>JASJEG010000138.1 GCA_030064765.1 Acidimicrobiia bacterium | reverse complement strand
TCCTGCGACCACGACGTTGCCGGCGCGGGAATGCCAGAAAAGGTGGCGGACGATCAGTTCGGGGTGAGCCATGCAGTCCGCGTCGACAAAGAGCACCACGTCGGCGTTGGTCGCTGCCGCGCCGAGGTTGCGGGCGCGATGTGCCCCGAAGCCTTCACGCTCTTGGCGAAGCAGTCTGGGGGCTACTTCAAGATCTGCCTCCGCAACCGCCGCCGTGATGTCTTCGGTCGAGCCATCGTCCACCACGATCACTTCGAAGTCGCGATGGGTTTGCGCCTCGAAGCTTGCAAGTGTGCGAACGAGCGTCTGGGCACGCTCGAACACGGGCACGACAACCGCAATCGAGGGCAGAGCTGTGGCCTCGAGATCGGCGATGCCCCGGTAGTCGTTCTCCGGAGCGACCCAATGGCGGGGGACCGAATCTGTCATGATCCCGCCAAGGGATGGTCGGCCGGCCGCAGCCGGTAGCTGTCTGCCCCGAGATCGATTCTCACAACGTCGGAGGTATCGGTTCGGCGCGCTTGGGGATGCAATGCGGACGCGTGGGCCCACGCCTGGTCACCCAGCGCTGCAGCGGCGTAGACGAACCGTCTCGCCCGCTGAATCGCCTGGGTCAGAACTGGCTCTTGGTCGGCTCCGATGACCACGGCATCCACCATGCGTTGGGGACGCGATGTCAGCAAGGTGGGGCCATCCCAGACGACGTGGGTGGGCAAGGCAGCGGCAAGGTCCGGCTCCCCAAAAACTGCGATCTCCTGCACGTCCGGATCCCCCCACACAACGCCAACGATCCCAGCGGTGGCCTCTGCGGAGTGGGTGGAGAACGGTTCGGTAGTGGCGACGATCGTCATAAGGTCATCAATCCGATGATCGTAGGTGTGATGGGTCATCGCGTAATCGTGCGCCGCGGCCGCCGCCAGCGCCGTCTCTGGATCCACAACCAGCCGGGCTGCTTGAACGGCTACGTCGTCGGCAATGATCTCGTAGTGGCGGTGCGGATCGAAGAGCAGCTCGAGGCCGGGTGCCGGATCGGTGAGCACAAAGGCGCCGGCGCCGATTGCCTCGAAGATGCGCATGGTTATGGGGTGGTGCCGGTCGCCACCGTCGTTGAGGACGAGACGGGAGTTGCCGTACAGCCCGATCATCTGCTGTGGAGCGACGCCGTAGGCGAAAGCGCTGGTGTCCGGGAACCGGCTTTGCAGCTGGGTGACCAGGTGGTGGCGACGGGCATAGCGGCCTCCGCCACCTTCCACCCCGGCCCCCACCAGGGCAATGTCGTTTGATCGGTCTGCAAAGGGGTGAGCAGCCGCGGCCAGCTCGGGTGCCACGGCAAACGGAAAACGATGCACCGGCACGGGGAAACGGTGAGCAAGATGCCAGCTGTGTGCGAGCAGCACCGCGTCGGCTTGGTAGGTGTCGGTCAGACGCAGGTTGGCGGCGAGGTGATGCTCGCCGTGGTGTACCCAATAGAGCACCGGGATCCCGTGGATGTTGCTTCCTTCGACTTCGATCGGCGGGTACGGGCTCTCAACGAAGACGACTGCATCCGTGTCTGCTGCGACAGTCGTCCAATCGAGCTTGCCATCATGGACGGTGACGTCGATCCCCGCTCGCTGCGCCGCTTGCTCCAAGTACTGCGCCGGCGTGGTCGTAGTGCGGTGGAAGACCAGGGCCAGCGACGAGCCACGGTGTCGATCCTGATCGGGTGAGGACCCCGGGGTGGAAGTGCGGCTCGTGTACAGGCCGGACTCGGCAGCTCCTGCCCCCTGGCCGAAGCGCGGATTGCCGGGCGCGATATTGACCAAGTCATGACTCCCGGCACTCGGCCAGTTTGGCTCCCGGAAGACGGCACTTCCTTCGCCGATGATGCTCATCGCCAGCGAGAGATCGTTGTTCCCCAACGGGTAGACGAGATCGGCACCTATCCGTTGCGCCGTTCTGCGCAGTGCCTCGTCGAAGATTCGTTGGCGGAGCCATTTCGGCTGAATCCGGCGGAGCATCCAGCCGAGGCGCCCCAGCCCAGCCGGCCGCCTCGCCGGCACCTGAATCACATCGAGATCAGGCTCAACAGGGCCAGTGCCGGCACCACAGACTGCGACCACCTCATGGTGGGCCCGCATCAGGCTCCGCATGAGGGTGCGCGCTCGCGGATTGCGCGAGATGTGAGTCCGGGAGAGGAGAAGGATGCGCATCGTGGCAACTCTACTGGAGGGTGTCCCCTGGTCCTTGTCCCAAGAGGCGGTCCCATTGCTCGACGATGGCGCGGCGTGCAAAGGAACTGCGCGCTTGCCCGGCGGCCCGCCGACCGGCTCTGATCCACGCGCCCTCGTCGCTCGCCGTTCTCAGGATTTGATCCACCATTTCACCTAGGTCGCTGAAGACCCATTCGGATGAATAGACGCTGTCTGCGCCCGGCCAGTTGCGGATCACGGGCACCGTGGTGGCCGCCATTCCCTCAGCGGGCGCGAGGTGGAAGCTCTCGTCGTCACTCAGGGAGAGGATGAAGCCGATCTTGCGGAACCACGAGGCGATATCCGTGCCATAGGGGTCGAGCGTGACCACACCCGCCAGTGGGGAACGTTCCAGCCGCGGGAGTTGGTCGGCGAAGTAACTGCGCTCCGCAGGGTTGTCCCACACCCACTTCTCCTCTGCGGGGAGTGCCGTCTTGATCCGCAGTCGAAACCGCTCATCGGCTGTGCTGAGCTGCTCGATGAGGTCCAGCGCGAGGTCTAGTCGCTTCCGGGATGACGAGGCACCGAGCATGCCGAGGGTGAAGCGTGCCTCGGGCACTTTGGGACGGGCGAGCTGGAGATCATCGATCTGGTTTGGGATGACAACGACCTTGTCGGCGGGCCACTCGGTGCGCTCCAGCACCAGGTTGCGGTAGTAGTCGCCAACGGTGACAAAGGTGTCCACCGCCTCGTGGTCGATACCTCGCCAGTGCTCGGTCTCGAGCTCAAAACGATGGAGGCGGACGACCAATCTCTGGTCCGCGGTCTTGTGGCGGCTGGCATAGACGGCGTTGGGGCCGCACCACTCACACCAGACAATGTCGGATTCCGCCAGCACCTGGTCGGTTGCAGCGGTTGGAGCTGCCGCGAAGACTCGCCACTCATCGATGAGGGCAGCAACGTGTGGGTTCTTGAGGAGATCGGCAACGATGGGTTTGGCGAACTTGAGGTTGTAGCCGATGAGGCCGAGCCGGTAGGAAGTCTCGGTAACGGGGTAGTGGTGATCAACTAGCGCATCGCGTTGCTCTGCAGCATCTGGTGCTACCCACACACGGCCGATCGTGGGGGGTTGGCGGTTCTCGAGTTCCTCGCGGGTTCTCTCGTCAGGTACGAGAATCGCTTCCAAGGAGGGGGGCGCCGGTGGTGTGGAGGAATCGATCGAGTCGAGCCACCACCAGGTCGGTTCAACCGCCGGCGGGCCGATTCGGATCATGGCGTGGTCGGCGCCGGGCCCGCCGGGCGTAGCCAGCAGCTTCGCTACCGCGGGCGGGACGGCCGGGTCGACCGCAATCGCCGGTGACCGTGATCCGGCTGGACGCATTACCCGTTGCGGCCCTTGCCATCGCTGTGGCTCGGGACGGGGTTGGGGGGGCTGCGGTGCTGGGGCTGACTGGACCGGTTGCGGCGATCTGCGCCACGATGCCAGTCGCCTGCGGACCCGGCTCAGCAAGCTCATTGGGCGGGAAGCCCTTGCACCAGGTCGGGGACGACCGTCCTCTCTGGAGAGAATCCGTTCCACATGGCGTCGGTTCCGGCAAGAAAGGTCTCGGGGGCTGTGGTCCAGGTGTGGGAGCTGGCAGTCCGTACGTAACAGAACTCCCATGGTGAGGCGGCGTAGACCTGGGATCCGTTGTGCCGGGCGGCCCGGGTGAACAGCACATCAACCTGACGCGGTCGGTGGGGAAAGCCCACCTGCTCCCAGATGTGGCGTTGGATCAGCATCGTTGCGCCGGTCGGGGATCCCCCGAGAAAAGTCTCCTGTTCCCGCTGTCGCCTGAGCACGGTGCGATCCTCAGCCTCGACGTATGTGAACTGGGCACCTTTGCCGACGATGCCGGCTCCCGAGTACTCGATTGCCTGTACGCCATCCTCGATGTGGGCTGGTCCGTAGAAATCGTCGTCGTCGATCTTGGTCAGGATCTCGCCACTGCTGGCATCTATTGCCCGATTCAGGCATTCGCCGAGGCTGAATCGCTCGGGGAACTCCAACACCACTGTGGGTAGCACATCACCAATCCGGTCGACCGACTTGGTGAATTCGGGGGTTGGGTTTGCTCCGTGCAGCCCAACCACGACAGAAAGCGGGCGGTAGGTCTGGTGGCGCACCATGTCGAGTGCGGTGGCGGCCTGGTCGGGCCGCATCGACACCAGGACTGCCGTGGCGTGGGGCTGCGGGTTACGGATGTCAAGCCCGGCGCGCCGTGCAATTTCCGCAGCTCGTTTGGTTGTCGTGTGGTGGCGATAGGCCCAGCGGCGGGCGGCGGTCGATGCCCGGCTCAGCTCTAGCGGGCTGTCGTTGCCCAGGTTTGCGCCCGAGATGGGTACCCCGCGAGCTGCGGCAGCAACCAGCCATTCTGGAGGCTGTGACAAATCCGCAGCCTCGATTCCCACGATGGTGCCGTCCGCGCTGTGCAGTACTCCGGTGCCATCGCGGAAATCGCTGGTAGCCGCAGGGTCTAGCGGCGATGGGGCCCGTCCGATTGGGTTGTCCACACTCGGGTCAAAGGAAGGCACGAGCGGCATAGTGGGGATTCCGATGGCGTTGAATCGGCCGATGTCCTCTCCCACGACGAGGTCGGCCTGAGCGACCCAGGCAGAATCGGCATCGGTCGTGGCATCCGCAAACAAGACAAGCGGTTGCCGGCCCTGTAGTCCCAGCCATTCGGCGAAGCTGGTGGCATCGCTTGCTTCGAGCCTCCTCAGATTGGGACCGTCAACGACCACCAGGTCGGCTTCGGCAAGCGACTCGAGCGCGTCTACACCGCGTTCGGCTGCAAACGGTGCCAGCAGGCTCCCGTGGGGGTCTCCGGCTGCGGCCGCAACCATGACCCCGGCTAGGCGGCTGCTGCGCCTTGGTTTCTCCGCCGTGATAGGTGGCTCGGCTGCTGCTCGAACCGGTTGATCCGATCGGGCTCGTCTCCCTCTACGACGTTTCGGCTCGGCGAGGAGCCGCTGAATCCGATCTGCCCGCTCCTCGGCTCTCGTCCGCCAGATGGAGGCCTTCTCGGCCTGTTCCGCGGCCCGCGATTCGGCCCGCATCCGCAACGCCCGCTCGTCGCGCAAGAGCTGCTCCAGCTCTTCGACTCTGTCCTCTTCGTTTTCCATCGCGCGATGGCAATCTAGTGGGCTGTCGCTTGACAGCGGGGGCGACCCGGCAGGCGCGGCTGTCGGGCGAGTATTTTCGCAACAAAGCCGGTAGATAGGCCCGGCGACTGATTAACGTCGCAGAACATGACGAGGCTATCTCTGGCTCTTGGAGCCGTACTCATTGCTAGCTCCGTTGGCGTCGCAGTGGCGGCTCCGCTTCCTCCCGGCGGGACCTTCACGGATGACAACGGCAATGTCCACGAAGGTTTCATCGAGGCGATCGCCGCCGAGGGCATAACCCGGGGATGCAACCCGCCGCTGAACGATCGCTACTGTCCCGGCTCCTTCGTCAAACGCAGCCAGATGGCTGCGTTCCTGGTGCGTGCTCTAAGCCTCACCGATGATGGGGGAAAGGATTGGTTCACCGACGATGACGGCTCGACGTTCGAGGCCGACATCAACAAGCTGGCGGCTGCCGGCATCACGGCCGGCTGCAACCCGCCGACCAACGATCGGTTCTGCCCGGATGGCAACGTCAACAGAGGTCAGATGGCCGCATTCCTCGTTCGCGCCTACAAGTACACCGATCCCGGCAAGGGTGATTGGTTCACAGATGATGACGGGAACACGTTCGAGGGGGACATCGATCGCTTGGCCACCGCCGGCATCACCCTTGGCTGCAATCCGCCTACCAACGACCGTTACTGCCCCGAGGACTTAGTGCGACGTGATCAGATGGCCAGCTTCCTCGGACGGGCGGAGGGCTTGACTCCCATGATTCCGCCGCCGGTGGTCGAGCCCGCGATCGAAACGGTTGCAACCGGATTCAGTCGCCCAGTCTTTGCGACATCACCGGCAGGTGACGACCGGCTCTTCGTTGTCGAGAAGGGTGGGTACATTCGGATTGTCGACAATGACGTCCGGCAGCCGGGAGCGTTCCTCGACATCAACGACCTGGTGTCGGGCGCCAACGAGCAGGGATTGCTCGGTCTTGCCTTCCATCCCAACTACGCCGGAAACGGCTTGTTCTACGTGTCGTACACGGACACAGCCGGCGATTCGCGGATTGTGGAATACCAGGTGTCATCGGATCCGAGCGTGGCCGATGAGGGTACGGCGCGGCTGATCATCGAGGTCGACCAACCGGACGACTACACCAACCACAACGGCGGGATGATTCTGTTCGCCCCCGACGGCAACCTGCTCTTCGGGCTGGGCGACGGCGGCAGCGGTGGCGATCCGTGGGGCAATGGGCAGAACACAGACACCTTGCTCGGGTCGATGCTTCGAATTGGGGTCGATGGAGACGACTTCCCGGGAGACTCCAACCGCAACTACACCATCCCGGCGGACAACCCGTTTGTCGGTACCGCGGGTGCCGATGAGATCTGGGCGTACGGATTGCGCAATCCGTGGCGGTTCTCGGTCGACGAAACCGCCGACCTGTTGTATATCGGTGACGTCGGCCAAGGTCGTTGGGAGGAGATCGATGTCACACCGATCGATGATGGTGGCCTCAACTACGGTTGGAACGAGCTCGAGGGCAACCACTGCTACCCATCGGGCAGCAGTTGCGACGCCACCGGGACTGTTCCCGCCACCGTCGAGTACAGCCACTCCTACGGGTGTTCGGTGACCGGCGGCTATGTTTACCGCGGTTCAGAGTTTGCCGATCTGGCAGGGCATTACTTCTACGCCGACTACTGCGCCGGGGACTTGCTCAGCTTCAAATACGAGGCCGGCACCGTGGCGGCGGAACGCAATTGGACGTCCGAGCTCGGCAAGGTCGGGAGCGTGACCAGCTTTGCCGTAGACGATGCGCAGCGGCTCTACATCCTCAACGAGGCAGGGAGGCTGTTGCGATTGGCGCCTTCCAGCTGATGCGACACCGGTGGCGTCGCGCGGACATCGTCCTGCTTGTGGCGGCATTGCTAGCTCCGGCGGTTTCACCAGCCGCAGCCGTAGTAGGGGAAGGTACCGCGGCGCCATCGTTCAACGAATCGTGGGGCTGCGAGCAGCCCTCCACCAGCAGTACGCACGTATCGCGATCGGGGTCCCTCCCCAACAGCGAACTGCTGCGGGGATATCGTGGCGACTTCCTAGGTCGAACTATCGGTGAGATAAGAAACTCGCTGGTCTACTGGACGGTGCCCATGTCGGGTGGCTACCAGGTACTTGTGCACGAGCGCATGATTCCGGCATTGAACCAAGTGACTGCCAATCTCGCCGCCGAGCAAGCGCTGGGCAATTACTACGCGGTCAAGCCCAGCCAGACGGTAGGTTTCTCTTCACGTACGATCGCCGGGTCTAACCGCGTCTCGCTGCACGGCCACGGAATTGCCATCGACATCAACAGCGCCACGAATCCGTATCGCGCTGATAATGAGCTGATCACCGACATGCCGATCTGGTTTGTCGACGCGTGGCGCAACGCCGGGTTCTGCTGGGGTGGCGATTGGCTATTCGTCAAGGACGCCATGCACTTCTCGTGGATGGGGCCCGGAGCAACCGACGGCTACGGAACCCCGCCGATGGCCTATCCCGTCGATACGGCGGCCGCGCCCTATGCCGACGAGGTCTTGGTGACGACGACCGAGTTCGGCACCCCGAACCCGGAGTTCCAGTACATCATCGCCGATGGGGACGGCAACGGTCTCGCCGACGTCTTTCAGCTACTGCCGCGTGCCAACGGAACCCGCCTCGAGTATTCCCAGACCGACCGCAAGCATGAGTGGTGTGGAATCGGACGCGACCACGCCCTCAACGTCAGTGTGGGCGACCGCCTTGCTTTGATGGGGGATTACTCGAGAAGCGGACGCAACGACCTGTTGTTGCTCGACTTCTCGGGTCCCAATCTGACGCTGGAGGTCTCGCTCAAGCCGACCAGCTTCGAGGAGTCGATTTCCGTGCCTACGGTCATCCCCAGCGACGCTTCCGCCGATTACCTGCTCGGAGACCACGATCGCGATGGCTATGTGGACCTGTACGTCATCGGTCACGATGCCGCGGCTACCTCGGTCACCGTGTTTAGCGGGGCCGACAACTTCAACACTCCCTTGCTAAGTGTGGACACCGGCCTGGGTGACACGACTGGGAGTCACTTCACCCTTGGAGATACCGACCTGAACGAGCTACCCGACCTCTTCGTCATCACAGACGGGGGACCAACCAAGACGGTGAAGGTCCTCCACAACGGGTACACCTCTGTGGCTGCCACCCACCTTCTCGACGTTGGAGGAGAGTTACTGGACGTTCGGGTCAATGACTATGACGGCGACGGCCGCGGCGACCTCTGGTTTTGGGACACGAGCGGCCGGCTCACGGTTCGTCTTGGTAACACTCGTCTTCCCGGCGCCTCGCCGACGTCGTGGCACAACGCCCCGGATTGGGAGTGCGATGACGACACGCCGCCATATACGTTCGACGGATACTTCCGCGACGATGATGACAACATCCACGAGGCGAACATCGAGACCATCGCCGACCGCGGAATCACCCTCGGCTGTAACCCGCCTTACAACGATGACTTCTGTCCCGAGCGTGAAGTCAGCAGAGGAGAGATGGCAGCGTTTCTCGTGCGTGCGTTGGGTCTGACCGACGACGGAGGGACCGACTGGTTCGTCGACGACACCGAATCGGTGTTCGAGGCCGACATCAACAAGCTGGCCGCAGCCGGCATCACCACAGGATGTAACCCCCCGGACCGGGACCGGTTCTGCCCTGAGGAAACGGTCACCCGTGGTGCCATGGCGGCCTTCCTGGTTCGCGGACTCGGCCTGACCGCCAACGGTGGTGATCTGTTCGTCGACGATGATGGGTCGATCTTCGAGGAAGACATCAACCGACTGGCGACGAGCGGCATAACCGTCGGCTGCAACCCACCCGTCTACGACCGATTCTGCCCGGATCAACCGGTGCTGCGCGATCAGATGGCGAGCTTTCTGGCGCGGGCGCTTGCGCCGTAACCGTTGATCCGGGGGGCCGATATCCTTGGTTGCAGTGAGAGGGCGTTGCCAATTGGGGAACCGGCGATCCACCTCAAGCGGCACCTGGAGGAGTCGATACTCTGAAGATGAACCTCGCCAACCGTCTGCGTGCTCGAGCACGCTTCCTCGTGGCAACGCTCGTCTGCAGCGCCGTTCTCGTGCCGGCGGTGTCGGTTGGTGCCGACGACGAGTCGACCGTTTCCTTCGAAGGTTCGGGCTGGGGCCACGCTGTTGGTCTCAGCCAATATGGAGCGTACGGAGCATCCCGCGACGGGTGGACCGCTGAGCAGATAACCTCGCACTTCTATCAAGGCACCTCACTCGCAACGATGGGTGAGGGTGACCTCACGAAGCCCGCCGAGATCTGGGTGGGGCTCGACCGCAATCTCGACACGGTGACCCTGATCGGCCGCAAGATCAACTACTCGGTGCCCCCTGAAGGAGGAACCGCTCCGATGACGGTTACCCGGCTCGCCGACACCATGGAGTGGGAGCTTGCCGTCGACGATCGCGTCGAGATCACGCGGATAGAAGACACCAGAGACTGCACGCTGATCTTCTCTACATCTCCGGATGAGGAGTTGGTGGCGAGTCCCTGCGAACTCGATATCACCTGGGATGGCGACGCCGACAAGCCAACCCGCAAAGTCGAAGTCGATGGCTGTGAGTTCATTGATTGGAATGGCCTCGAGAGCCAGTACCCCCCGGGCGGCCCTTCCCTCTACCGGCCGTGTCAGTACGGCCGCGGCGAAATGGTCATCCGAGCTCCCGGCGATGGCAGCAGCGGCCCCTTCGACATGTCGATGATCATGAACATGGAGGACTACCTCCTCGGTATCTCCGAGATGCCCTACTGGTGGGGTCACGATCAGGCCGGAGGGATGGCTGCACTGGAAGCACAAGCGATCGCAGCACGATCCTATGCCCGCGAATTGCAGCTCTACCGGGGGACGCCGGGCAGCAACTCTTGCGGGGCGTGGTGCCATGTGCGCGACGACACCTACGACCAGCGCTACGTCGGCTGGGGCCACGGTTGGTCCACCTGGACCGCAGCAGTCGAGAACACGGCCGGCTGGGTAATGACGCATCCCGAGGCCACCACCAGCCCCGCCGCCGAAAACGATACCGAGAACATCGTGCGCGGCTACTACAGCTCGTCGAGTGGTGGGGCGACGGAGAACGGTCACGAGGTGGAAGTCGGCGGCACGATCCCCAAGGAGTACTACTCCTCGGTGGACGATCATTGGTCGCTCGACCCGTCGCTCA
>JASJEG010000137.1 GCA_030064765.1 Acidimicrobiia bacterium | reverse complement strand
AGGAACGGAAAGCACGACACAACAGCGCGGCCGTGCGGGGTTTCGAGGTCCAGCACACCTCCGTCATCCGGCCGTCGGATCTCCCCCACCATGTGGATGTTGTATCCCCGCAGGAAGGGAGCGAGCGCCTCGAAGAAACCGGCTGAATCGTGGTTGCCGGCGATGACCACTACGGGTCGGCGTCCATTGCTGCTCAATTCCACCAGCCCGCTGAACGCAACATCGAGCGCTTCGATGGGGGGTACTGGTCGATCGAATAGGTCCCCGGAGTGCAGAACCAGATCCACCTCCTCATCGTTGGCAATAGCAACGACCTCGCCAATGACTGCGCGGTACTCGTCGAGTCGGTCGTAGCGCCCGATTCGCTTCCCTACGTGCCAATCGGAGGTATGGAGTGCTTTCACAGGCCTGCGAATGGGTCGTCGCCGGAAGTGTCGACCTCTTCCTTGCGCGTCGCCCAAGGCGGGAATGGGAACTCGACCACCAGCGGAACCGGGAGTGCCGGCTGGCTCACAACCATCGTTCCGGGTTTGAGCAAACGAGCTCTGGCTCGGGTGGATGGCAGCATCCAGCCATACTCGGATCGTTCCGCCTCGGCTGCGTCGAGCCGCCCGGCAACGCGTAGCGCAGCGTTCTCCATGACCTCGGAGGCAACTCGCGATGCGGTTTGTTGCGCACCAACCAGCAATACGCCCAGCGATCGCCCGCGCTGCGCGATATCGATCAGCATCTCCTTGAGCGGACTGGCGCCCTCCCGTGGGGCATACTTGTTGAGCTCATCGAGAACGATGACCGACAGCGGAAGCCGCTGGCCCGTCTGCTCCTTCTCCCCAAAGGTCTCAGCAAGGAGTGCCCCGACGACGAACCGCTGGCCGAGGTCGTGGAGGGACTGGATGGCAACCACAGTTACTTGGGCCGCCCTTCGGTCGATGCGGCGGCTTTCCCCAGCCCGCACCATGTTTCCCAGGCGGTGGGTCGCAGCGTGCAACCTGCGGACGAAAGCCGACACGGTGCCTGCCTGGACGCGGCCGGTCCAGCGCTGATCGGGCTCGCCATCCTCCGGGTCGACGAACTCCTCGATCGCAGCAACCAGCGCAGCCAGGTCCGAGATGATCCGCTCTCCCTTGTTAGGGACAACAGCATCTCCTGGCGCCAGCCCTTCGACGGGATCGCGCAGCACTACCGCCCCGGGCCGACCTTCCACATCGACCGCATAGCGGCGCAGCTGGGCGCGTACCCGTTCTTCGATGAACGGGATCTGGTTGCGACTGTCCGTTGCATCGGTAAAGAGAAACCGCAGTAGCCCATCGTCGATGAACTCTCGCGGTGTCCAGGTGAACGCAGCTACACCTTCCTGTCGCCCCCCGGTGTCGGGGACGACGACATCGCCACTCTGCGGGCGGGGCGGCGCCCAAAACGACACGGACGGAAACGGACCGGGCTCGACACCGAGCTGTGACCAGACCTGAGCAGCCGCAGGGTCGAAGTAGCGGTTCTCCTTGTCGAGCCACAACAAGTCCTCACCCTTGACGTTGAACACCAGGATGCGGAGGTTGGCCGCCCCGTCTCCAAGCACGTCGGGTCTTCCGGCGAGAAGCCGCAGGAAGAACAGCGCAAAGGACGTCTTGGTAGCGACCCCACTGATCCCCGAGATCGACATGTGCCCACCTTTGCGACCGTCAAAGAAGTCGAGGTCGATGTAGACGGGTTCGCCGTCGCGACCCATGCCGATCGGGAGCGGCCGACCCATCTCGTCGACATAGAGCGCCTTGTCCCGCTCCGCGGCGCGGGCCCGCTCGACCTTTTCTCCAGGGTCGGGCGAGACCCATAGCTCGGGATCGACCCGGGTGATGGCCACTTCGGCAGACCGGACCTTGGCCCCGGGGAGTGTGCCCTCCACTGCGATCCGGTGGGTATCGCTCTCAAAGCTGGCTCCTTCGAACACCGCCGCCACCTCGGTGACAATGCCGTACGTGCGCACTTCACCCTGCTTTGGCACCTGGGTGCGTACCACCACCAAGTCGTCGAGCTGGAGGTACTCGGCGTCGTCGAGCACTACGCGGAACTCCCGGGTGGATGTGTGCTCGGTACCCAGAACCCGGCCGACGCCGTTGTCGGCAACTTCGTTGGTTTGGGAATGGTCGCTGGTCATATCGAAGCCTCTGTTGAGTTCGCCACGGCGGACCGTAGCGCACGGTAAACGATTCCGGGGTCACCGAGCCGGCGACGCAGTTGCCGCTCGAGCGCGGCTATGGGAACCAGGTTCTGCGGCGCACGGGGATCGATGTGCGGTTCAGAACCCACTTGCGGCAGAATCGCAGCCGCACGGTCGGCGACGACTCGAGCACGCTCCAGCGGCAGCGCGCTGGAAACCTCACCGCGCACTACTCCGGACCAGGAGTGGCCCGCGGGCAGGTGCGCCAGCCTCTGGTACCAGGAATAGCGTGGATACGCCCCACCCCGGCCTATGAGGAAGAGCGGTGTCCGCTCCCCCGCCCGCAGGCGTCCGATGATCGGTGCCTGCTCCGCTGAAAGGTAGGGAGCGCGATGCGACTTGATGTAGCCGACCTTCTCGGTAGCGGAGAGGTCGTTGATGGGACCGTCGGCTACCACGAACAGCCCGCTTTGCGCGAGTCTCTCAGAAAGCACCGCCTCGGCTTTGCGCATTTCGCCATGAAACCGCTGAATGAGGAATCCGGTATCGGTTTCGGTAACCGACTCCGAGCGGTAGATCAGCTGATCCGAGATCACCGGGATCGGCACGCCGCGCCCGCCGCCGAAGACGGCAAGTCTGTCGACACGCATTTCCGAGACCTCGGATTCCCTTGCGGTCCTGTTCCACAAGACCGCACCAACACCGTACGAACCACAGATACCGGGAACAGGGCCCTCAGGCTCGTCCAGCGTGAGGCGGGCGTCGATTCGCCGCACCCCGTCCACGAATGCCACGACGGCTGTACCGTCATCGTGGCCCGGCAGCGGAGCCCAGACACCGTCGACCTCGACTGTTTCGTCGACCTTGCCGGCGTCCGCAAGTGCGTCGTCGGTCTCGATAGGGCTGCCGTACTCGGGCGCCCAACCCTCTACGAAGAGCTGACCCATGGAGCGATGGTAACGGCGCGGGGGGACACAGCCGCGGCAAGGCGATCCAGCCTCGCCATCCATCTAGATCCCGGCCCAGTACGCTGGTTCGATGCCTGCAGCCCCATCGCCCGCGATCGACTACAGCCGCAAGTGGTACGTCATGACTGCTACGGGGTTGGGCATCTTTCTCGGCACTATCGACGGAAGCATCGTCAACGTTGCGCTGCCGACTATCTCCAAGGATCTCGGGACCACCTTTGCGACTGTGCAGTGGGTTGTCATCGCGTATCTGCTGACTCTGGCCACTCTCACCCTCGGCATCGGCCGGCTGGGCGACATGCTCGGCAAGAAGCCGATCTACACGACCGGTTTCGCCGTCTTCACGATCGGGTCGGTGCTGTGCGGGCTGGCCCCCGGGATTGCGGCGCTGATAGCGGCGCGCGTCGTACAGGCCTTTGGCGCTGCGATGATCTTCTCCCTCGGGATGGCGATCATCACGCAATCGTTTCCCCCGAGCGAGCGTGGCAAGGCGCTGGGCATCTCTGGTGCTCTGGTGTCGGTGGGTATCGTGATCGGTCCCTCAGTGGGCGGCTTCATCGTTGACCAGTGGACCTGGCGCTGGATCTTCATGGTCAACCTACCCATCGGGATGATCGGCACTGCGGCGGCACACCGTTTCGTACCCGACATCCCCCCGCCCGGAGGACAGCGCTTCGACTTCGTGGGTGCGGGGGTGTTCTTCATTGCGTTGTTTTCCACGATGCTCGGTCTGTCACTTGCCCAGGGCCGCACGTTTGCGTCATCGCTCGTGCTGCTGCTGCTTGCTGTCGGTGCAGCCGCCACCTTGCTCTTCATGGCGGTCGAACGACGAGTCGAACAACCGATGCTCGATCTCAGCCTGTTCTCCAACCGGCTGTTGACGATCAACCTCTTGACCGGCTGGATGACCTTCTTCGCTATCTCGGGAGTGTTCATCCTGGTTCCCTTCTACCTCGAGAATGTGCTTGGAGCCAGTCCCCGTCAGGTCGGCCTGCTGATAGCTCCGGCACCGCTGCTGCTCGGCCTCGCAGCTCCGGTCAGCGGGTCGATTTCCGATCGGGTCGGGCCGCGCCGGGTGCTCGTATTCGGTTTGGCGATCCTGGTAGTGGCGTACTCGATGATGCAGCTGCTCTATGAGGATTCGCCGCTGTGGATGATCGTGCTGGTGATGGCTCCGGCAGGACTCGGCATGGGGATATTCCAGTCGCCGAACAACAGCGCCGTGATGGGTTCGGCCCCCGCCGAGCGACTCGGCGTCACCTCGGCGATGCTGGGTATCACGCGCAACACCGGGCAGCTCACCGGGATTTCGGTGCTTGGTGCGATTTGGGCACTGCGGGTTGCCCACCACCACGGGGCAACTATCGACGCCCAAACCGCTCCCGCGATCAGTCAGGCTGCGGCGCTGCGTGATGTAGGCCTGGTAAACGCTCTCTTCGTCGCCGTTGCGCTGGCCCTGTCGATCTGGGGACTAAGGGAAGAGAAACGGGCAGGTCGTGCTCAGAAGGTCGCCAGCCGCTCGGCTAGCAGCTCGAAATAGCGATCTGCGTCGATGCCAAAGGCAACCTCACCGTTTGCCGCCGTGTCGTCGTCGCTCCTCCAGCTGCCGACCGTCCTACCGTGATCGGGCCCTGAATCGAGCACTACCGAGATGCGCCCGGGGCGCAACTCGAACAGCTCGGGTTCCAACAGATAGGCAATGACCGTTGGATCGTGCAACGGGAAACCCTCGAATCCGTGGGTGATGTCGTGGCGCTCAACGAACTCGAGCATCTCGATCAGCGCCTTCCCAACGGGGGTGTCGAGTTCCCGGAGTGAAGATACCCGGTGGGGAACAGCTTGCGCCTGGTGGGTCACGTCCAGCGGCATGACAACCAGCGGCACACCGCTGGTCAACACAACGTGGACGGCATGGGGGTCGACGAAGACGTTGAACTCGGCGGCCGGAGTGACATTGCCGCCGGCACGAAAACTCCCGCCCATGATCACAAATTGGTCGATCCCGGCAACTATATCGGGCGCCATGATGAGCGCCATTGCCAAGTTCGTCATCGGGCCAAGCACACAGACGGTGATCGGCTCCGTGGCGGCCCGCAGGGTCTGCACCAAGAAATCAACCGCATGCATCGACTCGACAGAGCTGCGCGGATCTGGCAGATCCGGACCGTCGAGCCCCGAGTCACCGTGGACGTACTCGGCGGTCACCAGCTCGTTGACCAGCGGCCGGGAGCAGCCACGCAAGATCGGAGTAGCGGCGCCGGCCAGGTCGCGTAGCCGAAGTGCGTTGTGGGTGGTCTTGTCGACCGTGACGTTCCCGGCGACGGTCGTTATCCCGAGTATCTCGAGCTCTTCGGGCGCCGCCCATGCCAGCAGCAATGCAAATGCGTCATCTTGGCCCGGATCGGTGTCGATGATTATCTGCCGGCTCACAGCCATTCCCTCACGTCCGCCGCGATCTGCTCTCCCGGCGTTCCGTAGCTGAGGATTTCCACCCAGTCACCGTTCTTGTCGATTACGAACACGCTGGCCAAGTGGTCGACGAGATATCCAGTTGCCGCGGTACCTTCCTCGGCCTGATAGAAGACACCATAGGCATCGGCAACAGCCCTGATCTCGCCGTCGGTTCCCGTAAGACCGACAAAACTGGAGTCGAAGTAATCCATGTACTCGCGCAGCGCCTCCGGCGTGTCTCGGGCGGGATCAACTGAAACCATCACGACCTGCACCTCGTCCGCTTTCTCGCCCAGCAGCTCGGTTGCTTCTGCGAGTTCAGCGAGAGACGCCGGGCAGATGTCGGGGCAGAACGTGTACCCGAAGTACATGAGGACCACCTGCCCTCGATACGACTCGAGCGACACCGGCTCCCCGGTGTCGGCGGTCAGGGTGAACTCGGGAGCGGGTTGCGGATTGCTGAGCACGGTTCCCACGAACTCGTGAGGTTCGTCCACCAGCAGGGGCACGACAACCAATCCCACCACGACACCAAGAAGCGCAGCTGCGGCCACAGCTCCGATGCGCTTCATACTTCTACCTCATCCATCAAGCGGACCAACCTAACCGACAGCGGGAGTTGCCGGGCCTCAAAGGAAATACTCGATATCAGCCGCAATCTGCGCCGCCGTCCCCTCGAACAGCAGCACTAGCTTGAGGAAGCCCTCCTTGTCGACCAGCATCACCGTTGTCGTGTGATCGATGGTATAGCCGGTCTCGGCGGTTCCTTCTGTGGCTTCGTAGTACACGCCGTACAAGGTGGCTACCCGGTTCACGGTTTGCGGATCGCCGGTGACACCGATGAAATCGGGGTGGAAGTGGGTCACATACTCGGCCAGCATCTCCGGCGTATCACGCTCCGGGTCGATTGAAACCATCATGACCTGCACCTCATCGGCCCGGTCGCCGAGGATCTCCATGGCATCAGCAAGCTTGCCCAGGGTGGCAGGGCAAATGTCGGGACAGAACGTATAGCCGAAGTAGACCACCACCACTTGTCCTTCGAAATCCGTCATCCGGACGGTCTGGCCCCCGGCGACATCCAACTCAAGGCGAGGCGCTTTTTGCGTCGACTGGATCACCGCTCCCGAGAAGATGTGGGGCCGCAGCCTGGGGACTATGAAGAACCAGGCAAAGGCCACGCCGACGAGGGCAACAAGCAATCCCGCAGCGAGACGCCGCTGCCACGCCTTGTCCAGCAGGCCGTTCACGGATAGCACAGGAAGAAATGGGCAGCCTCGTAGGCCAGTGA
Organism: Acidimicrobiia bacterium; assembly: GCA_030064765.1. GTDB lineage: Bacteria > Actinomycetota > Acidimicrobiia > Spongiisociales > UBA5794 > JAAETI01. The sequence goes on along the minus strand of JASJEG010000137.1, from coordinate 3,734 downwards.
GGCGGCTCCGTGGGAATTGCGGATCTCTTCGCCGAGGATGTCGATGTGGCGCAGGATCTTGTCGCTGTCGCTGGTTTGGGTTTGGTACCGGTACTCGCCACGAATTACGCCCCAGCCGTCAACAAGCACAAACTTCGGATCAAACGTAAACGAACCGTCACCGCGGTCCTCGTAATAGGAGCGGAACCCCGCTTTGACGACGTTCTCGAGATGACCTGGCTCGGCAGTGGCGAACGTCCACTTGTCGAGGTCGGCGCCGATAGCGTTGGCGTACTCGGCTAGAGCCTCGGGCGTGTCCTGTGCCGGGTCAAAGGAGATGGTCACAAAACGGATGTTGGTGTCCCCAACGTCGACCTCGCCGAGCCGGGATTGAATCGCCGCCATCGTGCCGTTCATCTGAGCACAGTCTTCGCCACAGCCGCTGTAGCCGAAGTTGTACAACACGATGTCTCCGCGGACGTCCTCGGAAGTGAGCGTCGCCGCGCTCTGATCTGTGAGCAAGTAGCCCGGCGCCAATCGGATGCGGGGCAGCACCTGGATCGGCTCAAAGACTGCGAAGGCCGCGGCGGCAAGAATGATTACGAGCACCGGGATCGCCGATCTGATGAGTGTCTTCCGACTCAGCGTCTTCCTCCGCATCCCCTGATTGCATCGTGGTGACGGTCGATATACTTCCCGATCGCACTCGGCCGGGAAAGGGCCCGATGGTCCCCAGCAAACAGCCTCATAGGCGCACCGGTGGCTTCATGACCGTCACCACGACGATAGCTCTGATCTCGGCTTTGCTGGTCGTCGCCTGTGCGATTCCTGAGGAAGCGTTCGACGGCAGCCTCGAAGGCGACTACTACATCAATGGAGTGGACCCGCAAGGTGTCGAGTACAGCGGCTTGCTCACTATCGCACAGGGCGAAGACCCCGACACCTACGAATTGCAGTGGATCATCACCGGGAGTGTGCAGCAGGGCATCGGACGAGTGCAAGGTTCGCGGCTGACTGCCAATTGGGACGCCATCGAGGGCTATGACACCGCATCGTATGGCACCGCCAGCTACGAGATACGCGTCGAGGGAGAGCTGGTCGGCGAACGCACCGTCGCCGGTCAGGAGGGAACGGGAACGGAAGAGGCTTTCCCCATCCGCTGAGCTCCTGGTGCTCACAGCTCGAGCATGAACTCCACCAAGCTCTCGATCTGACTCTCGCTGAGCGACTCCTCCCATCCGCCCGGCATCTGGCCCGCGACAAAGCCTTCCGCTACGAACGAGTCCGGGTCGGTGATCGATAGCCGCAGGTACTCTGCTGCGGTGAGTCCGGGGACGGTTGCTGCCGCCCGGGCAGCTAGGCCTGCCAGCGAAGGCCCGACCAACGTGACCCGTTCCTCCAGAGAGTGACAGGTGACACACCCCGGATGGGTGCCAATCACTCGCTCGTTGAATAGCTCCTCACCAACAACCTCGACAGCGGAATCAGACGACGTCGCAGCGTCGGTGGCACCGTCTTCGCCGCCGCATGCCGCAGCCAGCGAAAGCACCGCAGCGAGCAAGAGCAGCGGCCGCATCCATCTACTCCAGTGTCAGGAGAAAGGCGACGAGATTGTCGATATCTTCCTCGGTGAGCAGTTCACCGAAGTTTTGCAGCATCTGCCCGGCAGGGAAGCCGTCGACGACGTAGGCGTTCGGCTCGAGAATCGATTGCCGCAGGTATTCCTCGGCGCTGAGACCGGGTACCCGGGTTGCCGCGCGGGTTGCGATCCCGCTGAAAGACGGGCCGACGAGAACGACCCCGGGGTCCAGCGAGTGACAGATCCGGCACCCGGCGTTCGTGCCCAACGTGCCTTCGAAGTAGAGCGAGCGTCCCGCGTCTGCCTCAGCGGCGACGGGTGCATCGTTGATCGCCAGGTTGAAGATATCCCCCACTGCAAGCCCGATGGTGTCGTCGAACAACACGAGACCTTCTTCGCGGCCGCGGCGATCGAATAGCAGGACCATGACCCGACGAGTACCAGGATCGATGGGAATCTGCTCATAGGCCAGGGACGTCTCGGCGCCGTCGGCGGTGACAATGTCGTAGGTCCTATCGAAAACGACCTCGTCATCGACTGCGACTACCAATCGAGGAGGGATGCCGTCGCTGAGGGCAGGCTCGATATCGGGGTACCCCTTGATCGGAGCGCCGGCCCGATGGTCCATGGCGATGGCGATCACTGTGTCATCGGCCGTCGCCGGGGTGAAGCGTATGTTCGAAATCGCGATCGACAGCAGCGTGGCCACAGTGACGATCAGGAGAGCCGGAATCATGCGCCGGAACGTCGGCTGCTCTTCGGGGTCCGCCACCGGCTGTCCCCCGGGATCCTCGAGTGCCTCGCGGAACCGATCGGGAGCAACCCAATCCGTCGCGATGGGTGCACCCACGTATTCCTGCTTGAGCCGAGGCACTCGCTCCCGATCGAGCCGAGCCTGCAGGAAGGTGTTTCCCTCTCGGTTGGCACAGTCGGCGGGAGGACAGCCCACGACTTGGATGTCGCCGGCACCGGCATCGAGACCCGCCGCCACCAGACCAGGATGCACCATTCCCACGCAAGTGACGGGTATGACGTGGGTAGGCCCGTCAACCACGGAAGCTGGGCTAGTACCCAGCAGGTTGCGGGCACCTTGCAGTGCGTGCCGCTCGCAGGTGAGGACGATCCGCGGCCGATCACCGGCCTTGGCCAGCGCCCGCACCTCGTCCCACAGCGCTTCTGCCGGTTCGTCACCTAGCGTGAGCGCCTCGGTCGGGCAGCTGCCGATGCAGACTCCGCAGGCGACGCACAGGTTCTCGTGGACGATGGCCAGCTGGCGATACTTGCTGTCGTCTTCGCGTGGCACCATCTCGAGAGCCCGATAGGGGCAGTCGGCGACGCAAAGCGTGCATCCGGTGCATCGGTCTTCGTGGATTCGAATCGGATCGAGCGGTCGGCGCCACAGCAACCACGGGATTGCCGTCACGACGGCGCTGAGGAGCAGGAAGCCTCCCCACAACACGCCCGGTGACATCTCGAGACCAAGGGGCATCAGGAACAGATAGAAGGGATCCAGCGGAAACGTCCCCGGGAGTTGATCTGCGTTGAGGGCGGGAAGCATCCCCAGCGGCCAGAGAATCGAAACGATGACGATCGCTCCCCCAATGATGATCATCCAGAACCGGGGTGGCAGCAGCTTGGGTCGCTGCAATCGCTTGACGTGGACCCAGATGAGTACGCCAACCACGATCGACAACCCGAGATGTATCAGGAAGATCAGTAAGAGAAGCGGCCATCCGGTCTCCGCCACCGGGGTGAGCAGGTTGTCTATCAGGAAGTCGAGGCCACTCTTGGTGCCGGCAACCGCCCTGGTGAACACCCCGTTGATTACCTGGGTCCTCTCATCCCAGATCAGCCAATAACCAGTGACGCCGATGACCCACAGCATCAGCATCATGCCGACACCCGAAACCCAGGCAACCCAACGAGCACCGCGGAATCGGTCCTGGAAGAACGTCCGCCAGCCGTGTAGCAGCGAAGTCACCACCAGCGCGATAGATGCATACCTGTGGATGGCGCGGATCATGCGGTTGGCGGGGTTCTCCTCCATACGAGTCACCGACTCATAGGAGGCCTCGAATCCGTACTGAAAGAACGCCGTCAGGTAGATGCCGGTCAACAGGACGATTCCGAATAGATACACGGAGATGGTCCCGGTGTGATATAGCGGATTGAGCCG
>JASJEG010000136.1 GCA_030064765.1 Acidimicrobiia bacterium | reverse complement strand
CCCTACCTGATCGATGCCATCGAGCGCGGCAAGGAGCGGTTCGCTGGCAACGGCGGTTGACGATGCCGATCCTGCAACCCACTTGGCTGGCCGCATCGCTGGATGACGTCGCCCCCGATGGCGAGTGGGTCGACGAGACGTTGGCGGCCCGGCTGGCCGGCATGCGCTACACCAAGCGCTATTCCGAAGCGAGGCTGGGCCGCTGGACTGCCAAGCAGACTGTCGCCCGAACTCTCGGAGTTGAGTCCGTGCAGGACGTCATCATCCACAATGCCATGGACGGGGCACCTGAAGCCCTAGTGGCGGGTCGGGCGATCGACGCAGTGATCGCCATGACCGATCGCTCCGACTGGGCCGTGTGCATGGTCCTGCCCGGTCGCTTCCGTATCGGGTGCGACCTGGAAATCGTCGAGGCGCGCAGTCCTGCCTTTGTTGCCGACTACTTCACTGCAGCCGAGCAGGAAGCCGTGGCCGTCGCCGAAGATATGGCGGTCGCATCCAACCTCATATGGTCGGCTAAGGAAAGCGCCCTGAAGGTTCTGCGCACCGGCCTGCGGCAGGACACCAGAACCGTCGAGGTGACCCTGCTGGAACACACTGCTGGCGAATGGAACGGTCTCGAGGTCAAGGACGACACGGGTCGTGCGCTTCCCGGATGGTGGGCGCGGTACGGCGACTTCTTGCTGACTTGCGCTGCAGAGGCACCCATCGCCGCCCCCAGATCGCTCCTCGAGCCCACCCCGCTGGCAGGGGCGCAGCCATCACACCGCTGGATGGATCAACCACTGCGGACACTAGACCATCCCCCCTTGAAGGGGGGATCGAACGAGCTCTAGCTCGTTCGAGGGGGGTGGCGTGTCGTGTCGCGACAAGTCGGCGCAGACGCGCCGAAGGCCCCGTAGGGACCCTTGGAGTTATTCAGCAATCAAGCTGCGATTGCGCAACGGACTGCTATTCGTCGTCGCCGTCGCCATCCTGGGCACCGAGGCTGCCGGACCGATCTTCCTCGAAGCTGAGTAGGTCGCCCGGCTGGCAATCGAGAGCCGTACAAATCGCCTCCAGCGTTGTGAAGCGGACTGCCCGCGCCTTGCCCGTCTTGAGGATCGAGAGATTGGCCATTGTGATCCCAACCTTGTCCGAGAGCTCGGTGAGGCTCATGCCGCGGTCAGCGAGCACCTTGTCGAGAGTGACGGTGATGGGCATTTCAGATCGTTGCCTCTTCGAAGTCCTTGAGCCGGACTGCCTCAGCGAACAGCTCGGCGAGCACCAGCACTACGAGCCCGGAGGCCATCAGCAACATCGGGCTTGGTCCTGCGTCGATCCGAACCGGGATATCGGTGTCCACCGTCCGATTGAGTGCTATCAATGCCGTCTGAGCGGCTAGCCCCGCGATGAGAAGCGCAGCGGCCAATTGTCGCAACCATCGCGGGCTGCCTGAAGAGAATGGCTCTCCACGAGCAGTCGACTCAAAGAGGTTCTTCAGGGCGTTCAGCCCAACCCAGGAGCACGCAATCCAAATCAAGATCGCGATCGAGATTGCGATTCGGCTATCGATGTCGTCATCGCTGATCGTGACCGCCGCTCTCAGCTCGGCATTGCCGGCAAAGAGCTGCAACTCCTGCCCGATTTCGAAGTTCTCGTAGGAATCGATGAACCCGGATTCGTCGACTCCGATGACACGACCGTCAGGGAGCTCTGCGGAGAATGGAGCCTCGATAACACCGGTCAAGGAGATGCCGGCACCGCGTGTGAAGCTCAGGACCAGCAACAGGACCACGAGCACGGTGCCTATCCAGAGCAGGGTTCTTCCGATGCGAACCAGCGTGCCGAGGAGGCGAACGATGCCGCTGGGCTGATAATCCATGACTGGCTCCATATCGATAAACGATATCACAAGGTTTATCGAATATCAATATGCCAGCTACAAGCCATCCCCCTCAACGAACGGCGGTCGAAGACCGCCGCGCGATCAGAACCATCGCTAACCCGCTCGTGGAGGGTGAGGCGCAGACCATTCGGTTCTGGTGAGATGCAGACCATTCGGTTCTTGCGTACGTAGCGGCGGATATCGGCCGTCAGTTACGCAAGAAAGGGCGAGGAACGCGCCTCAGCGCACGCGCTGAGGGCGAAGGGGGGCGGGTATGGTGCAGACGCGCCGAAGGGCCCCTGCGGGGGCCCTTCGTAGTTGGCTCTCGCCCGTCGTGGAGTTTCCGTGGAGACTCCCACGTACCCGCCTTCAGGCGGGTACGCAGTTACTCGTCGTCGCCGTCGCCATCCTGAGCGCCGAGGCTGGCAAGCCACTGGGCGGGATCCGCCGGGAGTGCCTCCTCCGCAGTGCTCGGTTCCGGCAATTCGTCGCCGAAGAGGCCCAGGGCACTCACAACCGTTGCGTCCGGCAGCGAAGGCTGGATCGACTGGTAGTTGGTGCTCCCGGTGCCCGCCGGGATCAGCTTGCCGATGATGACGTTCTCCTTCAGGCCACGCATGAAGTCGGACTTGCCCTGGAGCGACGCCTCGGTGAGAACCCGCGTCGTCTCCTGGAACGATGCCGCCGACAGCCACGAGTCCGTCGCCAAGGAAGCCTTGGTGATACCCATGAGCTCGGGGCGACCCTCGGCCGGGCCCTTGCCTTCTTCGACAAGCGACCGGTTTACGTCGCGGAACTCCTGCTCGTCGACCAACTCGGCAGGTAGGAAGTGCGAGTCACCCGAGTTCACAACCCGAACCTTGCGCAGCATCTGCCGCACAATCAGCTCGATGTGCTTGTCGTGGATGTCCACGCCTTGGCTGCGGTAAACCTCCTGCACCTGATCGACCAGGTAGCGCTGTGCAGCGCGAACCCCGCGGACTTCCAGCACCTCCTTCGGGTCCAGCGGACCCTCGGTGAGCTGGGTGCCCGGATCGATGATGTCGCCCTCGGAGACCCGGAGGCGGGCACGCCGCGGCAGCGGGTACGCAGTCTCCTGATCCTTGTCGGCAACCAAGATGCGACGCCCTTCCTCGTCGTCGAGGAGTTGGATCACGCCGCCATGCTCAGCCAGCAGGGCCTTGCCCTTTGGTGTGCGGGCTTCGAAGAGCTCGACCACACGAGGCAGACCGTGCGTGATGTCCTCCCCGGCAACACCGCCGGTATGGAAGGTACGCATGGTCAGCTGAGTACCCGGCTCACCGATCGACTGGGCCGCCATGATGCCGACCGCCTCACCGGATTCCACCATCAGGCCCGTCGCCAGGCTGAGTCCGTACGAGGCGCGGCTGATGCCGTACCGAGACTGGTCGGTCAGCGGTGAGCGCACCCTGACTTCGTCGAGCTCATCCTCGATCTGGATCGCCTGCAACGCCTCGCGATCGACGGTCTCGCCGGCACGCAGCTTGCGGCCGTCTGCCGTCTCGACCAGCTTGCGACCCACCTTGGCATCCTCGGCGAGGATCCGGCCGTAGATCCGGTTGCGCAGGTTGCGGATCGGCTTGCCGTTCTGGCGAACCTTGATGACCAGACCGGTGTCGTCCGTCTCCTGATCATGGATGATGATCTCCTGGGCGACGTCGACGAGCCGGCGGGTGAGATAACCCGAGTCGGCGGTACGCAGCGCCGTGTCGGCCAGACCCTTGCGAGCGCCGTGCGTCGAGATGAAGTACTCGAGCACCGACAGACCCTCACGGAAGTTCGACTTGATCGGCTGCGGGATGATGTCACCCTTCGGGTTGGCGACCAGACCACGCATACCGGCGATCTGGCGCAGCTGCATCATGTTCCCTCGTGCACCGGAGCGAACCATCATGTCGATCGGGTTGAACTGCTCGGCCTCGAGGGTCGACTGCATAGCGTCCTTCACCTCGTCGGTGGCCTCCGTCCAGATCTCGATCAGCTCCTGGCGCCGCTCATCGTCGGTGATGACGCCCTTCAGATAAAGCGACTCGACCTTCGAAGCGCGCTCGTCGTAGCTGTCGAGAATGGCGTCCTTCGTCGGAGGCGTCTTCACATCCTCGAGACCGATGGTGAGACCGGCCTTGGTTGCGAAGTGGAAGCCGAGGCTCTTGACAGCATCGAGCGTTGCGGCCACGTCCGGCTTGTCGTAGTCGTTGATGACTTCGGCAACCAGCGTGCGGATGTCGGCCTTCAGCACGGGAGCGTTGATGTACGGGAACGACTGCGGGAACGCCGTGTTGAGCAGCGCCCGACCGTAGGTCGTCTCGAGCAACGCGGTGCCATCGACCGGCTCCTCGGTGATGAGGTGTTCGAGCGTGTCGCTGAGAGCGGCATGCTGCTCGGGGTCACCGGCGAGATCACCGACGCGCAGCTTGATCTTGGCGTGGATGTCGATATCGCCGAGCTCGTAGGCCATCGCCGCCTCGTCGATGTCTGCAAACACCCGGCCCTCACCCTTGCCGCTGTCGACGGCCTCAGAGAGGTAGAACATGCCGATGACCATGTCCTGCGACGGCGTCACGATCGGACGGCCCGAAGCGGGCGAGAGCATGTTGTTGGTTGACAGCATCAGCACTCGTGCCTCAGCCTGCGCCTCTGCCGATAGCGGCAGATGGACGGCCATCTGATCACCGTCGAAGTCAGCGTTGAACGCCTCGCAAACGAGCGGGTGGATCTGGATCGCCTTGCCTTCGACCAGCACCGGCTCGAAAGCCTGGATGCCGAGGCGGTGCAGTGTGGGCGCCCGGTTCAGGAAGACAGGGTGTTCCTGGACAACCTCTGCGAGGACGTCCCATACCTGCGGCCGGCGCCGCTCCACCATGCGCTTGGCTGCCTTGATGTTCTGGGCGTGGTCGAGGTCGACCAACCGCTTCATCACGAAAGGCTTGAAGAGCTCGAGAGCCATCATGCGGGGAATGCCGCATTGGTGCAGCTTGAGCTGGGGACCAACCACGATGACGGACCGGCCGGAGTAGTCGACCCGCTTACCGAGCAGGTTCTGCCGGAACCGTCCCTGCTTGCCCTTCAGCATGTCGGACAGTGACTTGAGCGGACGGCTGCCCGGTCCAGTCACGGCGCGGCCACGACGGCCGTTGTCGAACAAGGCGTCGACGGCCTCCTGCAGCATCCGCTTCTCGTTGTTGACGATGATCTCCGGCGCACCCAGGTCGAGCAGGCGCTTCAGCCGGTTGTTGCGGTTGATAACCCGGCGATAGAGATCGTTGAGGTCGGAGGTGGCGAATCGCCCACCGTCGAGCTGCACCATCGGGCGCAGATCGGGTGGAATGACCGGAACGGCTTCGAGAATCATCCCGGCCGGATCGTTCTTACCTCCGGCGAACGGGCTGACGACCTTGAGCCGCTTCATGGCGCGCTGGCGGCGCTGCTGCGAGCGAGCCTCGAGGTCCTCCCGCAGGGCAGCCATCTCGTCGTCCAGATCGGTGCGGGTGATCAGATCCTTGACCCACTCGGCACCCATTCCGCCGGTGTAGTAGTCGCCATAGCGATCGACGATCTCCCGCCACAGCTGCTCCGACTCGATGAGCTGCTTGGGCTTCAGCGTCTTGAAGGTATCGAAGGCCTCCTTGAGGAGCTCTTCTTCGACAGACGAGCGTTCCTCACGGTCCTTGATCTCCCGCTCGACATCGCGACGGCGGGCCGAGATCTCCTGGGTTGGGGCCTCGGCTTCTTCCATCTGCTTCAGCTCGGCTTCGAGCTGCTCCAGACGGGCTTCCTTCCACTCCTCGAACTCCTCGCGAATCAGGTCGAGTTCATGGCTGGTGGCCTCTTCGAGCTCGGACAGGTCGGTGTGCCGCTTCTCATCATCGATCGAAGTGATGAGGTAGGCGGCGAAGTAGATGACCTTCTCGAGATCCTTGGGCGACATGTCGAGCAGATAGCCGAGCCGACTCGGAACACCCTTGAAGAACCAGATGTGTGTAACCGGAGCAGCAAGCTCGATGTGACCCATGCGCTCCCGGCGCACCTTGGCACGAGTTACCTCGACACCGCAGCGCTCGCAGGTGATGCCGCGAAAGCGGACCCGCTTGTACTTGCCGCAGTAGCACTCCCAGTCCCGGGTGGGCCCGAAGATGCGCTCGTCGAACAGACCGTCCTTCTCCGGCTTGAGGGTCCTGTAGTTGATTGTCTCCGGCTTCTTGACCTCGCCATACGACCAGGACCGGATCTGGTCGGAGCTGGCGAGGGTGATTCTCAGTTCGTCAAAAAGTTCAGCCACGTAGTGCCGTCCTTCCAGCTTGGATGCCCGTGGTTTCAGTAAGTCCTTGTGTCATTAGGCGTATGTGCCTCACGCCTCGACCTCGGCCCGCTCCGGGCGAGATATGTCGATACCGAGCGAAGCGGCGGTGCGGAACACGTCTTCTTCGAGTTCCTTCAGCTCGACTTCCTCGCCGGCAGACAGCATTTCGACGTTGAGGCACAGGCTCTGCATCTCTTTCATCAACACCTTGAACGATTCCGGAATGCCCGGCTCGGGGATGTTCTCGCCCTTGACGATCGCTTCGTAGACCTTGACCCGGCCCTTCACATCGTCGGACTTGATTGTGAGCAGCTCCTGAAGGGCGTAGGCCGCGCCGTACGCCTCGAGTGCCCAGACTTCCATCTCACCAAAGCGCTGCCCGCCGAACTGCGCCTTACCGCCGAGCGGCTGCTGGGTGATCATCGAGTACGGTCCGGTCGACCGGGCGTGGATCTTGTCATCCACAAGGTGAATCAGCTTCAAGATGTAGATGTAGCCCACGGTGACCGGCGAATCGAACGGCTCGCCGGTACGCCCGTTGAACAACGTCGCCTTACCCGTGCCATCGACCAGCTTCTGGCCTCCCTCACTCGGATGGGTTTGCTCGAGCAGCTTGACGATCTCGTCCTCGGATGCTCCGTCGAACACCGGGGTGGCCACGGTCTGCCATGGCTCTGCGCCCTTGGCTGCCGGGCTTTCGATGTCACCGAACGAGTCCCAGCCGCGGGAGGCAGCCCAACCCAAGTGTGTTTCGAGCACCTGGCCCAGGTTCATGCGGGAGGGAACGCCGAGCGGCGACAGAATGATGTCGACCGGAGTCCCGTCCTCCAGGAACGGCATGTCCTCTTCGGGAAGGACCTTGGCGATGACGCCCTTGTTGCCGTGACGGCCGGCGAGTTTGTCGCCTGCGGAGATCTTGCGCTGCTTGGCAACGTAGACCCTCACGAGTTCGTTCATGCCGGGCGGCAAGTCGAAGCCGTCCTCCCGACGGAACTCCTTGACCGCAATTGCCTTGCCGCTTTCTCCGTGCGGGACCTTGAGGGAGACGTCCCTCACTTCGCGGGCCTTCTCACCGAAGATCGCTCGCAGCAGACGCTCCTCAGGGGTCAGCTCGGTTTCGCCCTTCGGCGTGACCTTGCCAACCAAATAGTCGCCGGGACCAACCTCGGCGCCGATTCGGATGATTCCGCGGTCGTCCAAATCGCGGAGTACTTCCTCGGCGACATTCGGAATGTCGCGAGTGATCTCCTCGGCGCCGAGCTTGGTGTCGCGAGCGTCGATCTCATGCTCTTCGATGTGGATCGACGTGAGGACGTCGTGCTTGACGAGGCGCTCCGACAGGATGATGGCATCCTCGAAGTTGTAGCCCTCCCACGGCATGAACGCCACGAGGAGGTTACGTCCGAGGGCCAGCTCGCCCTGGTCGGTCGAGGGTCCGTCGGCGAGCAGGGTGCCGACCTTGACCTTGTCACCCTCGGCAACCCGGGGCTTCTGGTTTATGCACGTGCCCTGGTTGGAGCGCTCGAACTTGCTCAGGTTGAAAGTGTGCTTCTTGTTGGCTCCGTCTTCCTTGACCAGGATGTGGTCGCCGGTTACCTCGACCACGGTGCCCGCAACCGAGCTGACGATGACGTCGCCGGAGTCACGAGCGGCACGTCCCTCCACACCAGTGCCGACGAGCGGAGCATCGGACTGGAGAAGCGGAACGGCTTGCCGCTGCATGTTCGAACCCATGAGCGCCCGGTTGGCGTCGTCGTGCTCGAGGAACGGGATGAGAGCCGTTGACACGGAAATCAGCTGCTTCGGCGAAACGTCCATGTAGTCGACCTGGTCGGGGGTGACCTGGTCGACCTCGCCGCCGGCCTTGCGGACGAGGATCCGATCGTTGGTGAACGTGCCGTCGTCGTTGAGCAGGGCGTTGGCCTGCGCGATGACGTGATCCTCTTCAGCGGCTGCGGTCAGGTAGTCGATCTTGTTGGTCACCTTGCCATCTTGGACTCGGCGGTACGGAGTCTCGATGAACCCGTAGCGGTTGACCTTGGCGTAGGTCGCCAGTGACCCGATGAGACCGATGTTGGGACCTTCCGGCGTCTCGATCGGGCACATCCGCCCGTAGTGCGACGGGTGAACGTCTCGCACCTCGAACCCGGCGCGCTCCCGCGACAGACCACCCGGGCCGAGCGCTGAGAGACGACGGCGGTGAGTGAGGCTGGCCAGCGGGTTGGGCTGGTCCATGAACTGGCTCAGCTGGCTGGTGCCGAAGAATTCCTTGATCGAGGCAACCACCGGCCGGATGTTGATCAGGCTCTGCGGGGTGATGGCCTCGGGGTCCTGAGTCGTCATCCGTTCCCGGACCACCCGCTCCAAACGAGTCAATCCGACGCGGATCTGGTTCTGGATCAGCTCGCCGACGGTGCGCACCCGGCGGTTGGTGAAGTTGTCGATGTCATCGATCCGGTGCCCGGCGGTGCCCATCCGCAGCTCCATGAGGTAGCGGATGGTTGCGAGCATGTCCTCGTGGTTGAGCAGACCGTGCTCGTTGGCGTCGTAGTTGTCGAGGTCGACAGGCTTCCGGTTGAACTTCAGATCGAGCTTGTAGCGACCGACCCGGGTGAGGTCGTAGCGCTTCGGGTTGTAGAAGAGGTTGTTGATGAGCCCGCGGGCCGACTCGATCGTTGTGAGCTCGCCGGGACGCAGCTTGCGGTATAGGTCGAGCAGGGCTTCGTCCTTGCTGGTCGCCGGGTCCTTCTCCAGCGTGTTGGCGATCAGTTCTTGGGCTTCGCCGGGGAACAGTGCCAGCAGTTCCTCATCGCTCTCGCCAAAGCCGAGGGCACGGAGGAAGGTGGTCACGTACTGGCGGCGTTTGCGGTCGACCCGGACGCCGACCGTGTCCTTCTTGTCGACGTCGAACTCGAGCCAAGCGCCGCGGCCCGGGATGACCTTTGCCGCATAGATGTCCTTATCGGAGGTCTTGTCGATGGTGAGGTCGAAGTACACACCGGGCGAACGGACCAGCTGGCTGACTACCACTCGCTCCGTGCCGTTGATGATGAAGGTGCCGTTCGGCGTCATCATGGGGAAGTCGCCCAGGAACACCTGCTGTTCCTTGATCTCTCCGGTCTCCCGGTTGAGGAAACGGGCCGTGACAAACAGCGGCTTCGAGTAGTTGGCGTCCTGCTCTTTGGCGTCTTCGATCTCGAGGGGAGCGTCGCCAAAGCGGTGATCGGTCAGCTCGAGAGCGAGGTTCCCGGTGAAGTCCTCGATCGGTGAAACCTCACCGAAGATCTGCTTGAGGCCGTGGTCGAGAAACCACGAAAAGGAATCGTGTTGGACGGCCAAGAGATTGGGGAGGTCGTGAACCTCGGGGATCTTGGCGAAGGAAAGGCGGTCGGTGCGCGCACGAGCCAAGGGAGACTCCTCTACAGATTGTGGACGACGGGTCGATCGAATGCGGGACTACGTGTGTTTGCGAGCGGGCAGGGATAGGACGACGAAAGACCAGGATAGCACACGGCTACCCTGGCGATGCAAACACGGCGTCGCGGGAACGTACTTCTTCAACTGGCGAACAAGACATTACCGCGAAATCGACCCCAATTCAAGAGGGTGATGCTCACTTCTTGCGTTTCCACGAACACAAGCAGTAAGCGCAAGCCGGCTTCGTCGGCTCGTTGGCAGATTCGCTCCTCCCCTCCGCTGAGGTTCGAATTGCACGCTCGGGTGTGGGTACGCAAAGGCGGGAGCACCCGAGAGCACTCCCGCCTTCCCATTCAGTTCCTGCGGACATAGCGGCAATATGTTGCCGTCAGATCCGCAAGAACGGGTAGTTGTGTGCTGTTACTTGAGTTCGACGCTGCCGCCGGCCTCTTCCAGCTTGGCCTTGGCCGCCTCTGCGGCGTCCTTGTCGACGGCCTCGAGCACGTTGCCCGGGGCATCGTCCACAACAGCCTTGGCTTCCTTGAGTCCCAGGCTGGTGAGCTCGCGCACGACCTTGATCACCTGGATCTTCTGGGACCCGGCTGCAGTCAGCACAACATCGAACTCGGTTTGCTCCTCGGCCTCGGCGGCTTCGCCACCACCGGCTCCCGGAGCTGCAACTGCCATCGCCATCGGGGCGGCAGCGGTTACGTCGAACTTCTCCTCAAATGCTTTGAGGAACTCGGATAGCTCGAGGACACTCATTTCCTCGAATACGCCGAGGAGGTCCTCGGTCGTCATCTTTGCCTTTGCCATGTTCTAAGCCTCCTCGGCCTCATCGGCAGGATCTTCATCATTGGACTTCGCATCGTCGCCGTCTTCTTCTTCAGCCGAATCAGGCGAGTCGGCCGAATCGGCCGAATCAGCGGAGTCAGCGGAGTCAGCCGAATCAGCCGAATCAGCCGAATCAGCCGAATCAGCCGAATCAGCCGAATCAGC
>JASJEG010000135.1 GCA_030064765.1 Acidimicrobiia bacterium | reverse complement strand
TGTGAGTCCCGCGATCCGCTGCCGAACTCGTGGATCAGCTGCAGTTTCCACGGAAACTGCAACGTGCCGGCTGCCCGAAGGGCACGCCGGCACGCCCGCCCCCTCAAACACCCCCATCCGCCGGGCTCCTACTCGTATCGCCCAATCTCGCGACGGGCGACCACCATGTTGTGGACCTCATCGGGTCCGTCGGCGATCTGCAGCGTCCGGGCGCCGGCCCACATCCTCGGCAGTGGCGTGTCTTGGGCGACACCGGCACCGCCGCATACCTGGATGGCGCGATCGATGACCCACAGTGCGGTGCGGGGGGCAACCACCTTGATCGCTGAGATCTCACGCCTCGCTGCTCGGTTGCCGACTGTGTCGAGCAGCCATGCGGTACGAAGAACGAGCAATCGAGCTTGCTCGAGGCGCCACCTGGCCTCGGCAATCCAGTCCTGGACTACCCCTTTTGCGGAGAGTGCCGACCCGAATGCAGTTCGCTCTTTGGCACGCACCACCATGAGATCGAATGCTCTCTCGCCCATCCCGAGCACCCGCATGCAATGGTGGATCCGCCCCGGTCCCAGCCGAGCTTGGGCGATCATGTAGCCGTCGCCCTCATCGGCGATCACGTTCTCTGTCGGCACCCGAACATCCGTGAACTTGACTTCGCCGTGGCCACCGCGTTCGTGGAAACCAAAGACCGACAGATCGCGGACCACTTCGACACCGGGTGTGTCCATTGGAACCAAGATCATCGAGTAGCGGCGCCGTGGTTCCGCCTTGGGGTCGGTGACACCCATGAAGATGGCGATCTTGCAGTCGGCACTCATGGCGCCGGTTGCCCACCACTTGGTGCCGTTGATGACGTACTCATCCCCGCGTCGCTCCGCGGTCGCCGCCAGATTGCGCGGATCCGAGGAGGCAACCTCCGGTTCGGTCATGGCAAAGCAGGAGCGGATCTCCCCGTTGAGTAGCGGAACGAGCCAGTCCTGTTGTTGCTCCCGGCTACCGAAGTCGGCAAGGACCTCCATGTTGCCGGTATCGGGAGCTGAGCAGTTGGTTGCCTCGGGGGCGAGTTCGATGGAACGACCTGTGATCTCTGCGAGCGGGGCGTACTCGACATTTGCCAGCCCCGCACCCCACTCCTCATTGGGAAGGAACAGATTCCACAGTCCTTGCGACCGTGCCTCCGTCTTCAGACCGCGCAGGCTTGCGGTGGCTTCACAGCCGGCTGTGACGCGTTCCTGCTCATGAGCGGGTTCGACCGGGTAGACGAACTCTTCCATGAAGGCATTCAGCCTCTCTTGGTACTTCCTGCTGCGCTTGGAATGCTCGAAGTCCACGGACGGCTCCCCTCATCGGCTCCGATGTCGACCTTATCAAATCAAAAGGGCGGCTCTACGAGCCGCCCTCTCCAATGCATGGAATGCGTCGCTAGACCTTTGCCAGCGCTGCGGTGTATGCATCCATCTCCCGTGCGATGCCGAGAGATTCGGTGTTGATGACCTCGCGTACCACCCCATCAGCATCAAGCACGAAGCTGTACCGATTGGCGGCACCCCTGTCATCGTTGAATGCCCCGTAAGCCATCGCAGTCGCGCCGTGCGGCCAGTAATCCGACAGAACCGGGAAGTCGAACCCGTACTCGTCGGCCCATTTCTTGGCCACAGGAACAGCATGGACGGTGATGATCACTACTTTGGCATCCAGACCGCTCAGAGCGTTCAGATTGTCGCGCAGGGCACATCCCTCGTCGTCACAGATTCCGGTGAACGGGAACGGGATAAACACAATCAGGGTCTTCGACCCTTTGAGCGACTCGAGCGACACCGGATTCTTGTCTTGATCGAGAAGCTCGAAGGCCGGAGCCGGGCTACCTACTAACACGGGAATGTCCTTTCTCGGGGGACGTGAACATAGCTCAGTCTGGAGGGCTGCTAGTCGAGTAGAACCCGGGCAGCCCAGCCAACCGGGTCATTGAGTTCGTCCAACGTCGGCAGCTTGTCTGGTTCTTCCCACAGCTTGTGAATGGTGTCCTCGCCCCAGCGTCTCGCCACCTCGGCGCAAAACTCAGCGGCGTCCGACGCACGGTGCCGGTCGACCCGCAGACCCAGCAACTGCTGGAGGAACTGCTCGGCCTCGTTGGGCTCGCTGCGTCGCAGCGACACGGCGTTCTCGATCTTGCCGAGTTCCGGCATCAGGTCGGCTGCTGCGGTGCGGACCGCAAAGTCGCCAAAACCCTCATTGAAAGCGAGGAAAGCTTGGATCGGTGCCAGCGCGTTCGGGTCATGGCTGCTACCCAGCAATCTGGCGAGACCGCCGGGCTCATCCACGAGACCTTCGAGCGCTTGCGGATCTTGCAGGCGGGTTGGGTCCTGCATACCAGAGAGCATGTCCATGAGCCCGGACGGATCGAACTCGACTGTGTCATAGAACGCGGCAATTGCGTCTACGAAGAAACCTCGCACCCAGTCCACGTTGAGGATGGCGTGGCTCGTCACCTCGCGTAGCACTGCCCACATCCGGATTTGGTGGGACTCTATGTCGTGGTCGCGGGCGAAACCTTCGACATTCGGGATGACCAAGAAGAGATCGTCGTGATCGAGCGCAGGCAGTCCGGTGTCGAACTGTCCGAGGACGCGATGGCTCATGAATCCGATCATCGTGCCCGCTTGGACGCCGAGGATCACGGGCGTCATCGGTGCGAGGAACGGGCCCGTCATCCCGGCGCCGCCCTGCAGACTCGAGAACTTGTCCGCAAGCGGCTCGATCAAGTACCGAAAGCTCTGCTCATTGTGCTCGGCCCAGGTATGTCGGTCGACTGGGTGAATCGGCAGGGTTGTTGAGACGTCGAGGGGGAGCCGGTCGGCCAGGCGCAACTGGGCCGCCAGAGTCAGCTCCTGATACTCCTCAGCGATCCTCGGCTCAATGGGCTCCGCCGCCCCCGCCAGGGATTGAGTGATCTCGCGGCCCAGCCGCCAATTCACAGGACCGGGGGTGTTGAGTAGCTCAAAAAGCCTGTCGAACAGATTGTCGCTCATCGAATCCCTCACAAACCATCCGGGCGGGTGCCCAGCACGACATCGATTTCGAGCCACTCTGTGTCCCGCACAACATCAAGGGTAACGGTGTCGCCAACCCGCATCCGGCGGAGTGCGCTGATCAGGTCGTCACTGATCAACACCGGCTCGCCGTCGAGCCCGACAACAACATCGCCAGGCTGCAGACCGGCGGTCTCGGCAGCCGATGGCCTGACTGGGAATTCGGAGATGATGGCACCGGCTGGGACTTGCGCACCATCGGTCGCCACATCGAAGACGTCGCGCAGGCTGACTCCCAGGAAGGCGTGCGCCACAGAGCCGGTCTCGATGATTTCGTCGGTGATTCGTGTCACTAGCTCGATTGGGATAGCAAACCCGATGCCCTCAGGTCCGGCCGCACTCACTCCGATTGCTGAGGTGATCCCAAGTAAGCGGCCCCGGCCATCGACCAGCGCACCTCCACTGGAGCCCTGAATGATGGGCGCATCCGTCTGCAGCATGTCGAAGAGAATGTCGTCGTTGGCGGACCCGGTGCGCACCTGACGGCCAAACGCCGAGATCACGCCGGCGGTCAGCGAAGGGCCGCCCTCCAAGCCCAGCGGGCTACCAACGGCGATTGCCACCTGGCCGATCTCGGCTTCGTCGGTCGTTCCGAGTTCGATGGGAACCAATCCGGTGGCTTCGATTTGGACCACGGCGAGGTCGGTGCGCTTGTCAGAGCCCACAATCTCTGCCTCGTAGATCCGTCCGCTGTCGAAGATGACCTGCACCCTTTCGGCGCCCTCGACCACGTGCTGGTTGGTGACGATGTAGCCGTTAGCCCGCAGCACGACACCAGAACCGGAGCCAAAGCGCTCAAATGTGCCGTTGTTGTCGCTACCTACGTCCACGGTCACGATGGAAGGTATGACCTTGCGGGCCACCGCCCGGGCACTCGTCTGTTCGTCAGCCGGAGTAATGACCTCGCGGATGTCTACGACCTGCGGTTCTGCGCCGTCCGCGGCGACTGATGGACCATCCTCGAACGCTCCGGCAGCCCACAACACCGCAGCCAGCAGGAGGGCGCCGGCCAGTGCCCCGATGACCCACGGACCCCATTTTGGGCGGCGCGATTCTACGGGAGGTTCCTGTGCCAACCCGGCATAGGGAAACAGCGGCGGCGTCGGTGGTGGCTCGTCGAGAACCGCAGGTGGCATTGGCGTGGAATCGACTGCCGGTTGACTCGGCGACTCGGGCCTTGCCGAAGGCGAGGCGGGGCGCTCCCTGGGCTCGAGGTTATTGTTGTCCACGGAGTTGATTGTATGACCACGAGCGAAAAAACCGAACGGCCAGATCTGATTGCGGTCACACCAGAACCGATAGATCCCGGCAAGCTGCTTTCCGACGTCTCGTCTTCGAGCTGCGGTGCCATCACGCTGTTTCTCGGCACCGTACGCGACCACTCGGCGGGTAAGACCGGGGTTACTCATCTCGAGTACGAGGCCTATGACGACGTGGTCGAGTCCAAGATTCGCGAGATTGTTGCCGAGGCGCGGGATCATTGGGCGATCGAGCGGGCTGCCGTCGTCCACCGTACGGGATCTCTCGAGGTGGGGGAGGCGAGCGTTGCCGTTGCGGTGGGCTCCGGACACCGGGAGGAAGCGTTCTCCGCCGGGCGCTACATCATCGACGAGCTCAAGGCACGAGTCCCGATATGGAAGAAGGAGCATTGGCCCGGGGGAGCGGAATGGGTGCGCGAAGACCTGGAGCACTGATCGCATTCGGCAGTTCCGGGCATCGGTAGCCGGAGTTGGCTCAGTTCGTCCCGTGCCGTGGTTGTTCTAGAAGCGTCAATCGATTCCTCGAGGTGTGCCCGTACTGTGGCGTAGACCCGGGAGGGGATCGCAGCGATGCTCCCCAGCCGGCTCAGGGGGGTTCCCGGACGGATGCGGCAGCAGGAGAGTTTCGGCAGATACGATCGATTGCCGTCTTCCTTCAGCTGGCATTCGGTCTGTTCATTCTCGGCACGGTCGTTCTCATGCTGACGGGTTGGGCCTACCGCAACGCCCTGCTCGATATGGCAGCCGAGCGCCCCGGTGCCCTGGCGCCCGCGGCGAGGTATGAGAACAACTACGTTGCTGCCTCAGCAGTCCTCGGCGGAGTGAATGTCTTCTTGGTTGTGGCCTTCATGTTCTGGTTCTGGAGGTCCTACGTGAACCTCCCTGTGCTGGGTAGACCTGCGAAGCGGAGTTCCGGCTGGGCGGTCGGATCTTGGCTCATTCCATTCGCCAACTTCGTGCTTCCCTACGGCATCGGTGCTGAGATCTGGAAGAAGAGTCGGGCGCACGACACCCTGGAAGAAGACAACCTGGAGCCGGTCATCTCATGGTGGGCTCTCTTCCTGATCATGGGGCTGGTCAATCAGGTGGCTTTCTTCACTAGCAGGGATGTTGGTGGCGACATCGAGCGCATGGCGGCTGCAGTATCGGTTGATCTGGTCGGTGCGGCTGTATCGATTGCGGCTGCTTTGGCTGGCGCACGGTTCGTCCGGCTGGCAACTGCCCGCCAGGAGGAATTGGCGACGGTGCGCGGCATCGAGTTGCGCTTCTAGCCAGGCTATGCGGTCCGTCAGCGGCTATTCGATCTCCCTACCGACCACCATCTCGGCTGCTTCCCGTACCATCGGGTTTCGGTCGGCGGCGGCCGATCGCAGTGCCGCTTCGACTTCGGAACCCTCAAAGACAGTCAGTGCTGCGACGCACCTTCTGCGAACTTGCGGGGGTCCGCTGCTAATCAGGTCGAGCAGGGTTGGCACCGCCGCCGGATCGCCGATGGCGCCCAGCGCGGCGACCGCGGCCTCGCGCACGAGGTTATCGGGATCCTCGAGCGCCAGGACAGCCAACGTCGGCACAAGCGAGGCCACTTCGAGTTCGCCGAGTGCCGTCACGGCTGCTTCACGGACCGTGGGGTCGGCGTCACCAAGCGCCGCCGCGAGGGGGACGGGGTCGTCCACCGCAGCCAATCCAAGCGTTTCTGCGCACTCTCTACGCACGATCGGTGCGGGATCATTGCGCAGCAAGTCGATGATTCGCAATCGAAGCTCGGGGCGAGCAACTGCGGCGGCTACCGCCAGTCTTCGCACGGCTGCATCCGGCGAGTCGAGGGCGCTGGTGGGATCAGCGACCAGTGCAGCGAGGGTCGCTCTATCGGTCTCGTTGGAGGTCACGGCTCGAGACGGTAGCCGACACCTCGCAGGGTGGTGATCCGAGGCGCCCCTTCCACCTTTTCGAAGCGGCGGCGCAAGCGACGGATGTGCTGGTCGAGGCTCTTCGAGTCCCCCCACTCGATTCCCCAGATCCGTTCGAGCAAGGTCTCGCGGGTGACCACCCGCCCGTGACGCTCCATCAGCATCTGTGCCAGTTCGAATTCCTTGCGCGGCAGAGAGAATGCCGTCTCCTCGATGCGGATTTCGTAGCGGCTCGGATCGAGCACGGTTTTGCCGACGACGAGGGTTCTGTCTCCCGTGTCCGCCAGCCTGCGGGTATTGGCGCGGATTCGGGCGATCAGCTCCCGAGATGAGTAGGGCTTGGTGAGGTAGTCGTCGGCGCCCAGTTCGAGAGCGCTCACGATGTCGGCTTCGGCGCTCTTGGCGGAGACGACGACCACCGGTACGTCGGATTGCCTCCGCACCGCGCGGAGTACATCGAGACCGCTGATATCGGGAAGCATGAGATCGAGGAGGATGACGTCGGGAACGTTTGCTTCGAACGCTGCGAGGGCGGTGCGTCCGTCCGCCGCGGTCCTGACGAGGAACCCCTCTGGCTCGAGGGTGATCTTGAGCGCGTCCACATAGCTCGGTTCGTCCTCGACAATCAAGACATCTAGCAAGCGCTACTTCTCCTGTGTCGGCAGCACGATACGGAACGTGCTGCCCTCGCCGGGCACCGACTCGATCTCGACCTCTCCGGCGTGATTCTTTACGACGTTGCGCACGATGGCGAGCCCGAGACCCGTGCCGCCGCTGGCCCGACTGCGGCCCCGGTCCACGCGGTAGAAGCGCTCGAAGATCCTCTCCTGGTGACGTTCCGGGATTCCAATACCGTGGTCTTTGACTTCGACGATGGCCCGTCCCGGCTCCTCCCAGATACGAAGGTCGACGGGCAGGGGATCGGGCATCCCCTTGGCCGCTGTGTAGTTGAGTGCGTTCTCGACGATGTTGGCAACAGCGGACGTGAGCTGCCCTCGGTCTCCGGCTACGCGGACGGATTCGACAGAAACGCGGACAGTGATCCCAAGCGCCTCGGCCAACGAGCGCGACTTGGCGACGGCAACCGTAGCTACCTCGGATAGATCGATGTCCTCGGGCTGAGACGAGGAGCTTTCGATCTCCGCCAGATCGAGTATGTCCTCGACCAGTCGATTCATCCGGCTGGCTTCTGAGCTGATCTTCGCCGCAACGTCCCGCTGCACCTCAGGGTCGTCGGTGGCGACAAGCGCTTCTGCCAGGAGTCGCATTGCGCCGAGTGGTGTCTTGAGCTCGTGGCTGGCGTTGGCAATGAAATCACTCCGAATCGAATCGATCTGTGAGCGCGTCGTCAGATCCTCGATGAAGCCGGCTGTGCCCACGCGCTCCCCGTAGGTGAACAGAGGAACCGCTTGCAGCTGAATCGTGCGCGGTGAAGGGCTGAAGAGCTCGACCTGCTGCTCTATGTCCTCATCAAAACCGTGGGCCTCGTCGAGCAGGCTGCGGAGTCGCATCGCGAGCACTGCGCTGTCCACCGTTGACGCCAAATAGTCCGCAGCTACATCATTCTGGAACACGAGGTCGCCGGCTTTGTCACGGACGACAATCCCTATTGGTGCCTTGGCAGCCGCAGCGGCGACAACAGAATCTGCAGCACTCGGGGCGGCTCGTGCCAGCTCTGCTCCGGCCGCCCGCTCTGCGGCGGTGAGCCTTCGGCGGGTAGCGATCTGGCTGACGAGGAGAGCCGCCACTAGGACGAGGAGCACGAACGAGAGGGCGTTCACTTGGCCGACTATAGGCCGGCTCACCACCCGAGTGGGTGTGGCAGTGCCATGCTCCAACGTGTACAAGATTCACTTTCAGTTCATCTGAGGGTCGCCTTCGCATCACCTGGCCGCCCTAGCTTGTGACTCAATGAACAAGCGAGGGCTTCCATGTCCCTCCCAACGAGAAGGAAACGCCAGATGAAATCCTCGATGCGGAATCTTGCCGTCCTCCTCGCCGTAATGGCTCTGGTAGCGGCGGCCTGTGGTGGCGATGACGACGGCGGAGACGCCGGCGACGGTGGCGGAGACTCGACGACTTTGACGATTTCCGGCTCCTCGACCGTGGAACCGATTTCGGCGCGTGTTGGCGAGGCATTCAATGCGGCCAATCCCAGCGTCGGTGTCACGGTTGAGGGTCCCGGCACGGGTGACGGTTTCAGGCGCTTCTGCGCAGGGGAAACCGAGGTGTCCGACGCATCCCGCCCGATAAAGGACTCCGAGGCAGAGAACTGTGCAAGCGAAGGCATCAATTTCGTCGAGCTGAAGGTTGCCTTCGATGGATTGACGGTGATGACGTCACCGGAGAACAACGCAGTAGCTTGTCTCGACTTTGCAGACATGTATGCGCTGATCGGACCGGAATCTGAAGGATTCAACAACTGGAGCGACGCCAGCGCGCTAGGTGCCGAGTTGGGCGGGACTCACTCGCCGTATCCGGACGCGCCGCTCGTCATCACCGCTCCCGGTGAAGAGTCGGGGACCTACGACACCTTCGTCGAGTTTGTCATCGAAGACCCGGCTGAGGAGCGAGGTCAGGATGCCGCGGCTCGCGCCGACTACCAAGCATCGGCTAACGACAATGTCATTGTGGAGAACATCGCCGGGAATGCCACCTCTCTCGGATGGGTCGGTTATGCCTTCTACGTGGAGAACGCTGACACTCTCAAGGCGATCGACATCGACGGCGGCAATGGATGTGTCACGCCAACCGACGCCAGCATCGCCGATGGCAGCTATCCGCTATCTCGGGCGCTCTACATCTACGTGAACACGGACAAGGCAGCCGAGAACCAGGCGCTGAGCGATTTCATCGACTACTACCTGTCTGACGAGGGTCTGGCCGCAGTTGCGGCCGCCGGATATGTGGATCTTCCGGCGAACGAAATCCAGGCCACCAGGGATGCATGGGAGGCGAGCAAGTAGCCACCTTCGGACTACCGCCACCGACGACTGGCCTGGCCGGGGCTCCTCCCCCGGCCAAGCCGGTCCCCCTCAAGGATTCGCCCGGATACCGCTGTCTAGGATGAGGCCCCGTGACGACTGCCGCCATTGACCTGAGTGGAGACCAAAAGAGAAGGCGCCGCGAGCGCCGAGTGCGTCGGCTCTTTCAGGCCGCGGCAGTCGCCTCGGTCCTGGTCAGCGCGGCGATCGTTCTCTCGCTGTTCGGCAAGGCGGTCGGCTTCCTCCTCGAGATCGAGCTCTCCCAGCTGTGGGCGGACGGCTGGTTCCCCCGAAGGGGCCGCTTCGATCTGAGGACGATCGTGTGGCACACCATCGTCGTCAGCGTTATCGCAATGCTCGTTGCGACCCCGTTGGGCTTAGGTGCTGCGATGTACCTCTCGGAATACGCCAGCCCGCGGGCGCGCCGCATCCTCAAGCCAGTTTTGGAGATCCTTGCTGGAATCCCGTCTGTCGTTCTGGGTTTCTTTGCCCTGAAGTTCATCACCCCCAACGTGCTGACGACGATCTTCCCCGGTACCCAGCAGTCCAACCTGCTGGCTGCCGGTATCGGTGTCGGGATCCTCATCATTCCGCTGGTCGCGTCTGTGTCGGAGGATGCGATGCGGGCGGTGCCGGTTGCGCTGCGCGAAGCGTCGTACGGACTTGGAGCACAGAAGTGGCGTACCAGTCTCAGCGTTGTTTTCCCGGCGGCTTTGTCCGGAATCGTTGCTTCCCTGATCCTTGGTCTTTCCCGGGCAATCGGTGAGACGATGGTTGTCGCCATTGCGGCGGGTGCGACCGGCGGATCGCTGCTACAGCTCAACCCGCTCAATGGGGGACAGACGATGACGGGGGCAATGGCATCCCTTGCGATCGGCTCCGATCAGGTGGTGGGAGAAGCGGGTACTTTCGACAGCCTCTTCTTCGTGGGCTTGCTCCTGTTCTTCATGACGTTGGCACTGAACATCGCGAGCGAGCGTTTCGTCAAGAGATTCCGGCAGAGGTACTGAGCGATGGCTACACGTTCTAAGGCACCAACCACTGCAGAGCTCGTCAGTGCCTCGATCTCGGGGAAGAAGACCGACGTTGTGGGGATGCTTGTTGCATTCAGCCTCTTGCTGACGATCTTTGTGTCGCTCGGCATCCTCGTCACCCTGTTGGCCGATATGCTCATCAAGGGCTGGTCCGTGTTTGCGGAGCGAGGGCTTGATTTCGTTACCTCTCCGCTGTCGCCGGATCCGACGAGAGCTGGCTTGTCGCAGGGCATCTTCGGTTCGGTCATCCTCATGGTGTTTGTTGTGGTGGTCGCGTTCCCGCTCGGTGTCGGGGCTGCCATCTACCTCGAGGAGTACGCCCACGACAACTGGCTGACACGGTTCATCGTTGCCAACATGCGCAACCTTGC
>JASJEG010000143.1 GCA_030064765.1 Acidimicrobiia bacterium | reverse complement strand
CAGTGTCGGAGAGAGGACTCGAACCTCCACGGGACAATGTCCCACTAGGCCCTCAACCTAGCGCGTCTACCAATTCCGCCACTCCGACTGAGTGCGGCTGCGAGATTATAGGCAAGCCGGGCGACCCGCGGTTCTGAGAGCTGGTCGAGAATCGTTGCCTCGCCCCAGGGAATCAGTCCCCGAATTCTCCGGCGTTGTAGCAAGCAACCATGTGCCCCCCACCGGCATCGACCAGTTCGGGATGAGGGTTGGTCCGACACTGCTCAGTAGCAAACGGGCAGCGCTCCAGGAACCGGCACTCGGATGGCGGGTTGATCGCCTTGCTGATGCCTCCCTCGATCTCCACATCAGGCCTCGTATAGCTCGGATCGGGCACCGGCACCGCTGACAGCAGCGCGCGGGTATAAGGATGCAGCGGCGAGGCGAGGATTTCCTCAGTCGGACCCATCTCAACGATCTTGCCCAGATACATCACCGCAATGCGATTACACATGTAGCGGGCGACCGCCAGGTCGTGGGTGATATACAGGTAGGAAACGTCGAGCTCCTCGGCCAGCTTGAGCATCAAATCCATGATGGAGATCCGGATGCTTACGTCGAGCATCGACGTCGGCTCATCGGCGACCACAAAGGTCGGGTCCACCACCAGAGCGCGGGCAATGGCCACACGTTGACGTTGACCGCCCGACAGCTCATGGGGATAGCGGAAGAGGAACAACTCCGGCGGGATGAGACCCACCTTCTCGAGGAGTCCCGCAACTCGCTCCTCGCGCTCGCGCAAAGTACCGATGCCCTGCACCACCAGCGGCTCGGCAATGGTGTCGTACACGGTGCGACGTGGATTCAGCGATTCGAAAGGATCCTGAAAGATCATCTGGACCTTGCTACGGAAGTCCTTCATCCCCTTCTTGTCGATCTCCGCGATGTCGATCGACGTACCCTCGTCGTTCAGATTCACGTGGCCTTCGGTCGGATCCTCGAGTCTCGCAATGACACGACCTGTCGTCGTCTTCCCGCATCCCGATTCGCCTACCAAGCCAAGACTGTCGCCGTGGCCGATATCGAAGCTGACGTCATCGACGGCGTGGATGAACTGGGTCGCCTTGCGGATGAGTCCCGCGTTCACGGGAAACAGCTTCCGCAGACTGCGTACCGATACGAGCTGTTCCTCCTGGATCGTCTCCATCACACTCCCTCGATATCCAGTTCGGCGGTGCGCTCCCAGTAGAAGCAGGCAACTTGATGACCGGGCGACACCTCTTCCATCACCGGTGTCTCCTGGGCACACCGCTCCTCTGCCAGTGGGCAACGAGGATGGAAACGACAACCCGGCGGCGGGTTGACCAGGTCGGCCGGCTCACCAACGAGCGGCGCCAGCTTACGCCGCGGGCCCTTGATCGACGGGGTCGACCTCAGCAGTAGCAGTCCATACGGATGGCGCGGATCGGCGAAGACTTCCGGGGTCGGGCCCAGCTCCACGAGTCGCCCGGCGTACATGATGCCGATTTGCTCGGTCACCTCGGCGATGACGGCAATGTCGTGCGAGATGTAGATGATCGCCATGCCGAGATCATCCTGGATCTTCTTGAGTTCCTTGAGGATCTGCTCCTGGACGATCACATCGAGCGCCGTGGTCGGCTCATCTGCAATGATCAGCTTCGGGTCGCAGGAGAGCGCCATCGCTATCACAGCCCGTTGCCGCATGCCGCCGGAGAATTCGTGGGGGTAGCGCTCCAGCATGGCGGGAGCGAGGCCCACGAGTTCAAAAAGCTCGGCGATGCGAGCGTTGGCAACCTCCACGCTTGGTGCTGGCTCCCAGTGGTAGCGGATGGCCTCACGAATCTGGTCGCCTACGGTGTAGACGGGATTCCATGCGTTCATGGCGCCCTGGAACACCATGGCAATGTCGCGCCAACGACGCTCCCGCAACTCCTCCCGGGTCAACCCAACGAGCTCGTCGCCGTCGAGGCGAATAGAGCCCTTGTTGATCTCGGCGTTGCCCGGCAGCAATCCCATCAACGACATGGCTACCGAGGTCTTGCCACAACCGGATTCCCCGACCAAACCGAGCGCGGTCTGCTTCCCGAGATCGAAGGTGATGTCTTCGACGGCCTTGACGTAGCCCCCACGCGTCTTGTAGTACATCGTGAGGTCGTCAACTTCGAGGATGTTGTCTGTCCCGAGCAGGGTGTCGGCTGAAGCCGAGGGCGAGGTCATTGCGTGAGTTCTCCTGGTGTCATCGTGCCCGCAACCTGGGGTTGACCACCTCGTCGGCAGCCCGACCCACTAGGAAGAATGCAAAGCCCATGAAGGTGACCGCGAGACCGGCCGGGAGCAGCAGCCACCACGTCCCGAGGCCGCTGAGCGTGTACCCCTGCGTATGGGCGGTGTTGATCATGATGCCCCAGCTCATCTCGATATCGAGCAGACCGAAGAACGACAGCGTGGCTTCGGTGAGGATGGCGGCTGTCACTTCGAACATCATGTAGAGGAAGCTCAGCGGTAGCACGTTGGGAACCACATGGCGCAGGATGATGTGCCGGCTACTGCCGCCGGCGACTCGTGCGGCATCGATGAACGGTTTCACCTTCACTGCCAACGCCTGCGATTTGAGGATGATCGCCGTTCCCCCCAGGCCCCCGAGTATTCCAAGTATCAGGGCAAGACCGATGAGTCCCACTTGGTAGAAAGCGGCCACCACGATGAGCAAGGGCAAGAGCGGCATCAGCAGGATCAAGTCGGCCTGCCGCATCAACCACGTGTCAACCAAGCCTCCGTGATAGGCAGCGACGGAACCGACCAGCGTCGCCAGCACCGTAGTCACCAGGGCGGCAACGATACCCAGGGTGAAGGCAGCCCGAGCGCCAAACATGAGTTGGGACAGGATGTCCCGTCCCAAGGGGTCGGTGCCCAAGAGATGATCTCGGCTCGGTGGCGCTGGAGCCAGCGGAATCTCGACGATGTCGCCCGGCGAAGCAAACAGCTCGCCCTCGAGCTGCGCCTCCTGCAACGTCAACTGGGTTTCAGGGTCGGTCACTTCAACGACGACGACTTTTTCGACGATCACCGCATCCGTTCCAATGACCGGATCGTAGATGTCCTTCTTGTCGCTCCACACCGTCGCCATCAGGATCGGGTGGGCGATGGCCATGAGACCGAAGATCGCGATGATGCCAAGTCCGACGATACCTATCTTGTTCTCAGCGAACAGCGACCAGTTCTTGCGGAATGACCGCCAGGCGAGCTTGAGGCGGGTGCGGATGATCTGGCCGCGCGTCAGCTCGATGTCTTCAACGACTATGCCAATGTCGGGCGACTCCGGCTGCTCGGATGGCGGCGAGTCGACGTTACTCGGTTGATCGGCCATGTCCCACCTATGAGTAGCGGATCCTCGGATCGAGGAACGTGTAGAGAATGTCGACGATGAGGTGGCCCACCAATGAGAGCAGACCGATCAGGGCAAGACCACCAATCGCCAGCGGAATGTCCTCGACCAGCACCGCGTTGAGCAGTGCAAGGCCGATCCCCGGCCACGAGAAAATCGATTCGGTTACGATCCCGCCGCCGATAACTGCGGCCAGGGCGAGGACGAACGATGTCGTGACAGGAAGCAGGGCGTTGCGGGCGGCATGCCGATCGCGCACAACCCGCTCCGGGATGCCCTTGGCGCGAGCGGTCAGGATGTAGTCCTCGCGCAACGTTTCCAGCATCGAGCTGCGGGTCAGCAGCGTGATCTGCGCAAAGAACACCAGCGCCAGCGTCACCACCGGCAGCACGGTGTGATGGGCGATGTCTGCGGCATAGGTGCGCATGTCTGAGCCCATCCAGTAGAAGGCCACGACAACCAGCCCACCGGCCGCGATTCCACGCCGGAGCCACTTCCGCCGGTCGAGGTCCCCGATCCGGCGAGTCAGGTACCAAACAACGCCGACGAACAGCGCAAACAAGACCGCCACCACGATCATCCTGTTGAAGACCTGGTTGGCCTCAAAGGGCGCGTTGTTCCAGACACTTGGGGTGATGAACTTGCCCACCGGGAACCAGCCGAGGTTGGCGGCGAATATCCAGAGCATCATGATCGCAAACCAGGGGTAGAAGACCGTGTAGAGGAAGATCCCGGTGACGGTCACTACATGCTCGAGCTTGGTGTTGCGGCGCCAGGCCACCAGTTTGCCGGTCGCAAAGCCCATCCAATAGGCCAGCAGAGTGGCCGTGAGGAAGAGCACCACGGTTCGGGGCAATCGGGACAGCAGGATGTCAGATACTTCTCGCGGGTACTCGGTGAAGCTCACGCCAAAATCGAGCTTGAAGAAGTTGATGATGAAGGTCGTGTACTGGCCCCACAGCGATTCGTTGAGGCCGAGTCGCTCCCGCAGGATTTCCTTGGCCTCAGGCGGGATCTCGGGGTTGCCGACGAACTGACTCGAGATGTCGCCGGGCTGCGCTTGGAGAAGGAAGAAGAGGATCGTAAGGAAGAGAACGAAAAGAAACGCCATCTGCAGCAGGCGTCTCCCGATGAACTTGAGCACTTACGAATGCCTCCCTCGCTTGCCGCAGCTCAGCCGGACGGCAACCTTAGCAGACACGGACCCGGGCCTGCGATTTAGGCACAGGCATGCAATGCAATGGGAGGGTGCCGAAGCACCCTCCCAAAGAGTCGCAGATTGGCTTCTTGCTTACTTGATCACCGTGTCCTGGAACCCTGTCTGGATTTGGATACCTGACAGTGTGCTCGTGAACGGGAATGTCACGTTCGTGTTGTAGAACTCGATAATCGGTGTATCGAAGAGCACAACGTAGGGCAGCAGCTCAGCAAGCTTCTCTTCCATCTGCCAGATCAGGTCGAACGCCTCTGTTTCGTTGGTCGCAGCCAGCAGGCCGTCGGCCAAGGCGTCAAACTCAGCGTCCTCGAGGCCGACGGAGTTGCTGCCGTCGTTGACCTCAGCGAGGTTCCGGCTGTGGAAGAAGCTCTCGTGGAACGACGGCAGTGCCGGGTTCCCCAGGCTCCAACCCAGGATGTAGGCATCGAACGGGATCTCCTCGCCGACACCCGGCCACACCGCGTCAACGATGGCACCGAAGTCGGTCGGGTTGGCCCGTGCCGGGATACCCAGGGTCTCCATCCAGCCCTCGATCCAGAGCGACGCAGTTGCGCGCAGCGGATCGTAGCTGGCCGGGGGAGCCAGGATCTCCTGCTCAGCCACCTTCGTACCGGTTGGGTCGATCAGCCCGACACCCGGGGTCACGTTGCCGTCTTCATCGACGGTCGGCTCGGTCTCCCAGGTGAAGCCGTCTGCCTTGAGGGCATCAACTGCAGCTTGTACACGCTCGCCTTCTGATAGGCCGACGTACTGAGTCGAGATCGCGTCGGCAGCCTCCTCGTTGTACCACTTCTTGTTGCCCTCAGGGATCAAGACGTAGAGCGGCAGCGCTACACCCTGGAGCACGTTCGTGGTGAGGAACTCCTTGTCGATCATGTATGCAATCGCTTGCCGGTAGCCGTTGTAGCTGCCGGGAGACTTACGCAGGTTGAACGCCAGGTAACGGAAGCCGTTGGGGGCGTTGACCACAACCTCGAGGTTCTCGGAAGCGAGTGCCTCTTGCTGCAGACCGCGCTGCATACCGAGTGGGTTGAGCAGGTAGTCGGTCTCACCTTCCTGCAGCGCCAGCACCGCGGCGGTCTGGTCGCCGTAGAGGGAGAAAACGGCTTCGCTCATGAACGGACCGTACGTGAAATCGGCCAGCTCGTCGCCACCCGGATCCCCGTAGAAGATCTCGTCACCGATGCGCAGCACGCCACTGGTGTACTGCGTGACCTCGGTGCCGTTCCAGTAGTAGTCAGCGTTAGCGGTGTTCTTGGCGAATGCGCCTTCCTCCCGCCCTGCATAGATGGACTCACCACCGGACGGATCGCCAGTCGGATCTGCGCCGTACAGCGTGGAAGCCGGATCCTCGGACTCCAGTGCTGCAGTCAGCACGGGCTCCCAGAAGTGCTTCGGCATGATCGGGGCGACACCGACGTTGTGCGGCCACACGGCCAAACCGGGCTTGGCGGCGAAGGTGTACTTCACCTGTGTGTCGCTCGTCGCTTCGACGTCGAGCAAGCGCGGATTGGATGCCTCAGTGTATGGATAGGCCTGGAGCCAGTCACCACCGAGGGCTGCACCGTTTACGGCGTCAAAGGTGAACTCAACATCCGCTGCGGTCAGCGGCGTGCCATCGCTCCACTTGTAGTCCGACTTCATGTCAACGACCACAACCCAGTTATCGCCTTCCTGGACCGGCTCGGGCGGAAGCCCAACCGCAACGTCCGGAATGACTCCGAGCGCCGGGTAGAGGACGTCATACAACCCTGGCTTGGTCGGTGCGAGCACATACTGGCTCCACACCGTGCCGTCCGGACCGTAGTAAGCCCAGAAGTTGTCGGTCTGCAGATCCTGGAAGATACCCATGTTGTACGTAAAGCCCGCGGGCGCTGCCGGCGGTGCCTCGGTGGTATCTGACGGGGCTGCGGTGGTGTCTGTTGGAGCCTCGGTCGCCGGAGCCGCCGTCGTTTCGGTCGGTTCCGGTGCGGCCGTGGTATCGGCCGTGTCGTCGTCACCGTTACAAGCGGCTGCGATCATCGCAAAAGCCACCAGAAGCAGTGCCACGCCGCGTACGCGGCTAAGTTTTGTCATTTGTCTCCTCCATTGGGATTTCGTTTGATTGACAGTCCCCCGACGGCCGGCAAGGCTGCCCCCACCGTCGAAAGCAAGTGTGCAATGCTAGATCTGGAGTGCCCTGCCACGAGACGTGACTTGGCATGGATTGCCTCCGTCTCCCCGTCCGTCCCCAACTCAGCCCTCACTCGACAAGGAGAGGTTGTTGGGATTGGAAAGGCGAGTGTCAAACGCGGCGTGCCTCCGGTCCGGCAAATGACCCCTTTCTGATCTCAGGTCCGAGAAGCTCGGACCCGTGCCATACGCAAGTATGGATCCTTTGCTCTTTCTTATCAAGTCACCCTGCCAGTAATACCCATGTCGGGTTGGGAGGCGCCTGTCGCGTCCATCTCCAAGTGACGCAAACTCTTCAGGTAGCGGACCGAGACAGCAGCTCACCTCCGGCTAGAGATCGATCCGATACCACTGTTCTATGTTCCATGTGTATCCCGCCGGGGTTGCGCTCTGCCGGACGCCACCCACCTCGTCCGCCCACACGGCGACAGCCCGACGATGGGCGTATAGCGGGATGATCACTGCTTGCCCGGCGAGCAGCTGCTCCGCCTCCTGCAGAAGCGGAACCAGGACCGTTGGATCGATGGACTCGTCGAGCTGGAGTCTGATCTCGGCAAAGCGAGCCGTGCCGTCGTCGATCACGCTCGAATCCGCCGTTCCCCAGCGGTAGTAGTTGTCGGCGCCCGCTGTGGCCGATTCCTGATCGAAGAAATCCATGAGGTTGATTGCTCCGGTCAAGCCGGAAGAACTCTCCCAGGCCCAGAGCCCCATGTCCCATAGGCCGGTTGTGAGAGTCTCGAGGAAGAATGACTGGGACACTTCTAGCTGTGTCTGATACTCGACACCCACCGCAGCGAACATGTCTGCAAGGAGTTCGGAGATCGTCACGCGGTTCGGCGTGTTCGATGTCGTGGATAGGACCACCGACAGGCCATCCAGACCGAGTTCCTCCCTCGCTGCTGCGAAGTACTCACCGGCTATGGCGGGGTCGTGCTCGTATTGCGACCATGCGCCGGTTCCGAGCGCCGGCGCCACCGTTTCGAGAATCGAAGTGAGTCGTCCGGTTTCGTCACCGAGGATCTCTGCAGCTATCAGGTCGTAGTCGATCGTGTGGGCAATGCCTCTTCTGAAGTTGAGATTCTCATTCGCCGAAGCCGGATTGGTCTCGAGGCGACCCGAGCCGAACTGGAAGCTGAGGTGCTCCCATACCCGGCCGCGGATGACCTCGACGGCCACACCTTCTTGATCGAGCGCCCGGAGATCCTCGATCACTTGAGGTTCCACAGGCGGCTCAACAACATCCACAAGCCGACCCCGAAAATCAGTGAGGAGATCCTCCTCGGCAACGAATCTGAATACGACGCTGTCCAGGAACGGCAGGCCCTGGCCGGTATCCGGATCGCGTTTCCAGTACTGCTCGTTGCGTATCAGGCGAATCTGGGTTCCCTGTTCCCAGGTGTCGAACTCGAAGGGGCCGGCCGACGGCCACATTCGATCATTCCAGTCGTTGTTGAAGTCGGTGCCATCCACCGCATGCTTCGGGATGATCCGGTCAAACAGCAGTTCGTAGAGGACGGTGGGTGCACGCATCGTGTAGGTGAACCACTTGGGACCGAAGTCGGTGTCGACTATGTCCTCATACCCGGTCTTCTCCACCGACACATTCGGATCGAGAATCAATTCGAGGGTGAACTGGAAGTCCTCGCCCGTGATTGGCAACCCATCCGACCACGTCGCTTCATCACGAATCTGGTACCGCACCGTCATGGTGCCGTCCTCGTTGACCACGACACCGCCGTTGGCGACAGTAGGTAGCTGCGTCACCAGCTCTGGGATCAGCTCGAGCGTGTAGCCATCGACCTCCTGGACACCTGCCCAGTACGCCTCACCGATGACGGTGGCAATGGGATCGCCGCCACCTTGGACAAACGGGTTGAGCGATACCGGCTCCGCAGCAACAGCCACTACGACCTCACCACCGTACGACCGCGTGGGATCCATCGTGGTGGTTGTCTCAGGTGTGGTAGTGGTGGTGGTTGTTGTCGTCGTCTCGCGCACTGCGGTCGTCACCGGCGCCTCGGTCGGGGAGGATGCCACGGTGGACCCCGTACCGTCTTGACCTGAATCGCACGAGACGAGCACCACGGCGAGCGAAAGCGCGAGCAACAACGTCAACCCCCTACGACCATGCCAAAGGAACACGGTCTAGCCTCCTTGATGTTGTTGCGGCGACGGCTTTGCCGAGAGATCTAGCGCCCGACCCAGACGAGCGTGACTGTGGTTATGGCGAACAGCACTGCAGCTGCCACTGTGATCCGGTCAAGGTTTCGCTCAACGACATTGGAGCCGGAGAATCCTGTGCTCATGCCACCACCAAACATATCTGACAAACCGCCACCGCGACCTGCGTGCAGGAGGATGAGGAATATCAGGCCTAACGACACGAGCGCGTGGACTGCGGCCACAAACGCTTCCAAGAGACTCACCTTTCCGGGCGATGACCAACTCAAAGCCCAACGACTGAGCGAGTATGGGGCCTCGGGTGCATCAAGTCAAGTTGTGCGCGGCCCCGCAGAAGGGCCGGACTCGCCGGTCAGTTAGGTCACCCGGCTTGTTTCGCAACCGCCTCCGCAGCGGCCTTGGCGGCCTCCTCGTCGCCCAGGTACCTGCTCGAAATGGGACGCAGGTCGGCGTCCAGCTCGTACAGCAGCGGAATCCCCGTCGGGATGTTGAGGCTCGGGATGTCCTCGTCAGAGATCTCATCGAGATGCTTGACCAGAGCTCGCAGGCTGTTGCCGTGCGCCGCCACTATCACGGTCTTGCCGGAACGCAGGTCCGGGACGATGGCGTCATGCCAGTAGGGCAACATGCGGTCGACAACATCCTCGAGGCACTCCGTAGCGGGCAGGAGATCGGAAGGCATCCATGAGTAGCGGGGATCGTTGCCGGGGTGGCGGTCGTCCATTGGATCAAGCGCCGGCGGTGGGGTCGAGTAGGACCGCCGCCACACCTTGACCTTCTCCTTGCCGTGCTGATCGGCGGTCTCCTTCTTGTTGAGGCCCTGCAGGGCTCCATAGTGTCGTTCGTTGAGACGCCAGTGCTTCACAACCGGAATCCAAGACTGATCCATCTCCAGCAGCGCGAGATGAAGAGTGTTGATTGCTCGGCGCAGTAGCGAGGTGTGAGCAATGTCGAACTCGAGGCCCTCCTCTTTCATGATGCGACCGGCGTCTCTCGCCTCCGCCTCGCCCTTTTCCGACAGCGGGACATCGGTCCAGCCAGTGAAGATGTTCTCGAGGTTCCAGGTGGATTGGCCGTGGCGCAACAGTACGAGCGTTGTCATCAATGACTCCTGATGAGGCTGCCCCAAAAACTAGCCGACAGACGCCCGGAAGTTAAGTCGAGGATGGCTTCGGTCCACCGATCTGCGTGCTACCGACTCTCGGTCCGGAAGCGAGACCTCCGCAGCTACGTCACCGCTCGAGCCGATGCCACATTTCGATGTTCCAGGTATGACCTGCCCTTGTTGGGTTCATCTGAAAGCCCGCAATCTCGTCGGCCCACACCGCCCCCACGGTCACGCCCGACGACACCGGAACAATCACAGCTTCCTCGGAGATGATGAGCTCGAGGACACCGGCGAGTCGCTTCACCTCGTCGTAGTCGTAGGACGTTCGCATTTCGGCCAGCAGATCGCGGAAGTCCGTAACCGCATCATCCTCAGATACCACCGAATCCGGGGTGCCCCAGCGGTAGTAGTTACTCCCGGCTGGCGGCTCACCATCGGGATCAAAGACGTCCATTGCGGAAATCAGGCCGGCGGCCCCGGGCTGTCCCTTCCAAGCCCACAGGCCAACATCCCAATCTCCGTTGTCCAATGTATCACCGAAGAAGATCTGCGAGTCCTCCAATTCGAGCTGCACCCCAATTCCCGACTCAGCAAGCATGTCGGGTAGCAGCTGCGCCAACCTGAATCGGCTATCGCTGTTGCTCGTGGTCGAGAAGACAACCTGGGGCGGGCTTGCCTCACAGTCCCTCTCCAGCTCTGCACAGGCTGCCGCAACAAGTATCGCCGCCCTCGCAGGGTCATGCTCATAGACCGACCAC
>JASJEG010000142.1 GCA_030064765.1 Acidimicrobiia bacterium | reverse complement strand
GTTCTCAGTCGATACGACCGGGGCGGTCTACGACGCGTTTCGCACTGCGCTCGGTGCGGCATGGGGGACCTCGACCGTCGATATGGGCATGGGCGGATCGATCCCGTTTGTCGCCGACCTGGCGGCTCGGTTTCCCGACGCCACGATCTTGCTCACCGGGGTTGCCGATCCCGTGTGCCGAGCTCATGGCCCCAATGAGAGCCAGGACGTCACGGAGCTGCGAAACGGCGTTCTCGCCGAGGCGATTGCTTTCAAGCTGCTGGGTGGATGAGCGTAATCCTGGATTGGCTTAGGCTCCGATCATGAACAGGGGCCCGATCTGCTGCACCGTGATGGCATTGGCGCTGCTGCTGGCATCGTGTTCCTCCGCCGACCCTGGTGTCACCTCGACGCTGCCGGAGTTGACGACGCTGGCGGATCTCCCCGTTGCAACGACCGTGGCCACTCCCGAGCTACCACCGCCTCCGCCGCCAGGCCTGTGCGAAGCATTCGACGCGCCGGTTGCGGCCGGGACGATTCGGCTGGCCGAGGCCATCGAGATATCCGGCATTGCACCAAGCCGGACTCATCCAGGCATCATCTGGATGCACAATGACTCCGGCGGCGGACCCATTGTCTTCGCCTTCGACGAGAGCGGAGCCCACCAGGGAACCTTCGAGCTCGACGTTCTGGCATTCGATTGGGAGGACATGGCGATCGGACCGGGACCGGATCCGGGCCGCGACTACCTGTACTTGGGGGACATCGGGGACAACCTGCACTTCCGCCCCGCAATCACCGTATACCGGATAGCCGAGCCTGAGCCGGATCCCGCCGGTAGGCTCATCAACGATGTCGCCATACTCAACCTTCGCTACCCGGAGCCCGGACCCGACGCCGAAGCGCTGCTGGTCGATCCACTGACCGGGGACATCATCGTCGTCACCAAAGGGGCCTCAGGGGAGCCTTCGGTGATCTATCGCGCACCGGCAAGCCAGCTGGCCGACGGAACGGTCACGAACCTGATCGAAGTCGGAAGATTCGACCTCGAGCCGGGGACCTTCGTTACTGCGGCCGATATCAGCGGCGACGGGTCCGCAATCGTGTTCCGCGGTTACAACGAGGTGTGGCTGTGGAGCCGCCTCGATATCGAGTTCCTGCGGACCTTTGCGGAAGAGCCGTGCCGAGCCCCATCGACGGCCGAGGTCCAGGGAGAAGCGATCGCGTTTGCCCCCGATTCGTACTCGTATTTCACAGTCAGTGAGGGACCGGAACCCGACATCAACTACGTGGCAAACAGCTCATCCTGACCGGCGGAGAGATAGCGCTTCATTCTCAGTTTGCGGCGCGTCGCCTCCGATGACATGTAGCGAATCTTCCCGAACACGGCCCTTTCCGGACCCCACGGCCGGTCATAGCGACCCAGTACCCAATGGATCCCAGACACTGAGTTCGGATCGCGCCCGTCCAGGGCGTAGCGGTTGTTGAGTTCGAACATGATGTCGTGAGCCTCCCGGGGGCTGCGCGTCCATTCGAGGATCTTCTTGCCCCACACCATGCGCAGATAGTTGTGAATCACGCCCGTGCTGAGCAGCTCGCGCTGCGCTGCGTTCCAGATCTCATCGTGGGTCTCAGCAGCGCCGAACTGCTCGAGTGTGTAGACGTACTCTCGCGGATCACCCGCATGCTCAGCCAGCGTTTGCTGCGCCCATTGCGGCAGCGCTTCGTATCTCTCGTTGTCGGGGACAAGGGCGGCAGATCGATATCCAAGCTCGCGCCAGGTGACCAGTTGGTCGAGAAAGCCCTCGGCGGCGGCACTCATTCCCCACCAGCCTTCCCGGCTCCCATTGGCCTTTTCCCCGATGGATTCCAGCGACCAGCCTTCTGCAGCCGAGACGGCGTTGAAGACCTGGTGGGGCGAAACGTTGCCGAAGTGCAGATAAGGCGACAGGCCGCTACTGACTTCCTCGTCGGGATGGTTGCGGTCGCCGTAACGATCGAGCCGCTCCGCAACGAACCGCTCCAACAGCGCTGAGCCGGCGGTTGGCCCGCCGATCAGCGGCGTTGCGAGAACTGAGTGGTCGAGCGGCATTGCCCGCACGAGGTCACGGTCCGGTGGCGGGGACGGCCAGCGAGCCCGCACCTCATCGAGCAGACCTGATGCCGGCACGGGCAACTCCTGAAGCCTGGCATCAGACGGGAAATCGTCGAGATGATCCGGCAAGCTGCGCTGCAGATGGCGGCGCAGGTCGTGCGCACGGAGGAACACCCGGTCGCTTGCTCGCAACGGCAGCAACCCGTTGTGATCAACACCCTCCATCGACACGGGAACCCGGGTCGCCGCAACCGCCGTCATGGACGGCAGGAAGAAGATCGGGGCGTCGTCAACGACCACTACCGCAGCATCCGCAGCAAGCGCAGCGAGTAGTCCCTTGCCGGCGCCGTTCTCCGTCTCGACGTATGAGAAATGCAGCGCATTGGTTGAGCCGTACTGCCGCTCCAGATCCGCGATCCCGTCGAGGATGAAAGCGTGGAACCGATCGGACGCCCACCGGTAGTCGAGTCGCAGGGCCGAGAGCACGACAAGCGGCAAGCCGAGGTGGCGGGCCCAGTCGGCGGCGCGCTGCAGCGCAAAGTTGGATTCGACCCTGCGGTAAGCGGTGGACCAATACAGCACGTAGCCGGCGTCGCTCCGCACCGAAAGATCGTTGAGCGTCCGGATTCTGCTAGCCGGAACCGAGGATCGTGGAGCTGTCATTGCTGAGCTTTCGTTGCGGGGCCGTCAGCCGGACTGGAACACGGTAGGGGGTTCTTCACCGGGGGATGCGGGTACGTTTGAACTCGTTGAGGTTGGTCCAAGATACGAGGTCGAGCAGCCGTGCGATCTCGTCAGGCCGGTGGCGCTCCATCGACCTGACGAACACGGCTTCATCGCCAACTATGAGTGTTGGCACACCGAAGACGTCCCATCCGGCAACTAGGTCCTGGTGCTCCTCTCGGAGCGTGCGGCCGGGCCCGCCTCCCGCGACAACATCGGCCACCGCCGGAGCGTCCAAGCCGGCCGCATGAGCAACTTCGGACAGCACGCTGTTGTCGCCGATGTCACGTCCCTGGTCATGACGAGCTCCGAACAGGCTCTGGTGGAAGGCAGGGAAGATGTCCGGCCACTGTTGGTGGACCGCAATCCCCCACAACAAGGCTGGCACACCGCGAGTGCCGTCGCTTCCGGCCGGGCGTTCCCACACATCCGGCTGACCGTCTTCGACCTTCGTTTGCGAGAGTGAGAAGGGCCGGAAAGCCACGTCCCAGGTGGCCCCTTCGGCAAGGCCCTCGAGCACAGACTCATTGAGATTGCGGGCAAAAGGGCACAGATAGTCGAACGTGATGGCGAATGAAACGCTCATGGGTCTCCAAACGACGGTCGTCAGACGCAAACCGTAGCGAGCACGGACGGCCGGCGTCATACGTAGACGAGGGCCACCGCGCCCTCGGTGACCCTCGCTCTTGCTCCCCTCCCGTGAACATCGCCCGGTCACCCGACGGGCTGGCGCAAACATAGCAAATGCGGGCCCACCGGTGCAGGAGAAACGCAGTCAGCTCCGGAGCCGGCCCTGCGCACTACCCTCGGCGCCATGGAAGAAGAACGAATCGGCCTGTTCATTGACTACGAGAACCTTGCGATCGGCGCCCGCGACGATCTGGGGATGCAATTCGACTTCCGACCAATTGCCGACGCCTTGGCCGAGCGAGGTCGAGTCGTGGTGCGCCGCGCCTATGCGGATTGGTCGGCGTTCGACCAGGATCGGCAGATGCTCGCCGACAACCAGGTGGAGATGATCGAGATCCCACAACGCCGTGGCCGGGTTCGCAAGAACGCCGCCGACATCAAGATGGCGGTCGACGCTGTCGAGCTGGCATTCGAACGAGACTACGTGACGGCATTCGTCATCTGCACCGGCGACTCCGACTTCACACCGTTGGTACAGAAGCTGCGCGAACTCAACAAGCGAGTCATCGGAGTCGGTCTCAAGGCTTCGACTTCGGCAATGCTGCCACCCGCTTGCGATGAGTTCCTGTTCTATGAACGTCTCGGCGGCGTCGAACTCCCGCAGCGCAAGAAGCCGGAAAAGAAGAAGAAGCCAGAAGCCGCCGAGGAGCCGAAACCGCCCGAGGCAACCGTGGATGTTGCTGCTCTGGTTACGACGACATTGGCCGGGATCCAGCGCTCCAGCGATGGTCCGGTGCGCTCGTCGACCTTGAAGCGCGCTCTTCTCCGCAAGGACCCAACGTTCAGCGAGACCGACCACGGATTTCGCGCATTTGGCGAGCTGTTGCGGCACCTTGCCGGAAACTCGATAGTCGAGTTGAGCGACGAGGGCTCGCGGGGCGACCCTGTGGTTGACTTCCCCAAGACGGATAGCGAAACCAAGGACTTCGAGCTTCTGATAGACGTGCTCACCGCCAATGGAGAGCAGGCCATGTCTGGTCTGAAGGATCAGCTCCGGAAACGCCGATCGGATTTCAACGAGCGCCGGCTTGGCTATTCGGGTTTTCTGCGTTTCGTGCAAGCTGCCCGCGCCCATGGCGCAGTGAATCTGAAGTGGGACGACGCTTCCGGGGACTACCTGGTGTCCGTAGCCGATTAGGCGGTCGGCGCTGGTTGCTCCGAGCTGCGCTGGTGGACCGCACCCGATCCGTTGCGGTTAGAGCTCCCGTTGCGCCGCCCACCGCACCGCCAGCCACAGCGCCCCAGCGGTCAACACCACCGTCGTCAAAGCCGATCGCCAGAAACCGGCTGCCCCGCCACCGCGCACCAGAGAATCGATGGCGCCCACCAGATGGCTCGGCAGCCACTCCCCGACGTTGGGAGCAATCCCAACGATCGGCAACAACAGCAACACGCCGATCGATACGACTACTGCGACCAGCACCGATTGGGTGCGGCCGGCAACCGCAGCAACCACGGCTACCGCAAAGGCGAGGTAGAGGCCACCCAGCAGCGTCCCGACAAACCAGCCACCGAATGACAGCGACCCCATCAGCACCGTCGACTCGTACAGCGCTGCGATCGAGCCGAGAGTGAAAGCTCCGATAATCGCTGCGGTGACCACGACGTAGCGCGGTGCGATGATCGCCCACACATGGGAGGTCCGCGTTCGCAAGAAGACCCCCATCTGCGGTTTGGCATCAAACGCCAAGGCCGCCGCCGCAACACCTACGGACACCAGGAGTCCGACTTGCGAGGCATTCGATACATAGCTGGCAATACCGTCGGCGGCCACAGGATCGGGCACGACCACTTGAACGTCGCCGCCAAAGCTCTCCAGGATCTCTCTGATGTAGCGCGCCGTGAGCGGCCCGATCAATCCGAAGAAGACATAGACACCCAGGAGGGCGATCCAGCGCTTGGTACGAAAGAGGCGGATCCACTCCAGCTTCCAGAGGCTCATCGCACCACGCGATTTCATCGCACCACGCGATTTCATCGCACCACCTCCAGGAACACGTCCTCGAGAGATGGAGCCTCCGGAGCCAGCGAGACGACATGAGCCCCGGCTGCGGCCAGTTCGCCGACCAGCGCCGCCTCGGCCACCGGCAGCGACTCGGCGGTTACCCGGATCAGCTCCGGATCCACAACCTCCACATGGTTGATCCAGCCGACTTCCTGCAGCTGTGCGATCACCGGTTCGAGTGGTGCCCGTAGTCGTACGAGATAATGCGGCACTGCCTTGCCGACCAGCAGCTGCTCCAACCGCCCTTCAAAGATGAGCCGGCCCCGGCGCAGGATGCCGACCGTGTCGCAGACCTCCTGCACATCGGCCAGGATGTGGCTCGAGAAGACCACGGTTGCCTCTCCCCGCAAGCGGGCGATCAAATCCAATACCTCGCGGCGTCCCAGGGGGTCGAGCGCCGAGCATGGCTCGTCCAGCAGAACGAGCTCAGGGTCGCCAACAAGGGTTGCCGCAAGACCGAGCCGCTGCAGCATGCCGCGGGAGAATCCGCCGACCGCCCGATCGGCGGCGTCGCCGATTCCTGTCAGCTCCAGAAGCTCGTCGACGTCACGGCTCGAGTTGCTCCCAAGCGCTCGAGCCAGGTCGACCACCTCACGCGCCTTGAGCCACGGGTCGAAGTACGGCGTGTCCGGGAGCACCGCAATACGAGCGGTTTCGATCTCAATCGAACCGGCAGTGGCGGTGCGTAGCCCGGCGAGCATGCCGAGCAGCGTGGTCTTGCCAGCGCCATTGGGCCCTACCAATCCATAGACCGAACCTCGGCTGACGTTGAGATCGACTTTGTCCAGCGCTGCCGTGGCTCCATACGACTTGGAAAGCCCGCTAGTTCGGATCATCAGCGGTTCTCTCTCCCCACCACGAGATACACGATGCCGCCAATCGGGATCGAAAAGGCGGTAATGATCGCCCACGCCCACTTCGGCAGATGCTTGACGTCGTTGCGGTACATGTCCACCCAGCAGTAGACGACAAACGCCACAGCGAGGATCAGCAGCGGGGCCACAGCAGCCCATGAGATCCCGCTAGAGACTTCAGACATTCCGTTCCTCCAGTTCTACTATTGTTCTAGTAATTATATAACAAGTTAGCAACAGAACGTCAACCCGCGCCACTACCTCACCGTTCCTGCGGATCCTGGCGTACATATGGACGCCCTAATCCGCAAGAACGAATGGGCCTCGATCACGCGCTGCGCAGGGCCTCGGTTGGAGAGAGCCGGGCGGCGCGGATAGCCGGGTAGAGGCCGGCGATGGCACCGATCAGTAGCGCGGCGGCGATCCCTCCACCGATTGCCAGCGGGGGGATCAGCGTGTCCCAGCCGCGGATGTTGGCGTATACACCGGTCACCGCCCAACCCAGAGCAACACCGCCTATTCCGCCAATGGCGGACAACAGCAGCGCTTCACCGAGGAACTGAACGGCTACGTGTCGTTTGGTCGCTCCCAAAGCACGGCGCAGTCCAATCTCCGCCCTGCGCTCGAGTACCGAGATCACCATCACGTTGGCAATGCCGACGCCGCCCACCAATAGCGCTACCGCCCCCAAGCCCAGGAACAGCGCCGTGAAGGCATCATCAGCGGCCTCCTTCGCCTCCAACGCGTCAGACGGCCGGGCAACCTCTACCTCCTCCGGATTCTGCGGATTTGCCGTGGCCGACAACACCGCAGTGACCTCGTCGATGTAGTCCGGGTTGGCGCGCACCAGGATCGACGTCGGGACGTTGTCATGATCGAGGTACTCCGCGGCCGCGGCGAACCCGACCAGCGCAGCTCGATCGAGATCGGGATTCAGCTCGAACTGATTCAGAACCCCGATGACCGTAAACCATTGGTCACCGAGCCACACCTGCTGGGTGCCGCTGACCTCGCGGATACCGAGGCGCTCCGCAGCAACCGAGCCCAAGACAGCGGTGGGATAGTCCGAGGTGGCCGCATCGAGGAACTTCCCATCCGAGACACCCCCGGCGAGAGTCTCCAGCAAATTCACATCGACAGCCTGCACGGTGATACCGCCGGTCTGTCCGGCCGGCACGAAGTCGGTCTTGAAGACGTTGGCATCGACCGCGCTGATGGTGCTGGTCGTCTCGACCGGACCGATCCGTGAGATCATCCCTGCTGCCTCTTCGGGCAGCTCCCCGCTGCCGATGCCGATCCCGGTTCCGGCTTGCACCGTGAGCAGGTTCGTGCCGAGACGATCCAGTTGCGCCAGCAGGTCCGACTTGGAGGACTCCGAGAGCCCGAGCACGCCGACCATCGCGGCGATCCCGATCATGATTCCCAGCGCCGACAGCGCAGCCCGCAGCTTGCGGGTGTGCAAGCCAACGCTTGCAGTGCGCAACACGTCGGCGCCGTGCAGTTTCGAGGGTTCGAGGTTGTTCGCCATCAACGCACCCCCGAGTCGTACTCGATGAGCCCGTCGCGCAGACCCACCGTACGGGGAAAGGCTTCTGCGATCTCCCGATTATGGGTGATGACAACGAAGGTCACGCCTTCGTCGTTGATCTGGCGGATCAGCTCCACGATGCCGTCGCTGTTCTTGGTATCGAGGTTGCCCGTCGGCTCGTCGGCAAGGACGATCGACGGCGTCCCCACCAAGGCGCGGGCCACTGCCACCCGCTGTCGTTCCCCACCGGAGAGCTTCGTGGCTACATGGCCCAGCCGGTGACCGAGCCCAACGCGTTCCAAAGCGCGGCGTGCCAGGCGCCGCCGCGTCGCCACGTTGCTACCGGTGTACAGCAGACCATCGGCAACGTTGTCCAACGCGGTGTAGCCGCTGAGGAGATGGAATTGCTGAAACACGAATCCGATGTGGCGAGAGCGCAGCGCCGACATGTCCTTGTCGCTCAGGTCGGCAATGTCGTGGCCGGCAACCGTCACCTCGCCGGCGGTGGGGCGATCAAGAGTCCCCATGATGTGAAGCAGAGTCGACTTGCCACTTCCAGATGGCCCGACCACTCCCACCAGTTCGCCACGCGTAACCGCAAAGTCGACGCCGCGCAAAGCATGCACCGGCGGCGTGGTCGGGTATTCCTTGGTCACGCCATGCAGGGAGAGGACCACATCACTGCCGGCGGACGGAGCGGCCCGGTCGTGGGTCATCGTGGTGGTCACGGGACTACAACGCGGTCGCCGACTTGAAGCAGATCGGAGGTGACCTCGACCATCCCGTCGGCATAGAAGCCCGGATCGACGGCAACGAGTTGGATGACGCCGTTGCCGCCGTCCACTTCAACCGCGTAGCCGCCTTCGGCCAGCGCCACGAGAGCCGATACCGGAATCGCCATCACGTTGCTGACAGAGTCCGCAACT
Source organism: Acidimicrobiia bacterium (assembly GCA_030064765.1). Classification (GTDB taxonomy): domain Bacteria; phylum Actinomycetota; class Acidimicrobiia; order Spongiisociales; family UBA5794; genus JAAETI01. The sequence continues at coordinate 2,031 of JASJEG010000142.1, read as the reverse complement.
ACCTCGACGTCCACCGGCGCCTCATCCAGCCCGGCAGCAACGGCGGGGTCGTCGAGGACGATCTTGACTTCGAAGGCAGCTCCCCCGCCCTGCAGCGCGGTCGCCACAGACGCCACAGATGTCACGGTTCCCGGCGTGTCCGTGCCGTCGGGCAGTTCGATGTTCACGTCCTGGCCAACTGCGACCAGCCCCTGATCTGCGGCCGGGAGGTCAAAAGTCACAGATTTGTCGGCCGACGAGATCGCCAGCACCGGACTGCCCGGATTGACACTCGTGCCGACCGAGGCAAGTACGTCATTGACCCGGACCGGCGACGGAAGGAAGACGACTTCTCCGAGATCGACGGCTCCGTCGGCTTCCAGTCCAACGTCTTCCTGCCAGGCCAGCACGGCGCTCTTGGTCCCTGCGTCCCAGACACCGTCAACGGTGATCCCGGAATAGCCCAGGTCGGCAAGAGCCGCCTCGAGTTGGGCAACATCGTCACCCTGGAGCGGGTCACCCGCACTCACCGTGACGATGGGTTGCCCCGGGGCGACGGACTGTCCGACCTCTACCGATACCGCCAGGACCTCGGCCTCTTCAGGGATGAAGATGATGTCGCCCAGTTGCACGATGCCATCTTCTTCAACCCCGAGGTCCTCTTGCCATCGTTCAACCATGGTTTCGGTGTAGTCGGTGAATTCGGTGTCCACAGCGGCGAGGCCATCGGGGTCATAGCCGAGGGCCACCAGGGCCGTCTCGAGCTGGAGGACATCGTCGCCTGTCATGTTCTCGTCCAGATCGCGCAGCGTTCGATAGGCCGGAACATCGCCGTACATCACGACGACGGGTTCGCCGCCTGCTCGATAGAGGACGTCGCCCTCCGAAATCGCTTGGCCCACAGTGGCTATCTCCGTCACAACACCGCTGGCGTTACCGACGAGCGACAGACTGTCTTCTGTCGCGGTCAGATTGCGGTAAGCCGGCAGATCGCCGTAGAAGAGCAAGACCGGCTCGTTGTTGACGGTCAGGAAGACGTCTCCCTGCTCGACGGTTGTCCCGACGGCGGCAGTACTGGTGACTGTGCCTGAGGTGGGGCTGTTGACCGGGTCCCCTGACTCCGTGCCCAGAGTCCCGTCGAACGAGTCCACCTGAACCAGGTCTGTCTGCACCACGGACTCGAAGCTCAGAGCCGCAGTCGTCTCCACCGGAGTGGCGCTGTCGTTGGCTGCCAGCACCGCCAGGGCAATTGCAGCGACCCCGACCACAACGGCCAAACCGACTATCCAGAGCCACAGCCGGGACCGCCGCGCCGGCGGGACATCCTCGCTGGGCTCGCGGACGAATTCGTCAACGCTCAAAGAACTCTCCTCCTGGTCGACCGTGATTCTCCCATGTACCGTCATCCTCCCGAACCTCCTGGACGAGGGCCCCCAGGGGCCCGCACGCCTCCAAGGACGTCCTCGCAAGCTTGCTGGGCAGAGATGAAGTCAGGATCGTCGAAGTCCACCGCACCGAACGGCCCTCGACCACCTTCGCCCGGTTCGCCGCTACCCGGGCCAAAGCTCGAGAAATCCGGATCGGGCATGTCGTAGCCGTTGTCACGCATACACGAGGCGTACTCCACCAAGGTGTCCTGGAGCTCGGTGATGTCGAAGTCGCGACCGCCAAACCCGAGCGCAACGCCCTCGAGCTGCTCCTGACACGCGTTCATCGCGGTTCGCATCGTCTCGCGATCGACAGCAGCTGCGGCGTCTTCGCCGCCTCCGCCGCGGAGCCCGCCAAACTGGACGTTCCCTTCCGCATCAACAGTGGGGTCTTGAATATCCAAGCCTTCGTCGCGCAGGCATGCCGCCAATGCCATCATCGCCTGCTCGGCATCCACCTCTTCATCCGCATCCACATCGGATTGTTCGACCGCCGCAACAGTGTCCCCGGTCTCGAGAGTGGCGACCCCGCTGTCGGACTCATCCGAACCTCCGCATGCCGCGACGATGAGCCCGAGCGCAAGCAGGAGCACCAGTACCCGTGTCTTCATTGACTGCCCTTTCG
>JASJEG010000141.1 GCA_030064765.1 Acidimicrobiia bacterium | reverse complement strand
ATCAGCGCGGAAGGCGAAAACGTTGCGTTCAACAACTACGACGGTGAGGGTGGGGTAGATCTTGGTGGCATATTCCGCCGCCTCGCGTTTGCCTTGCGCTTTGCCGATCTGGACACGCTGATCTCGGGCCAGCTCACCGCAGACAGCAAAGTGCTGATGGAGCGCAACATCGTCGACCGGGTCAACCGGCTGGCGCCGTTCCTATACACCGATGCCGATCCATATCTGATCATCACCGATGAGGGACGACTTGTCTGGTTGATCGACATGTACTCGGTAACGGAGAACTACCCATACTCGCAAGCTGCCCCCACCGGGCGGCTCAACCGCACCGCTTCGCTGCCGCGCGGCTTCAACTACATCCGCAATTCGGTCAAGGCCACCGTCGACGCCTACGACGGCACCATCACCCTCTATGTGTGGGATCCGGAGGATCCGCTGATCCAGACCCAGCGCAAGATCTTCCCCGGGGTGTTCGCCGACAAGGATCAGATGCCCGATGACATCAGATCGCACTTGCGGTATCCAGAGGATCTGTTCCGGGTGCAGTCCGACCTGTACACCTTGTATCACATCACCAACGCCCGTCAGTTCTTCTCCGAGGTGGATCCGTGGGAGATCGCCCGTGATCCGTCAACCGCAGAGCGAGCGGCGTTGCGCAATGAGCCTGCGGACGGCGCGGCGCGACCAATGCTGCCGTACTACCTGCTGTTGAACCTGCCGGGCGAGGACGACTTGTCTTTCATCATCATGCAGCCGTTCACCCCACGAGCCCGACCCAACATGGTTTCGTTCCTCGTTGCCAAGAGCGACGCCGATGAGTACGGCGAGATGATCGTCTACAACCTGCCGGCCGCCAGTCAGCAAGACGGCCCCGGGCAGGTCGGCGATCTGATCAACCAGAACACCGAGATCTCCGCCGAGTTCACCCTGCTTGGTCAGGGCGGATCGAGGGTCATCCAGGGGAGCATGCTGGTGCTGCCGATCGAGGAATCCATCGTGTATGTGCAGCCGATCTACATCCAGGCAGAGACGACGACCTCGTCTGCTCCGCAGAATGCGTTTGGTGTCGTCACCGCTCCTGAGGCCTCGGAGGGTATCCCGGAGTTCAAGCGGGTTGTGATCTCTTACAACGATCAGATCGAGATGCGCAACTCCTTGGGTGATGCGCTAGATGCCGTGTTTGGCGCCGGGACCGGGGCAGCCGTTGACCAGGACACCGGTACCGACACCGGTGAGCAGCCAACCACTCCTCCGGCAGACGATGTTCCTGAGGAGGTGGCGGCTCTTATCGAAGCTGCCGAGCAGGCGTTGGCAGATGCCGATGCCGCACTGCGGAACGGTGATCTGGGGACCTACGGAGACAAGGTTGCCGAAGCACAGGATTTGATCGCCCGGGCCGCCGCGCTGGTCGGGGAAGAAGCAGCCGCAGGCGGGGAGTGAGGTCCTACCTCCGTCCTCGCCAGGCCATCTTCATGTAGACGTCGCCGGCGCGAAGCTCGTCGAGCATCTGCCAGATGCGCTTGCTGCGGGTCTCCGGGCGCTTGGCGCCGGTGATCCATCCGATGTAGTCGTTCTGTTGATACGGCGGTCGCTGCCGGTAGGTGTCCATTAGGCCGGTGTCGACGAGCGCAGCTTCGACGTCGTCCGGCATCGGCCAACGGGGGCGGCGCGGCGGTTTCTCCATCTTGTCACGGTACCGGAGATCGGCTCGTGGGGTTGTCGCGATTGCTCGGGTTTGTACGTCCAGGGGCGCTTTCAGGCACACTGGTCTTGTTGTGTATCACAGATCGTGATACGTTGACGACATGTCTCAAGCGATTTCTGTTCGACTCGATGACGAGGCGGTTCGTGCCCTTGGTCGGCTTGAAGCAACCGGCATGACACGCTCCGAAGCGATCCGTGCCGCACTCGTCGAAGCTGCATCGCGGCTCCACGACAAGCGTGCCCTGGCCGCAGAGGTCGCCGCTCTCGAGGCCGATGAAGATGACCGTGCCGAGATGCTTGCGGTGGCCGACCTCATGGAGAGCCTTCGTGCGTCGGGGTGATATCTATGCGCTGCGGTTGCCGAAGGGTGTCGGTCGTGAGCAACGAGGCCGCCGCTTTGGTGTCGTTGTGCAATCCGATGCCTTCCTCCCGCGTTCAGTCGTCCTGGTGGCGCCTACGTCCACTGGCGCCAAGGCGGCATCCTTCAGGCCCAAAATCGAGATAAACGGCACGGCTACTCGCGTTCTCGTCGAACAAGTCGGCGCAGTCGATTTGCAGCGTCTCGGCGACCTCGCCGGCCACCTCACTCCCGAGGAACAGTGGGGTCTCGACGCTGCGCTCCTCACCGTTCTCGGTCTCAACTGAGCTGCCGCCGATCACCAGGTACGGGGCCGCAACGTCCCAGACCAGCCACCCAGCGTCCAAGAAACCGGCTCCCGATTACCCCCAGACTGAGCGCGTGCTGCGAAGCAGCGATGGACACGACTCAGTCGTCAGGGCGCCACTGCTTGGCGGGGTGTGAAGGATCTCCGTCATGGACTGATGCCCGGTACGGGATGAGCTCGACGAATAGCAACTCTGGGTTGTCGACAGAACCGAAGAAGCCGGCAAGGTCGTAGGGCAACACTTGGCTTGCCCAGAGGCGCGCTATTTCGTCGCGGTCAGAGACCAGTCGGGCGCTGGCTCGCATGAAGATCAGTCGATCGGGCCGCTCCGGCCAATGCAGCGCGACATCGTTGTGATGGCGGAGGTTTAGCGCCTTCTGCGAGGAGGCATAAGTCGCAGTCCACAGACGCCCATCGCCAAACCCGACAGCGACCCAGGCAACATGAGGACGTCCATCTGCCTGTACCGTCGCCAGGAACGCCCCGTCACTCAGCTCAGTGCACGCCGCTACGAGCTCGTCCCAACTCATCATCTCAGCAACCTCAGCAGTCGAACACCCTGACGCCCAAGCCAGTGTAAGAGCCCCGAGGCTTTCACAACCTTCCCGGCGACGCCCTCCGGGCTCCGCCAAGGAGACCAGCCCTCGGCTGCGGCGCTATTCGTTGACTGCGAGTCGTAGCCGCGACTTCAGGTTGTGCCGATTGATGAAGTCGACCAGCAGATCATTCACCGCGTCGATTTCGATCAGGAACGCATCGTGTCCATGCGGGGCGTCGATCTCGACCAACTCAGCTCCAGGCAGGTGGCCGGCCATCGTCGCAACCTCAGATGCGGGGTATAGGCCATCTGAACTGACACTGATCACAAGCGCCGGCTGACCAATCGAGCCGAGCACCATCTCCGTCGCACCACGCCCCCTTCCGACGTCGTGGCTGTCCATGGCATCGATGAGTGTCAGGTAGGTGTTGGCGTCGAAGCGGTTGACCAGCTTCTCCCCCTGGTATCGCAGGTAGCTCTGCACGTTGTATGTACCCGCCTCGTCCTCGCCACGACCGAAACGAACCTCGAAGTTGTGCGGGCTGCGATAGCTGATCATCGCCATGCTCCTGGCCGCAGCGAGACCCTGGGTGGGGCCCGCACCGAGTGAGTAACGGCCACCGGCGAAATTGGCGTCCGCCCTGATCGCCTGCCGTTGCGCTTCGCTGAGGGCAACTCCCCAAGCCGACTGAGTCGGGCCGACGGCAATAGGAGCGATCGCCCGAACCCGGCCGGGGAACAACAGCGGCCATTCCAATGCCTGCATGCCACCCATTGAGCCCCCAATGACCAGATCCAGGACCTCGACGCCGAGTCGGTCGAGGAGGATTGCCTGCAGCCGCACCATGTCACGGATCGTGACGGTCGGGAACGCCCCTCCGTAGGGTTCGAACGCCCCGTCCGCCCGGCTAGTGGGGCCGGTGGTCCCGTAGCAGCCCCCCAGCACGTTGGCGCACACGATGAAGTCACGATCTGGATCGAGCGCCCGTCCCGGTCCGAATAGATCAGCCCACCAGTCGTCGGCGTCTGCCGATCCGGTCAAGGCGTGACAGACGAGAGTCGCATGCGGCTGGGGGTGCCCCCACGTTCGGTAGGCGATCCGAATGTGGGGGAGTGTCTCCCCGCTTTCCAGCTCGAACGGATCTTCGATGTCGACGAACTCGGTTTCCGCCGAGATCCAGCGTTTCAGACTCATGCGGCAGCACCCTTCAGTCCGGCTCGGGCAAACGCCGTCTCGAAGTCCTCCTTGATGTCATCGATGTGCTCAATGCCGACCGACACCCGGATCAGATCAGGGGTCACGCCGGCGGCAAGCTGTTCATCACCTGCCAGCTGTTGATGTGTCGTCGAAGCAGGATGGATCACCAAGGTCTTGGCATCGCCGAGATTGGCCAAATGAGAAGCCAGCTCAACAGAATCGATGAAGCGCTGCCCGGCAGTGAGCCCTCCCCGAATGCCAAACGACAGGACGGCGCCGTAGCCGTTGCTGAGGATGCGGGTTGCCGTCTCGTGATAGGGGTGGCTCTGCAGCCCGGGATAGCTGACCCACTCGACAGAGGGATGCTCCTCGAGCCACTCTGCCAACTCCAGCGCGTTGTCGACGTGGCGCTGTACCCGCAGCGAAAGAGTCTCCAGACCCTGCAGGAATAGGAAGGAGTTGAACGGGCTCAGGGCCGGGCCGAAGTCGCGTAGTCCTTCGACGCGAGCCCGGATGATGAAGGCGATGTTGCCAAACGGTCCGTTGGGGCCAAAGACCTCAGCGAACTTCAGTCCGTGATAGCCGGGGTTGGGTTCGGTGAAGGTGGGGAAACGACCGTTCGACCAGTTGAAGTTGCCCGAGTCGACGATGACACCACCGATCGACGTGCCGTGACCGCCAATCCACTTCGTGGCAGATTGCACGACGATGTCGGCCCCGTGCTCGATCGGGCGGCACAAGTATCCGGCAGCACCGAAGGTGTTGTCGACAACGAGCGGAACGCCGGCGGCGTGCGCAACCGAAGCGATCGCAGGGAGGTCAGGGACGTTGAATCGAGGATTGCCGATGGTTTCCACATAGACGGCTTTGGTCCTGTCGTCGATCTGACCGGCGAAGTCGGCTGGATCATCTCCATCGACGAACCGCACCTCGATGCCCAGTCGCTGGAACGAGACCTTGAACTGGTTGTACGTCCCGCCGTACAGGTAGCTCGTGGAGACGATGTTGTCCCCAGCCTCGGCCAGAGTGGTCAGGGCGAGGAACTGGGCGGCTTGCCCGCTGGCGGTGGCCAGGGCGGCGACTCCTCCTTCGAGAGCCGCAATGCGCTGTTCGAATACGTCGCTCGTGGGATTCATGATTCGGGTGTAGATGTTCCCGAATTCTTCGAGACCGAAGAGACGAGCCCCGTGGGCGCTGTCGTCGAATGTGTACGACGTGGTCTGGTAGATCGGTACGGCGCGGGCGTTGGTGCCCGGAGCCGGCTCTTGCCCGGCGTGTACCTGCAGGGTCTCGTATCGGTAGTTGTCGCTCATGGTCGGCTCCTGGGTTGTCCGACCGGCTACCGGAGGTGGGTCCAACCAACAAGAAACCCGCTCCCGGCTGAGCCGGTGCGGGTAGTTGCTAGTTGCTAGAGAAGTTGGTTACGCGACGGATCCGCACGGCTCATATGAGGCCATGCACATCATTCGAGTGGTCGTAACGTTTCTCATGTGGCGGCGAAAGTAGCTTTCGTCTCGACGGCTGTCAAGGCTTCTCTCGGCAGCGAGGCTGTGAGCATTAGCAGTTGTTGGAGCTCAGCAATCGACTCCACCAATCCGTTCTTGCGTAGCGTACGGCCGATATGAGCCGCCAGTTACGCAAGAACCGAGTTGGATGAGGCGGTCGGAACGTACTGCGCCATGCCCCATCGGCCGTTGGTCATCCAGTCGGGGTCGGCGGACTGGGCGGCAGCGATCGTGGGTTCGTCGAGGCCCGCCGCCACCTCAGATTTGGCGGTGCGCAGCGCCAGAAGCGGGCGGGGTGGCCGAACGATGTCGGTGATGGGTGTGGCGAGTTCCCAGTGCAGGTCCCCGAGGAGGCGCCGGTAGTTGGCGTCGCCTTTCACGATGATGATGTCCGCTCCGGCCAGATCTGCGACCAGGTCGGATGGGCAGCGCCAGAAGGGGAGGGGTGACACCCAATATGGGTGGCTGGTTATCTCGAGGTTGCCGACTGCCAATGCGTTCCGGAGCGACCCGGCCATTCTCGGGCTCACCGGGTCGAGCCGGTCGACGGTTTGGGCAAAGTCGTCCGGTGTCACATCGGACACGTAGGTGGGGTGGGGCTTGGCGTGGAGCTTGACGCGCCTACCGTCCTCGAGCAGGAACGCGGCGAGTGCCAGGTCGGCTATCAGTTCGCTGCCGGCGTTGTCCAGCACGAAATGGATGGATGACGCAGCTGTCACGCTCACACTTGCCGTCGCGAGGTCGTCTACCAGCAAGCCGCCGTCGGTGTTGAGCGCGGCATCGATGGGCCCGGTTGAGTCGGCGGAATCGGCAGGCCACAGGCTGAGGTCGATTCGGTTCGACCAAAGTGCCGCACGCAGGAGAGCAGCGGCGTCGGTTAGCTCACCGAGCCGGCAGGCAAGGCCGAGGGCGCCGTCGAGGGCGAGCTGCTTCTGATAGACGAAGGGGTCGACTCTGCGTCGCGGCCCGGGTTGCGAGTAGCCGGTGGCCGCAAGCAACCGCCGGAAGAAGTAGGTCTCGACGAAGAACCAGGGGGCCTCGAACCAGGTGCTGTCGAGATATGGTGTGACGTGTTGGGCCCAGAGCGCAGCATCGGCAGCCTCTGGTTCATCGATGGGGGTGAGTAGTGACTCACCAATCTCTGAGGCGAGAGCCTCCACCTCTTGGCTGTGTAGGGCATCGAGGTCGTTCTCTGCGATAGCACGGCGCGCAATCTCCGGCAGGCGACGTGCCACTGTGTCTGCTGCGAAAGTACCCGCCTCGCTGCCGCGCAACGGCTCGGGGAGAGCATGAATGGGCGGTGAGAAGGCCTCAGGAGTCACCGACGTCGAACCTCGTAGAGCTTGTCCACGTAGCGGCGCAGTAACTCACCGACGGCGCCGCGGGCAGGGAATGTTGCTGCCATCCCGTAGACCGGTGCGGCCCCGGTGCTTGCCCCACTCCCTGCGGAGCGCGCTTGGGCCACGGCGTCGCGCAAATCCGCCAGGAACCTGTCGGCAACGCCCGGCTGGGTATGGCGGAGCGTTACCGCGATATGGACAGCGGGGGGATGATGCAAGCCGTTGAGACTCCAGCCGCGTTCGGTCATTCTCGCCATCACCTCGTAGATGTCGACGTCGTCGGATGTGAAGGCGATGATCCAAAGCGGCTCTCCCAGCACACGCAGCCCCGGGATTCCGGCAATACCACCACGTAGCTCTGTGCCCACTTCGAGAATCGCTCGGGTTGCCTCGGTATAGCCCGACTCACCCATCGCGAGGAGTGACGCCCAAGCAGATGCTGTCAGGGCTCCCGGTCTGCTACCCGCCATGGTCGGCGAGTAGTAGAGACCGCCCGGCCAGTCGGTGGCAACGAAGTACTGATGTCGCCTCAACTCTCGGCCCCGGTAGAGGACCACGGAGGTTCCTTTGGCGGCGTAGCCATACTTGTGCGTATCTACCGACAGCGATGTCACCCCGGGCAAACGGAAGTCGAAGGGCTCGACTGCGTACCCGAGACGCTCGGCCCATGGGAGTACAAAGCCTCCGAGACAGGCGTCGGTGTGGAAGCCGACTCCGCGTTCGCGCGCCATCTCGGACAAGTCGGCGATCGGGTCGATCACACCGTGGGGGAACCCGGGCGCGGAGCCGGCCACGACGATGGTGCGACGACCCACGGCGCGCGCCATTGCATCGACGTCGGCCCGATAGTCGAACCCAAGCGGTACCCGCACCTGCTTGATCCCCAGGTATTGCGCGGCCTTGTCAAAGGCAACGTGAGCCGAATCTGGAATCACCATCTCCGGCCGGCGGATCCCGGTGCGATCCCGATAGCTCTTCATGGCGAGGATGATCGACTCAGAGCCGCCTGAGGTAACCGTGCCGACGATCTCATCGGTAGCGCCGTCAGCGCCCAACATCCTCGCGGTCATGGCGACGACTTCCGCCTCGAGTTTCACCGCTGACGGCCAGACATCGACGTGGAGTGGATTGGACTGGGAATGCACCCCGTAGGCCTCGTTGAGCAGAGCGAGGTGCTCAGCGCCGCCGTGGTAGACCGCACCTGAGGTTTGCCCTGTACTCCAGGCGTCGTGCTCCTCCATGGCCATCCCGGTGAGGGCGGCAATGATCGCGGCGTGGTCTAGCGGTTCAGCAGGTATTCGGCTGTATACGGTCTGCTCGCTGGTCAACTGTGGCGCCGGCGCCTGATCGAGCATCCGGTCGTACTCGGCATCGAGAAGGCGGCCAACCTTCGGCAGCCTGGCCACCCGGCGGTGGGCGGTCTCCGCCAGCCGTGGTGGCAATCGCCCCAGCAACTGCTCGGAGAGTCTTGTTAGGTTCATCAACCATTCAGCCTGCGGTAAATACGCCGGCTGCTCTTGTGAATACGTCTGAAAGCATCGTAGAGACGTGCGTAGCCATGCTGGTTGTCACGGTTAGGCCGGACCGTTGCCGTCATGGGTACCAGGCTAGGGATCTGGTCCCAGCTCACGTGGCCGAGCGCAGCATGGGCAAGCAACCCTGCGCCGCGCACGTTCACCATGACCGGATCTGCGGCAACTCTGATCGTCCGCTCGAGGACATCAGCGAAGATCTGCCCCCAGATCGGTGAGCGGGCCCCACCTCCGGCCAGCACGATCGGGTCGAGCCGTGCGCCGGCGAGCTTCTCAACATGTCCGAGCAGCCACCGGGTGTTGTAGGCGACCCCCTCGAAGACCGATCGCGCCAGCTCTGCCGGGCCAGTTTCGAGGGATTGATTGAAGAAACCACCACGAAGCGTGGCATCTTCGACTGGGGAACGTTCTCCGAACAGCCATGGCGTGAAGATGACGCCGCCGCTCCCCGGATCGGCCGCGGCGGCGAGCTCGTTGAGTCGATCTAGTGGTGCAGGATGATCGGGGCAAAGCAACCCGGCCACCCACTCCAAGGCTTTGCCGGCAGTTTCCTGTTCGTTCAGGACGAGGTAGCGACCGGGTACGGCGGCGGGTAGCGAGGCGATGTTGTGCGGCAGATCGGTCTTCTTGAAGGGGACGTGGCAGGTGACCCAGGACGATGTACCTACGTAGAGACTGCCCTTGAAGTCTGTCGTTGTGCCCGACCCCATAGCGGCAGAATGAACGTCGGGGGTGCCTGCTAGAACCGGTGTGCCTGCGGCGATACCGAGGGAGTTCGCCGCCGCAGCCGAGACGGTGCCCATTACTGCTGTTGCCGGCAGTAGGTCGGGAAGTCGGTGTCGCTCGATACCGCAATAGGCGAGCAGTTCGGCGTCGTAGTCGATGTTGTGCGGGTCGCGGTTGTCCGTAGCCCAGTGCATGGCAATCGAGTCATAGGAGGCCGCAATCTGGCCTGTCAGACGGAAATTGATGAAATCCTTGGGCTCGAGGAACACCCGGGTCCGTTGGTAGGTCTCGGATTGCTCCTCCCGCAGATAGGCGATGTGGCCCACGGGATCTTTCCCGGCCTTGGTGGGTGCCCCGCCGGTCATTGCGATCCACTTGCGCGCCTTGAGGATGTCGTAGCCTTCGAAGCGGACGGGGCCCCGGATAAGTTGTCTGATGTGGCGAGCACCGCGGGTGTCCATCCAGATGATGGCACGGCCGATCGGCTCGCCAGCTTCGTCGACGGCCACAGTTCCCGACCACTGGCTGGTCACCGAGATGGCTGCCACTTCGATACCCGGATTCGCCGTAAGGCAGCGACGAGTCGCGGCGGCGATGGCCTGCCACCAGGCGTGGGGATCTTGCTCGGCCCCACCGTTGGGGAGAAGGATCAAGTCAACGGGCTCGGCCTCTTCGCCCAACAGGGTTCCGTCGTCTGAGACGAGCGCGACCTTGGGGCCCGTTGTTCCCAGGTCGATCGCTAAGGCATGCCGGTTCGCCATGTGAACTCGAAACTAGTCGGACGGGCCCGGTGCCGACGGATACATACGCTTCAGGTTCGGCTAACATTCCGGTCCGAACGACGCGGGGTGGAGCAGTCTGGTCAGCTCGTTGGGCTCATAACCCAAAGGTCGCGGGTTCAAATCCCGCCCCCGCTACGAAGAGCCTCCAGGTCACACGGCCTGGGGGCTCTAGGCGTGTTGGGGCGGGATTTGGACTCAAGGGGTGCGCCTGCGGCGGGTCGTCTTCGGTTCGAGTCCTTATCGGTCTCGAACCTCGTCCTCGTCGAGGCGCCTTAGCTGTCCACGTCGAGGTCGCCGGATATTGCGCGCCAGTCAGCGGTTCACAGTCCGACGCCCCCAGCAACCGATCGCGGATTCAGACCATTGCTCTTTGCACATCGGCCACTATGCGGTCCGCGGAGGGGATCGTCAGATCCTCGAGATTGGCTGCGGAAGGCAACGGTATGTGAGGCGTGGCGATGCGGACGGTCGGACCGTCCAGATCCCAGAACGCTTCCTCGGTCACGAGTGAAGAGATCTCCGCTCCCCAACCGCAGAGCCGAGGGTTCTCCTCGACCGTGAACAGCCGCGATGTCTTCCCCACCGACCGCAGGATGGTGTTCGTGTCCAATGGCACAAGAGAGCGAAGGTCGATCACCTCGGCCGAGATACCCTGTTCGGCCAGGCGATCGGCGGCCTCTAGCGCCCGCGGCACCATCAAAGCCAGCGCAACGATGGTGCAGTCCGATCCCTTGCGCAAGACCGTGGCCTTGCCAAGCTCGTCGACGAGCTCGCCGTCGGGAACTTCCGCCTTCGAGGCAAAGAGCGATTTGTGCTCGAAGAACACGACCGGATCTGGATCCCGTACCGCAGCAGCCATCAACCCGACTACATCGGTGGAGTTCGACGGG
>JASJEG010000140.1 GCA_030064765.1 Acidimicrobiia bacterium | reverse complement strand
GCGCCGCGCTGCGGTCGACGGCCCAGTTGTAATCCGCTAGTTGGGAGAACGTCGCCATGGACCAGCCGGACTTCCGCCTCGACGGCGAGGTAGCAGTCGTCACCGGGGCCAGCAAAGGCATCGGGCGCGACCTGGCCAAGGCACTCGCAGGAGCCGGGGCTCAGGTTGCGGTGGCTGCCCGCTCGATTGCTGATCTGGAATCGCTGGTCGAGGAAATCGCAACACAGGGGGGAAGTGCGCTGGCTGTAGAGCTCGACGTTCGTGACGTAGCTCAGGTGCGAGACGCAATGGGTCGGGTTCGCGGGCACTTCGGCTCTCTCGACATCCTCGTCAACAATGCTGGGCTCGGTGCCAACCATCCCGCAGAGGAGGTCTCCGAGGCCGACTGGGACGAGATGATGGCGGTGAATCTGCGGGGCCTGTTCTTCTGCTGTCAGGCAGCCGGACGCATCATGCTCGACCAGGGCAAGGGCCGGATCGTGAATATGAGCTCCCAAGCCGGCGTCGTTGGCATCCGCGACCATGCCGTCTACTCCGCCTCCAAAGGCGGCGTGAACTTGCTCACCAAGGTGCTCGCCCTCGAGTGGTCGGATCGCGGCGTGACCGTCAATGCGATTGCACCGACATTCATCTACACACCCGGCACCGCCGAGAGACTCGATCAGCCGGAGTATCTGGAAAATGTGCTCGATAGGTTGCCGATTGGGCGCGTCGGCACCACAACGGATGTTGCCGCCGCAGTCATCTACTTGGCCTCGCCGGCCGGAGCCATGGTCTCGGGCCACGTTCTCCTGGTAGACGGTGGCTGGACGGCCCAGTAGGAGCGGGGTGTGACCGATCTGCGCAGCTTGGTTGCCGCGGCGATGGACGTCGAGGTGGTTGCGATGTACCCGTTGGGCGGAGGCGATGTCGCAGATTCTTACCGGGTGGTGCTTGACGGAGGAACCACCGTCTTCGCCAAGACCAAAGTTGATGCCGTACCCGACTTCTTCGTCACCGAGGCGGTCGGGCTGACCTGGCTGCGGGCGGCCAGAACGGTTGCGGTCCCGGAAGTGTTGGCGGTGTCCGATGAACCTGCGTTTCTGGTCCAGGAGTGGATCGAGCCGGGCTATCCCGCACCATCCACCGAACGCGATTTGGGCGTCGCGCTGGCCCGGTTGCACGCAACCGGCGCCCCGTTCTTTGGTCGGGAGGATCGCCGCAGCACCGGCAGTCGCGGTCTTCCCAACGAACCGTGCGCCACCTGGGCGGAGTTCTACGCCACACAGCGATTGATTCCCCTGGCGCGGTTAGCTCGCCAGGGCAACGCGCTGCCGGAACGCTCTATCACGGACCTCGAGAAGGTGGCGGCAAGGATTGATGACCTGGTCGGTCCTAGCGAACCGCCGGCACGGCTCCACGGCGACCTATGGGGAGGCAATCGACTCATCGGCGCCGGAGGAGTTAGCTGGCTGATCGACCCGGCCGCGCACGGTGGTCATCGGGAATTCGACCTGGCGATGATGCGGCTCTTCGGTGGATTCGGCGAGGAGTGCTACGCCGCCTACAACGAAACCGCTCCTCTGGCGGACGGTTGGGCAGAGAGAATCGCACTCAATCAGCTCGCCCCGCTGGTTGTCCACTCGATCAAATTCGGCGGAGCCTACGTGCCGGCTACCCAGCAGGCGCTGGCTGCGCTGCGGTGAGGCCTAGGTTGGCTCGTTGCCCGGCTTCCACTTGATCGAACACCCGATTGACGGATACTGCTCGACAGGTGCTGCGGTTCCCGCCAGGACGGCATCGACCGCGGCGCGCAAGTCCTCTCCGGTGACGGGAATACCCGAATTGGGCCGGGACTGGTCGAAACGACCGCGATAGACCAACGCCCGATCCGGTCCAAAGACGAAGAAGTCCGGGGTGCAGGCTGCCGTGTAAGCCTTGGCTACGTCCTGCGTCTCGTCGAACAGGACCGGGAATGCGTAGCCATACTTCCGGGCCACCGCTCCGAGTTGCTCGGGAGCGTCGTCCGGGTAGGTGACCGCATCATTGGATCCGATGCCCACTATCGAGACATCCTTATCCGCATAGTCGTTGCCGAACTCGACGAGACCCTGCCGAACATGCTTGACGTACGGGCAGTGATTGCAGATGAACA
Organism: Acidimicrobiia bacterium; assembly: GCA_030064765.1. Lineage (GTDB taxonomy): Bacteria > Actinomycetota > Acidimicrobiia > Spongiisociales > UBA5794 > JAAETI01. The sequence goes on along the minus strand of JASJEG010000140.1, from coordinate 8,777 downwards.
TCACCACCAGAGCTCTTCCGGTGAGCTCTGCGAGGCCGACGGTTGCCCCACTCACAGTGTCTGAGAGTGTGAAATCCGGTGCCGGCGTACCTAAGGGAAGCATCGTCGATTCGACCGCCATGGGGTTCCTCTCCTTGAAGGCTGTTGACGCAAACAGAATAGGTGGGCACCGCCAAAGAAACGGCAGACAGAAAACAAGCGGATTCGCTAGATTACTGGCATGAGTCTGCGCACCTACCGAACGCTTGCGGGGTTGACCCAAGGAGAACTGGCAGAGCGGGCCGGTGTCAGCCGGCAACTCGTTGGTGCCCTGGAAGCGGGCCGCCACCTTCCGCGAGTTGATGCGGCTATTCGTTTGGCCGGTGCGCTCGGGGTGGATGTTCGGGAGCTCTTCGGTGTGCAGCAGGCGGCCCGCGACATCGTAAGCGGCGAGGTGCCGCCGTCCGGGTCGCAGGTTCGTGCCGGCCGGGTGGGCGACACGATCGTGACCGCGGCCGCCCGGGTCGGTCCCGACGGCTGGGACCTGGCCGATGCGATCGTCGACGGGGAGAGCCTCGACCCATTCGAAGGCATTCGAGCGGGGTTTGTGGTCGCAGGATGCGAACCCGGTCTCGAGGCAATAGAGCGCATTCTGCGGGAGCACGACATGGGTGCTGTCGCAGCCAGCGCGTCGAGCGCTGCAGCTCGCAGCGCGCTAGACGGGGGTCGCGTCCACGCCGCAGTTGTTCATGGCCCCAATCTTGCCGGTGGCGATTCGGCCAATGGGCAGGTTGTGCGCTTCGGGCTGAGTCGGTGGCGGGTCGGCCTCGCGGCTCCACGAGATCTTCCGGCCGATTGGTGGAAGCAAGCCCTCGAGGGAGACACCAGAGTCGTACAACGCGAGCCTGGGGCCGGTGTGCAACGAGCATTCGAGAAGGCCGCCGGTAGGACGAACGTTCCCGGGCCGCGCGTCTCCACCCATATCGCAGCCGCAAGGCGTGGGCTTGCTACGGGACTCCCGGCGGTAACGATCGAGCCGGCCGCCATCGCCACCGGCGCTGCATTCCATCCAATCGAGGTCCACGACGCCGAACTCTGGGTGGCTGCTGAGTGGTGCGACGAACGGGTCGTCAGGGCGGCTCTCGAAGTGGTCACGAGCCGGCGCTTCCAGCAACGGCTGCTGGCGATCGGTGGCTATGACCTCACGAATTGCGGTGTCAGGTTGCGATGAGGCGAGGAATCCTGAGCGTGGTGACGGTCGGCTTGCTGGTTTCGTGCTCGGCGGGTGGGCGCACGGAACTGCTGGTTTCGGCTGCGGCTTCCCTAGCCGACGGTTTTGCCGGTCTCGAAGCCGCGTTCGAGAACGAGAATCCTGATGTTGATGTTGTGCTGAACCTCGGCGGTAGCGCAGCGTTGCGCGAGCAGATACTGGCAGGCGCGCCCGCGGCGGTATTCGCCGCGGCCAACGAGGCAATCATGCGCGACGTGGCGAGTGCCGGCCTGCTCGGCGAGCCGGCGCAGGTGTTTGCCACGAACCGCCTTGCCATCGCAGTTCCACCGGGCAACGTCGCCGGCATTGGTGGCCTGGATGATTTCGCTCGTCCCGAGTTGCTGCTTGGCTTGTGTGCGTCCGGGGTGCCTTGCGGTGACCTTGCCCGCGCCGCGCTGCAACAAGCCGGAGTGGTCCCTGCGGTCGATACCAACGAGCCAAACGTACGTGCACTATTGACCAAGGTCGAGTTGGGGGATCTCGACGCGGGGATCGTGTACGTGACCGATGTGATTGCTCGAGCGGGCCTGGTAGACGAGATCCCAATATCCGACGAGGTCAATCCCGTGGCTCGCTACCCCATTGCAGTGCTTGCCGACTCTGCTGAACAGGACCTCGCCAGCGACTTCGTTGCCTTCGTGCTTTCTCCCAAAGGTCAGACGATCCTCGCCGAGCAAGGTTTTGGAGCGCCATGAAAGGGGCGGCACCAACTCGAAGGCGCGGTGCAAGTCGGCCTCCAATCCCGTTGCTCCTCTTGGCCGGAGTTGGAGCGATGTTCTTCCTGATCCCGGTGATCGGGCTGCTCGGCGAGGTTGCCTGGAGTGAGCTGCCGGGGATTCTCAGCAGCCCGGTGGTGGTTGATGCGCTGTGGTTGTCCCTGCTCTCGTCCATCGCAGCGACGATCCTCGCGGCCGCAGTCGGCGTGCCCCTGGCCTGGCTGCTGGCAAGGGTTGATTTCCCCGGCAGATCCCTGCTGCGCGGTCTGGTGCTGTTGCCGCTGGTGCTGCCACCCGTGGTGGGTGGGGCCGCGCTCCTGTTTGCCTTGGGTCGGCGTGGTGTGGTCGGCGGGCCGCTTCATGACCTCACGGGTCTGGTGCTTCCGTTTTCGCTTTGGGGTGTGGTCATTGCGGCGACATTCGTATCGATGCCATTCCTGGTGATCACCGTCGAAGGAGCTCTGGAGGGGCTGGACAACCGGTACGAATGGGCGGGAGCAACGCTTGGGGCCGGGCGCTGGACCGTACTGCGCCGGGTAACCCTTCCGCTCATAGCCCCATCGCTCGGAGCAGGCCTGGTGCTCACCTGGGCGCGGGCCCTTGGTGAGTTCGGGGCGACGATCACCTTCGCCGGCAACCTGCAGGGGCGCACTCAGACGCTGCCACTTGCCGTGTTTGTGGCGTTGGAGAGCGATCGAGCCACGGCAGTTGCGTTGAGTCTGGTGATGGTTCTTGTGTCGCTGGCTGTGCTGATCGTTCTTCGCAACCGATGGCTGAGGTCGTTGTGACAGGCCTGGACATGAAGTTCGCCTTGAGTCGAGGGGAGCAGTTCAGCCTCGCCATGGCGCTGGCAATTCGGCCTGGCCACACTGTTGCGCTGCTCGGACCCAACGGCGCAGGCAAGACGACGGCAGTGGCAGCGATTGCCGGACTGCTCCCGATAGACGAGGGTCACATTCGGCTCGACGGCCGGTTGTTGGACGATCCGATCGCCGATGTCTTCGTGCCGCCGGAACGACGTAGCGTCGGAGTTGTCTTTCAGGACTACCTGCTCTTCCCGCACCTCACGGTGCTCGACAATGTCGCTTTCGGGCTGCGCAGCGCCGGCGCGGGGAGGAGCGAAGCCCGCAGTGTTGCCCGGCAGTGGCTGGATGGTCTCGAGATCGGCGAACTTGCTGCTGCGATGCCGGCCGATCTCTCCGGCGGAGAGGCCCAGCGTGCCGCGATCGCTCGGGCGCTGGTGACCCAGCCACGCCTCTTGCTGCTAGATGAGCCGTTGGCTGCTCTAGACGTGACAACTCGGGCGTTGCTGCGACGCCTGCTGGCGAATCATCTGAACGAGTTCTCTGGTCCCCGGCTGCTCATAACTCACGAGCCGACAGAAGCTTTCCTGCTTGCCGACGAGATCCATGTTCTCGAGGAGGGGCGCATTGCCCAGGTGGGGACAGCCGAAGACATCAGGCTGCGGCCTCGTACGCAGTACATAGCTGATCTCGCCGGGGCGAACCTCCTTACCGGCCGGGCGAGTCGGGGGACGGTGATGGTGTCCGGCTTCGAACTTCACGCCGCCGATACTCGTCTCCAAGGCTCGGTGCTCGTCACGATTCACCCCCGGGCCATATCTGTGCATCGCAAGCAGCCCGAGGGCAGTCCCCGTAACACGTGGCCAACCACGATCGCGAGACTCGAGCATTACGGCGACAGAATCCGGCTGCAGACCGGTCAGCCTGTTCCCCTGACAGCCGAAATCACTCCAGGAGCTGCTGAGGCGCTAGCGCTCGAGCAAGGTGCTGCGATTTGGCTATCGATCAAGGCAACCGAGGTCAGCCTCGTGGCTGCTTAGCGTTCGAGTCGCGGCTTTCACACCACGCATTGACGATGGATAGCAGTTCACTGGCGCCGGCCTCGACATCAGCAACATCCGCAAACTTCATGTAACGAGCAGTATCGCCGCCGCCTTCGAGCCGAGGGTGATCCCCGGGGATGGACGCACCGGTGTGGAACATCAATGAGACGTGCGACTTGGAGCGCGGGTTGAAACTCGCCATGTTGCCCTTGTACATGAAGGTCGGGCTCTTCCACTTGATCGTCTCCGACATACGCTCGTCCGACATGATGATGTCGCGCACCCGCTGTACCGCTTCCTTCATGGGGTTGTCGTAGTCGTCGAACCAGTCGTCAACGGCATTGTCCATTGTCATGTGGCAGAGGCTACCCGGGACCAGCTCTCCTTGGGATGCCGCGCCTGAATATCTCAAGGGGGCCGCATAGCTCGACGAAACACAGTACGTGGCTTCATACGAAGGATCGCTGAGGATCCCCAACACCCAAGACGTAGTTGATGCTGTCTTCGAGATCGGCACCGAAACCATGCGCGTCACCACCGGTGGCGAAGTCCTCGGAAGCTGGTCGCTGACAGAAGTTGCGGTCGAGGATCGCGGCGATGCTCTGCTGGTCTCGCTAGGTGGAGAGACCGTGCTGGTTGAGATTCCCGACCGCACCGGGTTCAGTTCCGCGCTACAGCCGGCCGGGCGTCGTTCCCGAGCGAAGAAGCGGCTTCGTCCGCCCAAGAACCCTCAGGCCAAGACGGGGCCGCCGACGCGGCGCCGGCAACGTCGCGCTCCGGTCGAACCTGCCGACCCGGAGCCGATCGAGGTAGTCGATGTCCCAACACCCGAGGTAGTTGAGAAGCCCAGCGTCGGCGAACGACTCGAGGTGCTAGCCGGGGTCTTCAAAGTGGACAACTGGCGCGAATGGCTGCAGGACCCGACCGTGCGCTGGGTCATTGCCTCGATGGGAGTAGTCCTGTTCGCGTTGTTGGCGCTCTTCGCCACCGACACGCTTGGAATGATCCTCGTGTTGCTGGGAATGGTTGCGCTGATCATCGCTGCACTCGCCGTCAGTGAGGACATCAACGCGTACCGCATGATCCCAAATGCAATCTCGGAAACCGGGCTGGTGATCGGTGGTGCTGCAGCCATGCTTGTCGGCGGGCTGCTGATACTGCTCAGCTGAGATTCTCGGTTCCGCCCATCAAGAGGGTGAGCACCATCACGGTTGGCTCGAGGGCACGCACTGCGTGGGGGAGTTGTGGCGGCATATGGACCCAGGCGCCCGGGGCCATCACAACTGGGTTGCCGGCGAGGACCAACTCGATCTCTCCCTCCAGGACTTGAGCAATCGCAGCATGCCGGGAGGTATGGTCCGTGAGCTCCTGTCCCGCATCGAATGCAAAGACCACCAGGCGGATGGTTTCGTCCTTGTAGAGAACGCGACTGAGCGTGCCCTGAGAAGGGATGTCGACCTGTGTGATCAGATCCGGGAAGTGGGTGGCCGGGTCTGGCGGCTGCTCGGGACTCACGGGACCAGCAGTACCTTGCCGGCTGTCTGCCGTGCCTCGAGGGCCCGGTGCGCAGCAGCTGCCTCGCTCAATGGCAGGGTTCGATCGATTGTGATCTCGAGTTCACCGTTGGCCACCATCGAGAAGAGCTCATCGGTCCGCCGTCGCAGCTCATCCGGATCGGCAATGTAGGAGCCCATGGTGGGGCGGGTCACATAGAGCGATCCAAGCCGAGCCAGCGCGCCGAGGTCGAACGGTGGCACCACTCCACTCGACTGCCCAAACAGGACCATCAGGCCCCTGGGCTTGAGGAGTGTGAGCCCCGGCTCGAAGGTTTCCGCGCCAACGCCGTCGTAGACCACGTCTAGCGACCTGTCGCCGGCGATCTGTTCGACCGCTTCAACGAAGTTGTCATCCCTGTAATTGATCACGTGCGTAGCGCCGGCCTCGCTCGCCGAGCGTGCCTTTTCGCCGGATGAGACCGTAGTGAACACCTCGGCGCCGACGCGACGAGCGAGTTGGATGAGCAGCCGCCCGACACCACCGGCGCCGGCATGTACCAGACAGCGATGTCCGGATCGAAGCTGAAACGTGTCGTGCACCAGGTAGTGAGCGGTGATGCCCTGCAACATCATTGCGGCGGCAGTCATCAGCGGTATCTCACTTGGTACGAGAACCGCGCGGTCTGATGAGATCACGACCTCTTCGGCGTACGACCCGAGTTGGTCGGTCCAAGCCACCCGATCGCCCGGTGCAAAGCCGCTGACATCGCCGCCAACCTCCTCGACGACCCCGGCGCCCTCCAGGCCGGGCACGAATGGCAGGCCAAGCGGGTAGATGCCGCGCCGGTGATACGTATCGATGTAATTGAGGCCCGCGGCAACGGTGGAGACCCGCAGCTGGTCCGGCCCAACCGAAGGTGGTTCGTGTTCCCTCCAGCTGAGTACTTCGGGTCCGCCAATCTCCTGTACCACTGTTGCGTTCATGACGAGAGGTTACCGACTGGCGGGAAACGGCGTCGGCCTTGATACTGTGAGCAGACTCGAGCTACGGAGTGGGCATGGCCGCCGAAGAAGCAGCAACACAGTGGGCTGAACTACAGAGCTACAGCAACGAGAATCCGATCGAACTGCGGGCCGCTTTCGCCGGTGATCCGGGCAGGGCCACCGGCCTGACTTTCACGGTCGGCGACCTCGTGGTCGACCTCTCCAAACATCTCATTGATCGAGGGGTCATCGAGCGCCTGGTCGCGCTGGCCGAGGCGCGAGGGCTGCAGGAGCGGATCGCCTCCATGTTTGCCGGCGAACCTATCAATACGACGGAAGGGCGTGCGGTGTTACACGTCGCCCTGCGGGCCGCCGCCGACGACGGATTTGCAGTCGGTGGGCACGACGTTGTCGAGGATGTGCACGCTGTTCTCGATGCAATGGAAGAGTTCTCAGATCGGGTGCGGTTCGGCGAGTGGCGCGGGCACACCGGCAAACCCATTCGCACGGTGGTCAACATCGGGATCGGAGGATCGGACCTGGGGCCGGCGATGGCCTACCGGGCGTTGCGCCACTATCGCCACTCTGAGATCGACGTACGGTTCGTTTCCAACATCGATCCGGCGCACCTCGTGGCCCAACTCTCCGACATCGATCCGGCCGAGACACTGTTTGTCATCGCATCGAAGACCTTCACGACCCTGGAGACGATGACCAACGCTCGCGCCGCAAAAGCGTGGCTGGTCGACGCGTTCGGCGGTGATGAGTCCGCGGTCGCCAAGCACTTTGTGGCGGTTTCGACCAACGCTGAAGCGGTTGCCGACTTCGGTATCGATACCGCCAACATGTTCGGCTTCTGGGATTGGGTAGGCGGCCGCTACTCGTTTGACGCCGCGATCGGGCTGCCGCTGATGGTTTCCATCGGGGCCGGCGCATTTCGTGAGATGCTGGCCGGGTTTCGGGCTGTTGATCAGCACTTCAAGACGGTGCCGCTCGAGCAAAACGTCCCGGTATTGCTCGGCCTACTCGGAATCTGGTATCGCAACGTTTTGGGTTACCCGACATACGCGGTGCTGCCGTATTCACAAGACCTCGATCGCTTCCCGGCCTATCTCCAGCAGCTGGATATGGAGTCGAACGGGAAGCGGGTGACTCTCGATGGATCGCCCGTCTCCGTCGACACGGGACCCATTGTGTGGGGGGAAGCCGGTACCAACGGCCAGCACGCCTTCTACCAGTTGCTGCACCAGGGCACGAGCGTCGTCCCGGCCGACCTGATCGGTTTTCTCGAGGCCACCGACGACCTAGACGGTCAGCACACCTTGCTGATGGCCAACCTCTTTGCTCAAGCGGAGGCACTTGCCTTCGGTAAAACGGCCGAAGAGGTCGCTGCGAGCGGGATGGCAGCAGAGCTGGTTCCTCACAGAGCGTTTCCCGGCAATCGGCCGACCTCTGTGATTCTGGCTCCCAAGCTGACCCCGAGTGTGCTCGGGCAGTTGGTGGCGTTGTACGAGCACAAGGTGTTCACGCAGGGAGCGATCTGGGGCATCAACTCCTTCGACCAGTGGGGGGTCGAGCTGGGCAAGGTCCTGGCTTCGCGCATCATCAACGAGCTGCAATCAGACAGAGACCCCCAGCTGGATCACGACGCATCGACCAATGCTCTCATCGAGATGTATCGAGAGCGCAACCGCTGATCGGCCTCAGCTCCGGCGCCGGAATGGCCGTCGGCGGCTGGGATACGTAGCTAGCGGCTCGTGGCAACTCCGAGGCTTGCCATGAGGCGGCGTACGCGCTGCTCGATCTCGTCGCGAACGTCTCTGACAACATGGATCGGTTGTTGGTTTGGGTCCGTGAGCTCCCAGTCCTCATACCTCTTGCCCGGATACACAGGACACGTGTCGCCACAGCCCATGGTCACCACCACATCAGCAGCTCTAATGGCCTCGTCGCTCCACGCTTGCGGCGAGGTCTGTCGGATATCGATGCCTACCTCGTCCATTGCCTGGGCGGCGACAGCGTGTATCTCGGAAGCAGGGCGGGACCCTCCTGAAAGCACTTCAACCCGGTCGCCGCCGAGATGGCGTAGCCAGCCCGCCGCCATTTGGGATCGGCCCGCGTTCTGTACGCAGAGAAACATGACCGTCGGCTTGCCGGGAAGCATTCCGTCGCTGGTTGCGCTCATCGGGAGGGACCCTAGCGGCTCGAAGAAACCGACAAAGCGTTGGCCTATACGATGGGCCCCTATGAGAGACCCAGCTGAAGCCAGAGCCGCTAGCCCAGCCCGATGGCGCTCGATCGGCCTCCCGGTGGAGCATGGCGGCTGGGGGTTCACCCTCGAACCCGCGTTGCTCGGCCTCCTGGTCGCGTACTCGGCGGCGGCCTGGGAACTGGCCGTCGCGTCGGTTGCCGTGTTCCTGGCACGTCGTCCCCTCAGGCTGGTGCTGACAGATCTGATGCGACGCCGCTGGCTGCCGCGGAGCCGA
>JASJEG010000139.1 GCA_030064765.1 Acidimicrobiia bacterium | reverse complement strand
GAAGTTGTGCGGGCCCGTATCGCTCGCCTCGGGCTCGAGCCGCTCTTCGACGCCATCGTGATCTCCGGCGAGGTGGGCGTCTCCAAGCCGGATGCTGCGATCTTCGAATTGGCTCTTGTGGCGCTTGGCCAACCCGAAAAGCCAACGGCTCTGATGGTCGGTGACAGCCTCTCGTCGGACATCACCGGCGCCAACAACTTCGGGATCGCCGCTTGCTGGTACAACCCGGCGCGCAAGACTCGGCCGAACGGCGTGAACATCGATCACGAGATCGCCTCGTTGGACGAGCTCCCGGCAGTTGCCGGCTAGCGACCCGAATCTCCGGGTTGCCCCGCATTCCTTGAAGAAGCCCCCAAGGAACAGCGGCTTCTTCGGAGGGCCTAGCCGGACAGACCGCGAACCAACGTGGTGACTCGGCTGGCACCGACAGTCCTAGTGGCAGGGATGTGAACAGAGTCAATGGTCGCGGGAACGCCAGGGACTGCAATCGTTTGTGGGCCGTCCGCCGGAACTGTTACGCTTGTGTCGTTGCGCCGAGAGCGCGACGCTGAGGACGAATAGGGCGGGCTTTGAAGCGGCTCCTCAAATTCGACTACTACGAGCCGGCCTCGTTGGAAGACGCGGTTCGGATCCTTGCTGCAGCCGATGGTGGTGCATCTGTTCTCGCCGGGGGGACAGACCTCGTCGTCGACATGAAGACTGGCCGTCTCCAACCCTCCACCGTGGTCAATCTCAAGGGAATCCCCAAGCTCGCAGGAATAGATGCGGCGGATGATGCAACTCGAATCGGTGCTCTAACGAGAGTGACCGAGGTCGAGTTGTCCGAACTGGTTCAGTCCCGCCATCCGGCTCTTGCGCAAGCAGCATCGATCCTCGCCTCTCCTCCAGTTCGAGGCTTGGCAACCATCGGCGGCAATGTTGGTCGGGCTTCTCCTGCGTCGGATCTCGGACCAGCTCTGATCGTTCACGACGCTCGTGTAGCGATAATCGGAACCGAGGGAGCAAGGGAGGAACTCGTCGAGAAGCTGTACGTGGCACCCGGCGTGACCTCGCTTGCCCAGTCCGACATCATCACACACTTCACTCTGCCGCTGCAGCCGCCAGGGTTCGGCTCCGCCTACGTGAAGCTTGGAAAACGAGGTAGCGGGACCGACATTGCCCTTGCTGGGGTGGCAGCGAGTGTTCTTGCAGATGGGGATGGCGAAATCGTCGACTGTCGGATCGCACTGGCCTCACTAGGCCCGACCCCATTCCGGGCTGTCGGCACCGAGACGCTCCTCCGGTCGAAGCGGGCCACCCAGGCCCTGTTGGCCACGGCCGCGGAGAATGCAAGCCATGAAGCGATGCCGATCGACGACATGCGAGCGAGTGCCTTCTATCGGGAGAAGCTGGCACGGGTGCTGACCGACCGTGCGCTCCGTGGCGCCTTGGCGTCGGCGGGCGTCGAGGTGGCGGCATGATGATCACAGTCAAGCTCACGGTGAACGGAAAGCTCCGCCAGGTTCACGTCGAACCCAGGCTCACGCTCCTCGAGGTGCTTCGCGAAGAGTTGTTGCTGACCGGCACCAAGGAGGGATGTGGTGTTGGCGAGTGCGGTACCTGTGTTGTGCTCCACGATGGCGAGCCGGTTACCTCGTGCCTTGTACTTGCCGGTGATGCAGACGGAGCCGAGATCGAGACGATCGAAGGCCTCGCTGAAGATGGCGAACTGACCGCCGTGCAGCGTGCCTTCGTGAAGACTGGGGCGCTTCAGTGCGGGTTCTGCACGCCTGCCATGGTGCTGACCACCACCGCCCTATTCAGGAAGAACGATCAGCCCGCGATCGAGGACGTCAAGAACGCACTGGGCGGGGTTCTGTGCCGATGTGGGGTCTACCCCAAACTCCTCGAGGCTGTGACCGAGATCAAGGGAGCGAACCCGTGACCGGCTACGTCGGCAACCGCATCCCTCGCGTGGACTCGGCCGCGAAGGTCACCGGTGCGGCGATCTACGGCGTAGACGTGGCCCTCGCGGGCATGCTGCACGGTGCCGTCCTGCGTAGTCCGTACCCACGTGCCCGGATCGTGTCGATCGACACGTCGGCCGCTGCTGCCGCACCAGGGGTGCAGACCGTGGTCACGGGGCGCGACTTCTCGCTGCTCTTCGGGGGGGTGATCAAGGACCAATCGATCCTGGCGATCGATGAGGTCCGATATGCAGGTGAACCGGTAGTCGCTGTTTCTGCCACCACCGAGCACGAGGCGCAGGAGGCTCTCAGCCTCATCCGCGTCGAATACGAAGAACTCCCGGCCGTCCTGGATATGCGGGCCGCCCTGGCCAACGATGCGCCGCTCGTCCACCCCGACCTTCATACGTACAACCGGCGTCCCGGGGATTACATCGTCCCACACACCAACATAAACACGATCTATCGCCACGAGCGGGGCGACGTAGAGGCGGGATTCGCCAGGTCGGACTACGTGTTCGAAGGTGAGTACACCGCCCACGCCCTCAGTCATGCCGCTCTAGAGGTGCATGTGGCGATCGCACAGTACGACTCGGTCACGGGCGGCTACACGGTCTGGGTGTCATCCGAGCGCCCGTTCATTCTCCGCGATCAACTTGCCCCGGGACTTGGCGTCGAACCCAGTCGCATACGCATGATCGCGGCCGAGGTGGGTGGTACGTTCGGCGGCAAGGGCATACCGATTGCGGAGGCCATTGCCGCGGGACTGGCGCGCCACAGCGGAGGGCGTCCCGTCCGAGTCGAGTTCACACGGGAAGAGGATCTGGTTGCGTCCCAGACCCGCGTGCCGGCGATCTTGAAGCTGAAGACAGGTATCAATCGCGACGGATTCATGGTGGCCCGCAGCGCGGAGGTGCTTTGGGACAGCGGCGCCTACACCGCCTACACAGTCGACGTCTCGATTCGCGGCGCGCAGACCATCATTGGCCCTTACCGAATCCCCAACCTGAGCCTCCTATCGAGGCAGGTCTACACGAACAAGCCGGTAACGGGTTCCTTCCGCGGTTTCGGCACAACGCAGGTCACGTGGGCTTGCGAGACTCACATGGACGAGATCACCACCGAGATGGGTCTCGACCCCGTGGCATTCCGTCTCCAGAACGGCTACGAGGAGGGTGACCCGTACATAAACGGTCAGATCCTGCACGGTATCAACCTCACCGATACGATCAAGCGAGCCGCAACTGAGATCGGTTGGGGCTCGGTCGAGCGCAAGCCTGCGCCTCACCTTCGCCGCGGCAAGGGCATCGCCGCCATGATCAAGCCGTCGAAGACGCCATCGAGTGCGAACGTCGTGATCAACCTCGGGCAGGACGGCCGTGCGGCTGTGGTTTGTGCCGCTCCTGAGATCGGGGCGGGGCAAAGGACCGTCATCGCCCAAATCGCTGCCGACTCAATCGGCATCCGAATCGAGGATGTCTCGGTGCCGGACGCCGACACAGCAATAACGCCGTACAACTCACCGGTGGCGTCGAGCCGAACGACCTATCACATGGGCAATGCAGTCCTCGAGGCCGGGACCAAGGTCCAAGCCGAGCTCGTAGCCCTGGCAGGTAGGTACTTGGAGGTCGACCCCGATGAGCTCGAGGTACGGGATGGCGGCATATTCGATCTCGATGGGGAGCATCAGATCACGGTGAAGGGCCTGCTGTCGAAGTACTCCAAGGAGGGCTACTGGATCACTGCCAGCGCCCGTTACTCGTCAGCCGGTTCTCCCCTCCTCAAAGCCGATCCTGGAGAGGAGTGGATCAGCAGCATCTTCTGGATGTTGTGCACCCACGCCGCCGAAGTCGAGGTTGACGTGGAGACCGGTGTGATACGTGTGGTGAAGATCGCCGCCGCGGCCGATGTTGGGAAAGCGATCAATCCCCTCACCGTCGAGCAGCAGATCGAGGGCGGCGTGGTGATGGGCGTGTCGAATGCACTTTTCGAGAGCTTCTCGTATCGGGACGGACGCGTTGAGAACGGGAACTTCGCCGACTACAAGCTGGCAACGATCCACGACATCCCTGAGATCGTTCCGATCATCGTGGAGTCAGTGCATGACGAGGCACCATTTGGTGCAAAGGGCGTAGGTGAACCCGCCAACGCCGCCACCCCCCCGGCCATAGGAAACGCCATCTTCGACGCCGTCGGCATCCGGATCCGAGATCTCCCTATCACCCCGGAGAAGGTGCTCGAGGCACTCGAGGAAAAGGCAGCGGCGGACGTGTCGAAACTCAAGCCGCCGTTGTAGCTATCCCAATGCTCGGTACAGGAAAGCTGCCATCTGCCCCCGCGTCACATTTCTCCCAGGGCAGAACCGATCATTGGTCGGCGGGTTGCAGCCACGAGTCACCCCGGCTGTTGCGAGTTTGTCGATGTCGGCTTCGAAGATCGAATCGTCATCGTCGACAAAAAGGTCGCCGCCACCGTCGTCGGTGTAGCCGAGGGCACGCACCAAGAACGCCGCCATCTGTCCACGGGTCACGTTGTCGTTGGGACAGAACATATCGTTGACCGGCGGGTTGCATCCTTTGGTGATCCCGGCTGCGGCGAGTTTGGCGATGTCGTTCTCGAATATCGAGCCGTCATCGTCAATGAAGCTGTTGCCGCCGCCGTCATCGGCGAGGTCAAGCGCCCTCACCAAGAAGGCTGCCATCTGGCCGCGGGTCAGCGAGTCGTTGGGACAGAACATATCGTTGACCGGCGGGTTGCAGCCTTTGGTGATCCCGGCTGTGGCCAGTTGCTCGATCTCGAAGCTGAACATCGTCCCATCGTCATCCCAGAACGAACCATGGAATGGGCCGAGAGAGCTCTGCACAAAACCGCTGGCCGCAGGTTCGCTGGGACCCGAGGCACCGATAACCAGATGGGCCCCCCGGGCCATATCGACTGCCGTCCCGAAGCCGAGTTCCTCTCGCTCGGAGATGGGCGGTGGATAGTCAGTGAAGGACCGAGTCCAGGAGTCGCCGGATCGTATGAACCCGAAGACTGTGCCTGCGTTGTAGTAGCCAAAAGCATCGTGTTTTGGTGCTCCGACGTCTGCGTAGTACGTGCCGAGCAGTGCAACCGAGGTTCCAAATCCGTCATCATCTGTCTGTTCGGGCGCATTGAGCTTGGTTTCCGACCAGCCCTCTTGTTCCCGGCAGAAGACATAGGCACCGCCCATATAGCCCCCACCGACAAATGTATTGGGTGCCCCGGCAATCACGCAGTCGTGCTCGACATCGACCGACGCCCCGAACCCGGAGTAGCCATCGACCTCGGCCAGGTCAGAAGCGATCAGTCGCTCGACCGTCCATCCGGCTGCCGTATTCGTGTAGACGTCCACAACTCCTTCGTCGGCGACCCCGGGGCGACCGACGACCACGGTGTCACTGTCGACGGCAATTGCAGGATCCGCTCCGAGAACGTTCTCGGCCGGGACGTCGGGGAGATCCGACCGCTCCCACGCTCCGTCGTGGAGGTCGTAGACCGCGACACCGCCTGCGGTGGTCGCAACCACGAGTCTTGTCCCATCGAGCCCGATTGCAGTCCCGAACCCGCTCCCGTCGGCTGCCACCGGGTCGATCCTTGTCTCGGTCCACGGCACCTCCGCCAATGTGAATACGTAGACCGCGCCGCGTGAGTCATTGGCGTCGGGTGCGCCGACCGCGATCCGGTCGCCAGACGCCGCCACGTCGTAGCCGAACCGGTCTCCTGGTTCCGTGTCGGAGGCGACCAGGGTCTCGGCCGGTACTCCGGCGGGCTCGGGGACGACGTAGACATAGTCCCGCAGGTCAAAGGAGTCGCCGGGTTCGCCGACCGGCGGGCCCCACTGCGGACCCCCGATGACGGTCCACCTTTCGCTGGTGGCGACAGCGCCTCCGCCGTGGTTGGGCATCGTCAGCGACCAGTTGAACCAGAGTTCGGTGGGCATACTTGCCCCCGCCGAGGGCACCAATGTGCTCAACAGAAGGAGGAGAGAACCGATGAGAATCAGACGTCGAACGACAGCACGGGCACACATGCGAGCCTCCTGAGCTCACTCTCCTTCCATCATGCAACTCGCTTCCGGGAATTGCCAGGGGTGTTGGAAGCCGGCTAGAGCCCCAGTGTGCCCGTGTGATTCGCAATCCCAGAAGTAGCTGCGGCGGCGGCAGTTGATTCCTCCCTCGACAGTTGACATACCGTATGTCATCGTGTCATACTCTGTGCATTCACGACATAAGGTATGACATGAATCAACGTATCAGTCAGCTCGATCGCACGCGCCACGCCATCATCGAGGCCGCCTCGGCGATGGTGTTTGGGGAGGCCGACCCGCAATCGATCACCATGCAGGCGATCGCCGATTCCGCCGGGGTGTCGCACCGCACGCTGTACCGCCACTTCCCCAGCCGCCGCGAGTTGATCAACGCGGTGGGTGCCGAAATCGATGCAGCCGTCGACGATGCCGCCCCGCATGATGTGCTCGAGTCCTTCGACCGGTGGGTGTCCAGCATTCCGCAAATCGTCGGCTTTGGCGCCACCCACCGGGAAACACTCCGCCGTGGCCTTGCGGTCGGCATCACTTCCGGCGAGTTCCGCACGGATCGCGACGATCGCTACTGGGCCCTGTTCCAGGAACGATTCCCCCACCTCGACCCAGACGAGGCCAGGCAAGACTTTGTCGCCCTGCGCCATCTGCTGGGTTCCAGCAATGTCATCCTCATCGGCGAGCGGTTCGGCATGTCTCCCGAAGAGATCATCCCCGTAATGGAGCGGTCGGTGGCGAGCCTCCTCGACGACATCGAACGACGCAACATCGCCGCCGCCCAACACATCACCGAAGGAGCCTCCTCATGACCACCCGCCCCCACATCAAGCCGCTCGCCCTAACCGACGACCACGATGGCCTCACCATCGGCGGCAAGGCCGCCGGCTTGGTACCGCTCGCTCGTGCCGGCCTACCCGTGCCACCGGCGATGGTCATCCCGGCCGAAGCATCCGACGGTGAACTCGACGAGCTGGCCGCTCAGGTGGCAACCCGCTTTGCCGACTCTGCACTGGCGATCCGGTCCTCCGGAGCCAGCGAAGACCTCGACTACGCCTCCTTCGCCGGCCAGTTCGAGACCGTGCTCGGCGTAGCCTCCGAACCGGGCCGCATCGCCGCCGCCATCCGTACCGTGCGCGCCTCAGTCGAAGGTGCCCACGTCGCGGCCTACTCGGCACAGCGCAGCCTGGCGATGGCTGTACTCGTCATGCCAATGATCGACGCCACCGCCGCCGGCATCGCATTCACCAGGGATCCGGTCACCGGGGCCGACCGGGTAGTAATCGAGGCCGTCGCCGGGCTGGGCGACCGGCTCGCAGCCGGCGAGGAGACCGGCGAGCTGTGGAGCGTCAACCATCACGCCGAATGCCGCCAGGACCGTGGAGTACTCGACGAGCTCCGGGCCAAGGAGATCGCCGCCCTCGCCAGACGTTGCGAGGAGATCGCCGGCAGCCCACAGGACATCGAGTGGGCCATCAACGGCGGACAGGTGCAACTGCTCCAGGCCCGCCCCATCACCACGCTCGACGTCGAACCGATTCCTCTGGACGAGGAGGTCCCACCCGGGCCGTGGGAGTGGGACTCCACCCACAACCGCGTGCCAATGACCCCACTCACCGCCTCGATGTTCACTCCCGCCTTTGAACAGGGCAGCCGCCTCCTAGTTGAGCACTACGGCGCCCCGTTCGATCACATCGCAATGCGCAACATCAACGGCTACCTCTACATCCAGGTGGTCCCACCGATGGGCAAGCCGGGGCTGCCTCCTCCGCCGGCTCCGATCATGCGCACCATGTTTCGCCTCATTCCCGCATTGCGGCGGCGAGAACGGACGGCGAAGCGGGCGCTCGCCGAACGGGTCGACCAGCAGCTGGTCGCACAGTGGCGCGACGAGATCCGCCCCAAAACCGAAGCGAAGCTTGCCAAGTGGTATGACTTGGACTTCACCTCGCTCAGCAACAACGAGTTGGCGACGGAGTTGCGGGACGCCGTCGCAGAACAACGGTCGACGTTCGAATGGAACATGATCACCGACCCGTCCTACCTGATCCCGCTGGGCGATCTACTCGATTTCCTCACTGACAACGGACTCGGCGATATCGAGACCGTAACCCGACTCATCGCCGGTGCGAGCCGGGCCGAGTACCGGGATTCCATGGTGGCATTGGCCGCCGCCCTCACCCCGGCGGCGCGGGTTGCGATCACGTCGGGAGGCGGTGACGTACTCGATCGCCTCACCGCAGCCGATCCGGTGTTCGCCGCCGCCTACCGAGACCACCTCCGGGCACACGGCCAGCGCATCCTCGGTTTTGATCTGTTCGATCGGACGATGCTGGAGGACCCGGCGGCGGAGCTGACTCGCGTTGTCACCCTGCCGCCGGACGTAGATCCAACGCCCGACGCTCTGGCCGTCGCCGCCGAGCTGCGAAGCCGGCTGGATGCTGCGGCCGCCACCCGGTTCGATGAGCTGGTTGCCGCCGCCCGCACCACCTACCCGATCCGAGAGGAGGGCGAAGCAGTTCACAGCCGGGTCATGGGGACGGTGCGGCTGATCGCTCTTGAGGCGGGACGTCGCCTCGTTGCCGCCGGCCAGACAACCGACCCGGTGCACGTCTGCTTCCTCGAGTTGGACGAGGTCTGCAGCTGGTTGGTCGACGGCGGTGACCGGGCGAACCTGATCCGCACCCGGCGCGGCAATCGGCAGTGGGCGCTGGGGCAGGTCCCCCCTCCGTTCTTTGGCAGTCACCCAACTCTGCCGGATCCAAATCTGTTCTCGCGCAACGTCGGTCGGATCATGCGGATGTTCAACTTGGTCATTGCACACGACAGTCGCCCCTCCGAGCTGCCCAGCGGCGCCGACGGGGTTGCCGCCTCACCGGGATCATTCACCGGACCGGCTCGAATCGTCCACAGCGCAGCCGATCTCGACCGGATCCAGCCCGGCGAGGTTCTCATTGCGCCAATCACGACCTCGCCGTGGGAGGTCGTATTCCCCCACATCGGCGCACTCGTGACCGAAGGCGGCGGGCTGTTGTCGCATCCTGCGATCGTTGCCCGCGAATACCGGTTGCCGGCGGTAGTGGGCTGCGAGGGAGCCATGGAACGCTTCCACGACGGGCAACCGGTGACGGTCAACGGGACAGCCGGCACGGTCAGGGCTGCGGACACCATGTAGTGGTCGCAGCCGGGTATTGGCCGGCTGAGTCCCGGAAGAGGGCCAAACAGCTCTCCCCTCGGCGGAGGGCAGGGTCAGACCCGACCAAGAGAGAGTTCTTGGTTTGGGCCGGCCCGCTCGTCTCGGGCGAGGGCGCGGATAGGGCGCGGGAGGGCGCGAACGGTGGGAATCCGCGGAAATGGCGCGAAATGCCATCTGTCTTGGAGAATGCCTGAAGATCCCGTGAACATTGAAGAAGCCCCCTGATCAAAGGGGGCTCCTTCGGTGGGCGTTACCGGACTCGAACCAGTGACCTCTTCCTTGTAAGGGAAGCGCTCTAGCCAACTGAGCTAAACGCCCCGGGCGATCCGCAACTCTAACCGGTCTGCGATACTCGACCGCCATGTCAACGATTTCGGCCAGGGCGCTCGTCTTCTTCAGCTCCGCCGCGGTTCTCGTACTCGAGATCCTCGCCGGGCGAATGATGGCACCGTATGTCGGAGTCACGCTGGAAACCTTCACCGGAATCATCGGCACGGTCCTCGCCGGGATCTCACTCGGTTCGTGGCTGGGAGGCCGGGCCGCCGACCGCTACCCACCAACGCGGGTGTTGCCGGCAGTGCTCGTTGCCGGCGGCCTGCTGGCGCTCCTCACCTACCCGATCGTCACCCTCATCGGGCCTTCGATGTCAAATCAGCCCTTCGACATCGTCTTCCTCGCCGCAGTCAGCTTCTTCGCCCCGGCCGCCGTACTCTCGGCCGTGACGCCCACAGTCACCAAGATCCGGCTCCACACACTCGAGGAGACCGGCGCCGTCGTGGGCCGTCTCTCGGCAATTGCCACCGCAGGCGCAATCTTCGGTACCTTCATCACCGGATTCGTGCTCGTCGCTGCCTGGCCCAGCCGTACCGTCACCATCGTCGTCGGAGCTGCGCTCATTGCCGCCGGCATCTTCTACGGAGCACGCAGCGGCATAGCCGCCACCACCGCCGTGGTCTCGGTCCTGGTAATCGGTTTGCTGGCAACGACCACGGCCCTCGCTGCACCTTCCCGGTGCGAGCACGAGACGGCCTACTACTGCGTCCGCGTTGAAATCGACCCCGATCGACCCAACGGTCGCATCCTATGGCTCGACACTCTCCGCCACTCCTATGTAGACCTCGAGGACCCGACCTATCTGTCCTTTCGCTATGCCAGCATCTTCGGTGCCGTCCTGGACACCCAGCTGCCCGACGGTGCCGCTAGTTCCCTTTCGATCGGCGGTGGTGGCTTCACCTTCCCCCGCTACGTTGCCGCTACGCATCCGGGCGGACTCAACACCGTCTTGGAGCTCGACGCCCAAATCGTTGACATAGCCGAGGACGATCTCGGCCTGGATCGATCAGCCTTCGACATTCGCACCGGCGACGCCCGCATCACGCTGGAGGCGACACCCCTCGCAACGTATGACGTCGTCGTAGGTGATGCCTTCGGCGGTCCGGCGGTTCCCTGGCATCTCACCACCAAGGAGTTCGCCGAGAGCTTTGCTGCGCGAATGGCACCGGGTGGGTTCTACGTACTCAACTTGATCGACTACCCGCCGCTCGGCTTCGCCAGGGCACAAACCGCCACCCTGGCCGAAGTGTTTGACCATGTGCTGGTGTTGGCCCCTCCGAGCTATCTGGCGGGCGAGGCAGGGGGCAATTTCGTCCTCGTGGCCGGCAATCAACCGTTCGATACCGACGCGCTATCTGCGGCACTTGTCGACCGGGGCAGCTCGAGTGTGGTGCTGCCCGTGGAT